>NZ_JACSNE010000004.1:0-166899 GCF_018619035.1 Exiguobacterium sp. s168 | reverse complement strand
AAAACTTAGATTTAGACACAGAAAATGCTCCCTTCAAAAAGTGGACAGTTTTTGTTATTTCAACTGTCTACTTTTTGGGGAGCATATCAATCCGCATCTCCTTCTTTTTTAATAGTCGAGCAATCTCGAAGCGTCGATTTGACGTTTCGACCCATCCGCGAACATCTCAAGTGTTGCGAAAATCTGGTCATTTGCCCATTCATAGTGAAGTAACGTGAAGTCTTCGAGTGTCGAGACCGTCTTGAACGTTTTCCCGACCGTAAACGCACGCTTCCGGCTCGCATCTTCTGCCGGAACGGTGACGAAGATGACCGTGATCTCTTCGCCCTTCGTATCATAATAGAATTCAACGATCCGACCGTCCGCTGTTTCAGGTAAGACACCTTTACGGGGCTGTCCGGTCTCGTCCAATTGTACGTATGGTTGCAGCATTCTTTCGCCTCACTTTCTCCGTCATTCATCATAGCACGTCCACCTGATTTATGCTAATCTATATTTGATGTGAAAGGGGGATGAGTCGCGCATGGAATGGTTCATGAACGGGATTCTGCTCTGGGGCTTTATCATGATTACACTCATGGCAATTGGCGGGTTTTTCATGTTCCGGAAGTTCCTCAAAAAGTTACCGAAAGAAGACGGTAAATCGATGATGGACTGGGAAGATGAATACATCGACCAGACACGACATCTTTGGACGGATGAGACGATGGAATTGTTGAACGCTCTCGTCATGCCGGTTCCATCGGCATTTCGCGATGTCGCACGCCGCAAGATTGCTGGGCGGATCGGACAGTTCGCACTTGAGGAACAAGCGACAGAGATGACATCTGAACTGGTCGTCAAAGGATATATTTCCGCTACGCCAAAACGCGATCATAAATTCTTGAAAAAAGCACTGACGGAGCACGCCATCGACTGGCGAGACTACGCATTATACTTCCAAAATTGAAGGATGCACGAAAAACCGCCGAAGTCGCCTTCAGCGGTTTTTTTAGTGAGGTAAGTGCGCGACCGGCACGGTGCCCGACTTTACTCGTTTGTATTTCAAATACATCGCGAAGCGCCAAGGGACTATCATTCCAAAAGCGACGAGATAAAAAATGCCGCCCGTTTCGAAAATATCAATCTGCCCGCCGATGAAGAACTTCGCAACCGTCCGAATGAATAAGATACCGAATAAGACGATGAAAAAAGCTTTCGAACGTTGCAAATAAATCTGCCCTTTTGCTTCATAAAAATTGGATGTCTTGATCAAAAAGATGCTGAAGATGGCTCCAATGAGCAATGCTTCCGCCACTTCCGTCCATGTCAGACGGGATGCCGGGTATAAAAACTGTAGCATCCCCGTCGACATCGCAAAGGGCGGGATCAAGATTTTTTTAGCATTCGTCGGTTTTGCTGATGCCTTCACACGAATGAAGCTGATCAGCAATCCCATGACGAGCGCTACCCCAGTTGATATCCAAATCATCCGATCACTTCCTTGATTAAAATCCAGTGAATCCGACGATGTCACTCATCCATGCTGCGAATTTACTCAAGCCATCAAAATACAGCATGACTCCGAAGACCATCATCAAGGCTCCCCCGAATTTCGTTAATTTCAGACTATACTGCACGAACAAGCGCGAACGACCGACGAAGAACGCCATTAATAAGAAAGGAATTGAGAACCCAAGTACGTAAGCAAGCATGTAGAACATACCTTGACTTGGATTGGTCGCAGCTAATCCGATGACTCCTGCGAGAATCGGACCTGTACACGGTGTCCAACCGGCTGCAAAACCGATTCCGACGAGTACCGTTCCGACGTATCCTCCTTTTCGTTCCCCGAGATTCAGTTTCTTTTCACGCATCAAGAATGTCGGTTGCCATAATCCGACGAGAACAATCCCGAAGACGAAGATGACGAGCGCCCCAACCATCCGTAACGTATCCCGATATGTGATAAAGACATCTGCGAATAACGATGTCGATAACCCGAGCACAACGAATACCATCGCAAAACCAACGAGGAACGCTAACGTATGAAACAAGGATCGCTTTTCTCGTACGCCCCGTTCTTTTAAATCCGTTACCGACACGCCTGTGATGTATGAGAGAAACACAGGATACAGTGGTAGCGTACACGGAGAGACGAAAGATAATAATCCTGCTCCAAACGCTAACCATAACGAGAGCTCCATCATGAGCATCCCCTTTCCTTACTACTATAGAAGAAGTTTCTCCTCTATTTTGCCAAACTCCTCTGCATTTAGCACCTATTATCTCACAGAAAGTTGCAAAAGATTCGTGTCCGCCAAAATTACAAAAA
This sequence comes from Exiguobacterium sp. s168, assembly GCF_018619035.1. Classification (NCBI taxonomy): domain Bacteria; kingdom Bacillati; phylum Bacillota; class Bacilli; order Caryophanales; genus Exiguobacterium; species Exiguobacterium sp. s168. The sequence continues at coordinate 164,585 of NZ_JACSNE010000004.1, read as the reverse complement.
AATTACATTTCGTCGATTTTACTGAAATCTCGTTGCACCTAGTAAATGGACTTGCTAGAATATGGATACGACACCAATGTAAGGGAGACTGCTATGACGACACAACAACTATTGACGTTAGCGATCGAAGCCAAACGTAGCGAACTATATCATCAAGCTGACCAGTCCAGCTTCACCTCCCCGCGTGTTCTACAACTTAGTCATGAACTCGACGTCTTGCTTTTAGAATATTCACGCATCGTCCAAAACTATACCATTCACGGTTCGAATGAACCGCTTTTATCTTAATGCACGATCTGGTCAGCATTCGAGTGCGAATGCTGACTTTTTTGTGACTTCTTATTTCTGATGGAGGTGCTTTATGTCCGCTCTTACATTCATTGCTAGTTCTCGTCCTCTCTATATACCTGACGATCTCCCCCAATTATACGTACATGAAGTCGAAGCGATTGAATACGTATCATTGAAGCGAGGAAGGTTCACGATGCCTTACCTGTACACGATCGAAGGTGCTGATCAGTGGGAGTTCATGATTTACTTACAGCGTTATATGGAAGAAGGAGATGTCCTCGAGTTGCTTTATATTGAAAATCAAAATGACAGCATGCATGACCATCTACCATCCGCCCCCTTACTAGAGCCGATTGAAATCAATATTCGACAGCGAACGTACCAAACGATTCACGGCACGTTTCAGCTTTCCGCTAACGATTGGATGCAGGAATTGTTCCATCGTTCTTACCTGACAGCGTTCAGCGTGACGACGATCGTCAAGTATTGATCTGCGTATCCTCCATTTCACTTTTTCATCACTAGACGATAGAAGGATGACATAGTTTCTATTTTTAAGACTTTTTTCTGTTGAATTGTGCGAATCTTTCAGCAAAAGTAATCCAAAAGACCTACAAACATCCGTTTTTCATAATCAGTATGTCCTATCGATGACAAAAACCGACCTTTTGCAATCTCGTTGTCACAATAGCCCGGTTTGTAACTCGAATGACATTGACCTGTAAACGCACAGGTCAGTTTTGCCGTGTAAAGTAGGAACAGTAAACACAGCATATGTCAGGAGGACATCAATAATGAAAAAAGCAGTTTTCGCTGCCGGTCTTGCAGCAACAGCTCTATCAGTAGGATTTGCCCAAGAGACAGAGGCTGCCTCAGAAACGGTAACAGTAAATACACCAGTACTCAACGTACGCACAGCACCTACAACTGCATCAGCAGACGTAGGCAATGTTTATAAAGGTCAAACATTAAATGTCGAAGGACGTTCTGGCGCATGGATCCAAACACACATTAACGGTCAAAAACGTTATGTTCATGGCGCGTATACGTCTGCAGCAGGCTCATTCGACTTTAAAAAAGCGACAGTTACTACGGCAGTACTAAACGTCCGCACACAACCAACGACAAGCTCGAAAGATGTCGGTAACCTCTACAAAGGCGAAAAAGTCAACGTAGAAGGTAAAGTCGGTGCATGGATCAAAACAACAATCGATGGTAAAACACGCTACGTACACAGCGACTATACTTCACTCGCTGGCGTATCAAAAGCACCAGCAGCGCAAGCACAACCTGCTGCTAAACCAGCTGCGAAGCCAGCACCAAAAGCAGCTGCTAAACCAGCAACTGCAACAAAACAATCGACACCTGCAAAATCAGGTACGAAAGTGACAATGAACGTCACTGCTTACACGAACGACCCGTCTAACAACGGTAGCCAACTCTACAACGGTCGTGCGTTGACAGCAAGCGGTTATGACGTTACAAATACGATCACGTACAATGGTATGCGTATCGTAGCAGCTTCTTCACAATACCCAATCGGTACACGTATGCACATCGAAGGCATTGGTGAAGCAATCGTACTCGACCGTGGTGGCGCAATCCAAGGTAACAAACTTGACCTTCTCGTTGGTTCACAACAAGAAGCACTCAACTGGGGACGCCAAAACGTCACAGTCACAGTCTACTAATCAAAACAAACAACCTGCCGGGCGAGATCGCCTGGCAGGCTTTTTTTATGTCTATTTTTTAAGAAACCGTGACATGACCGGATTGCAACTGGTACATCTTTTTATACAGACCATCTTGCGCAATCAATTCTTGGTGATTGCCTTGCTCGATCACTTCTCCTTGATGCAATACAAGAATCAAATCGGCATCTTGAATCGTTGATAGACGGTGAGCAATGGCAATCGTCGTCCGTCCTTGACGCATCCGTTCAAGTGCAACTTGAACTTTTTCTTCCGTCTCCGTATCAATCGAACTCGTCGCTTCGTCGAGAATCAGGATTTTCGGATCTCGCGCCATCGTGCGTGCGAAGGAGATCAACTGACGTTCTCCAGCTGAGAACGTCGCGCCCCGTTCCGCAACGGGACTATCATATTGCTGGTCCAGTTGATTGATGAATCCGTCGGCTTGTACGAATTTGGCAGCCGCTTCGACACGATCAAAGGAAATCGAACTATCGAATAATCGAATGTTATCAGCGACCGTTCCCGTGAACAAGAATGAATCTTGCAACACGAGTCCGACGTGCTGTCGTAGTTCTTCTTCCGATAACTGCTCGAGCGGTTGACCATCAATCAAGATCCGACCCGATTGGTACGCGTAAAAACGCATCAAGATGTTAATGATCGAACTTTTCCCACTTCCCGTATGACCAACGAGCGCGATCGTCTGTCCTTTTTTCGCCTCGAACGAAATCCCTTTTAAGACGTCTTTTTCTCCGTCATAGCTAAAGCGAACGTTTTCAAAGACGATATGTCCTTCCGATACGCGTGCCTCCCCTTCGAGCTGTTTCGTTGGTTCTGGCTCATCCGTATCGAGGACCTTGAATACACGGTCTGCTGAGACGACAGCTTGCTGGAACTCGGACAACCGTTGCATGATTTGCTGAACCGGTTGGAAAATCCGCTCCATGTAGCTGATGAAGGCATAGACGACACCGACTTGGACCGTTTGTGAGAACGATAGGACACCGAAATACGTTACGAGTGTCGCAATTGAAATGGCGAGTAACAGTTCAATGATTGGTCGCAGTAACCAACTATCGAGCTTCAAGTTCTTATAACGGCCATTCTGGTGGGCAACGTTCGTCTCCTCGAACTCTGCCATCAAGCGTTTTTCTTGGCGGAATTGTTGAATGATCGCCATACCGTTGATGGATTCGTTCAGTTGGGCATTGATTTTCGATAGTAAATCGCGGACTTCCGCGTAATACTTCGTCGAATACTTTCGGTAAATCCAAATGATGAAATAAAACAATGGTAACAACAGTAATGCAATCGTCGCGAGTCGCGGCTCTAGTAGATAGAGGAAGATATATGTTCCGATCAACTGGACACCACTTTGTACGAATGTCGACAAGACACCGATGTAGAGCTCCTTGATCGCTTCCGTATCGTTCGTGATCCGGGACACGAGCACTCCGGCAGGCGTCCGGTCAAAATAGGCAAGCCGTAGGTGCATGACATGACGGAACACATCAATGCGTAAGCGTTGAATGACTTGCAAGGCAATCTTTTGGAATTCGAACGCTTGCAAGTAATCGACGATGATCCCTGTCGTATGCAGTAACAAGTACGCTGTAAACAAAAGTGCGACTTCCTGTACTGGGTACGTACCCGGTGCGACGTATTCATCAATGAAAATCTTGACGAGATATGGTCCACCGAGTTTTGCCGCTGTCGTAATGAACAGCAGGATGAAGGCGATGCTGACTTGCTTTTTGAACGGTTTGACGAAATCAAGCAATCGCTTCAGGACGGCTTTTTCATTGATATCATGATTCATTCGGAACGCCCTCCTTGTTCAACAAGTGATTCTAGTTGCTGGCGATCGTACGTCTCTTTATACCAACCGTCATGGGCGAGTAACTGTTCATGCGTGCCCCGTTCGATGATCCGACCGTCTTCAAGGACGATGATCTCATCGGTATGCGACACAGCCGACAGGCGATGGGCAACGATGATTTGTGCCTGATCGTGATCCGCCGTCCGGAAGTGATGGATGATCGCTTCCTCGGTTTTGGCATCGACCGCAGACAAGGCATCATCGAGCACTAAAATCGGACAGTCTGCTAATAATGCCCGGGCAATCGAGATCCGTTGTTTTTGACCGCCGGATAACGTCACCCCACGCTCCCCGACCATCGTCGCGTACCCTTCCTTAAATCCAAGAATATCATCATGAACCGCTGCAATACGTGCCGCTTCCATGATGTCTTCCATTGATGCATCCGGTTTTGCAAAAGCAATATTGTCGGCAATCGACGCCGAGAATAAGAAATGATCCTGTGGAACGATCGCCACTTGACGACGGACGGTGTCACGTGTCAATTGTTTGATGTCTCGTCCACCAATCGTGATGGCGCCTTGTTTGACGTCGTATTCGCGAGACAATAAGCGAACGAACGTCGATTTCCCGGCACCCGTCTTCCCGACGATGCCAAGCGATTTACCGGGCTTCAACGTCACATCGATGTCTTGTAAGACCGGTTGCGTATCATAGATGAAACGCTCAATCCCAACGTGGAGTTCTGGTGAGGAAACACTCGTTGCTGCTTCTTTTGCGTCTTTAATTTCCGGTTCAATCGCAAGCATCCGCTCGATCCGATCGTAAGAAGCACGACCACGTTCGACGATGTTGAACAACCAACCGAAGGCGAGCATCGGCCATGTCAATAAACCAAGATATGTAGTGAATGAGACGATGTCACCGATTCGGATTTCGCCTTGTTGTAACAGATACGCACCGTATCCGACAGCGATGATGTACGATAGACCGACTAATCCAAAAATCGTCGGGTCAAACAGCGCGTCGATTTTTGCGACACGACGGTTCTTTTGGACGACGTCATCCGATAGATCCGTAAACGTCTGTACATCAGACTCCACTTCTCCTGTTGCTTTTAAGACACGGACACCACTAATGCTTTCCGCGACCTTGTCATTCAAGTCGGAGAAGGCTTCCTGCGCGTCATGAAAACGCGAATGTAACATTTTCCCGTAGCGTGACGTTAAGTAAACCATCAGCGGCATCGGTAGAAGTGATACGAGCGTCAATTTCCAACTGATCGTCGTAACCATCGTGATGATGACGAAGCTCCCCATCGTCACCGAGTCGACGAGCGTTAGAATACCGGCACCCGCTGTCATCGATACCGCCTGTACGTCGTTCGTCGCATGCGCCATCAAATCTCCGCTCCGATATTTCTTATAGAACGATTGATCCAAATCTGAAAAATGACCATACAGTTGACTGCGTAACAATCGACCGAGACGAATCGATGCCCCAAAGATATGAAAACGCCAAAAATAACGAATGAAATACGTCGCGACCCCGATGAGCAACAATGTACCTGCTAGACGAATCAAATCATTCTTCGTCAAGCTCCCCTCGCTTAGACCATTGACTGTCGTCCCGATGATCTTCGGTGGAATGAGTTCTAACGCTGCTACAAAAATCAAGCAGACGACCCCAAGACTATACGCTTTCCATTCTCGTCGGAAAAACCAACCGAGTTTCCTGAAGACTCCCATTCAAGTCTCCCCCCTTTTTTAAATCCTATGATTATTTTAAATAGTCTCACATTTTAGATTAGTTCTCTTTCTAAAAAATAGCAAATAAAAAGGAGACCATTTGGTCCCCTTTCGTACAGCTTATTTTTTAGGTGATTTCATTGAACCACTCATTGAACGCATCACTTGGTTGACTTTCTTTTGTGATGGCTTTTGACCCATTTGCATCATCAATGTCTTAATCATATCTTCGTTGATTGGTGGGTTTTGCTCCAAGTAGTTCATCATGTATCGACGAGCGATATAGAAACCAAGGGCGACACCTGCTACCAAGCAAAGAAGGGCAATTAAAATCCAAATCCATGTAGCCAAGTTGCTTCCTCCTCTAACTTAAAACGTCGCTTTTTACTATACTATAATTCCAATTGTTTGCATAGATGATAATAGATGAAAAACGAGCCCGACGTAAGATCGGACCCGTTTTTTCCGGAAGTGATTATCCGAGTTGCTTGACTGTCGCTAATACGTTCTCAACAGACATGCCGTATTCTTTCAAGAGGAAGTCTCCAGGAGCAGATGCGCCGAAACGATCGATTCCGATGACTTGTCCTTCTGTTCCTACATATTTGTACCAACCGAGTGAAGCCCCTGCTTCGATCGCTACACGTTTCGTGATGTGTTTCGGAAGAACTGATTCTTTGTACTCTGCTGACTGTGCTTCGAATATTTCCCATGATGGAAGCGAAACGACAGCTGCTGATTCACCAAGTTCTTTTTGTGCTTCGACAAGAAGGTGAACTTCTGAACCCGTACCAATTAAGAGCGTATCAGCTTTCGTGACGTCACCAGCGATGACATAACCACCTTTTTCAGCGCCCTCTGTCGTCGTACCTTCCAGTTCAGGAAGACCTTGACGTGTCAAGACGAGAAGTGTCGGTTTGTCTTTTGCTTGAACCGCTGTTTTCCATGCTGCGATCGTCTCTTTTCCGTCTGCTGGGCGGTAGATCGTGACGTTCGGCATTGCACGGAAGCTCATCAAGTGCTCGACTGGCTCGTGTGTTGGACCATCTTCCCCAACAGCGATCGAGTCGTGTGTCAAGACGAAGATTGATGGAAGTCCCATTAATGCTGCTAAACGAACAGCTGGACGGAGGTAATCCGAGAAGACGAAGAATGTCGCGCCGTAAGGAATGACGCCACCGTGAAGGGCCATACCGTTGACAGCCGCAGCCATTGCGAATTCACGTACACCGAACCAGATGTTACGACCGCTTGGGTCGATATCGAAGTCTGCTTCGCCTTTGAGCATCGTGTTGTTCGATCCTGCAAGGTCAGCTGAACCACCGAATAATGTCGGAACGTTCTTCGCAAGACCGTTCAAGACTTCACCACTCGTTTGACGTGTCGCTTTTTTCGATGACAAGTCGTACGTCGGAAGATCTGCTTCCCAGTTGCTTGGCAATTCGTTTGCGATTGCGCGAACGAGTTCCGCATGCAATTCTGGATGCGCTGCTTCGTATTGTTTCATCGTTTCGTTCCATGCGTCTTCCGCAGAAGCACCACGTTGGACGATTCGCTCGTCGAACAATGATTTGACTTCTTCAGGGACGTAGAACTCTTCGTGATCCCAAATGTAGCTAGCTTTCGTCAATTTGATTTCCGCTTCACCGAGTGGTGCACCGTGAGAAGCCGATTTCCCTGACTTGTTCGGTGAACCGAAGCCGATGACTGTCTTGACTTCGATCAACGTTGGTTTTGTCGTCTCTGCTTTTGCCGCCGCGATTGCTTTCGAAATCGAATCGATATCCGTTCCGTCTTCTACGCGAATGACTTGCCAGTTGTACGCTTCGAAGCGCTTCTGGACGTTTTCAGAGAATGATTTATCGAGATCGCCGTCAAGTGAGATATCGTTTGAATCGTACAATACGACCAATTTACCAAGACCAAGGTGACCTGCGAGTGAAGCCGCCTCAGCTGAGACACCTTCCATTAAGTCTCCATCTCCACAAATTCCATATGTGAAGTGATCGACGACATTGAGATCGTCACGGTTGTATTTTGCTTCAAGATGACGTTCTGCCATCGCCATACCAACTGCCATTGCAATCCCTTGACCAAGTGGACCTGTCGTCGCATCTACACCAGCCGTGTGACGATATTCCGGGTGACCTGGTGTTTTTGATCCCCATTGACGGAATGATTTAAGATCATCCATTGATAGATCATATCCCGATAGGTGGAGGAGTGAGTAGAGAAGCATCGAACCGTGTCCGGCTGAAAGTACAAAACGGTCGCGGTTGAACCATTCTGGATTTTTAGGGTTGTGGTTCATATGATCCGCCCAAAGCGAGAATGCCATCGGCGCTGCTCCCATTGGCATACCTGGGTGACCCGAATTCGCCTTTTGTACGGCATCAATCGATAAGGTACGAATCGTATTAATTGCTAATTGTTCTACTGTCGTCATGTTCGTCAAAACAATCATCCTCTCTCTTTTTCACAAATTCCTACTCATTTTAGCACACTCTTAAATGTGATACAACTTTTCTAAATAGTATGTCACATTCAAATGAATGCGCTATCTATAGCCGTTCTATCGACTCATACAGGATGCATGAATTGATGAAAGATCGTTATTAAGATGTATTGCTATCGTACAATGTTTCCTTATCTAACCGCTCTAACAAAAAAGAGGTCCGCTTGACGCGAGACCTCTTTCTTCTATAGAAGAAACAAACGATTATTGTTTATTCCGTTCTTCTTCTTGTGCTTGTTTCAACTTCTCTGGTGTTACGTCCGTCCCCTCTTCATCGACGATCTTCATGCCCATGAGTTGGTTTTTGAACGATCCACGGAATGCTGCGAGATACGCTGCACGTAACTCTTTTTGCTCGGCTGTTTCGGCTTCCGATAACGGCTCAACTTTTGATTTATTCGCTAATGCATTGATTCGATCTAATTGTTCTTGTGATAACATGGAATCCCTCTTTCTGTACGACTCAAACTTGAGTAGTTCAATTGTATTCTTACTGTAAAAGAGCTTACTAAAAAAAGCAAGTTAACCGCGTCAGTCGACGGGTTACTTGCTTCTCATTCCGAACTAGGCGTCAATTCGCGGTATTCAAGATATCGACGATTGACCGTTGCTTTTGAGATATCATGCCCCATCCCGCGAAGCGTAATAGCGATATCTGAAAACGTCAACCCGAGTTCTCGGAGACGTACGATTTCTTCGATCGGTACGTCTTTTCGACTACGCCCGGCGTTCTCTCCTTGACGATTGAGATTACGTTCCGGACGAAAGCCTTGTTCGACCGCTCGCCGCATGCCACGGGCGATTTTTGCATTGTGCAGTTTCCGTTGATATTCTTCAACGAGCGAGACGATCTCAAGGACCATCGCTTCTGCATCAGCAAGCTGATATTCTCCATCCGAATCAAGTGTCATCAACCGAACACCGTGCTTCTTAAACGTGTGCAAAATAGCGATTTTCGCATTCCCCCGACCAATTCGTGTGTCATCCGTCACGAGTACCGCATCTACCGCATCACGTGTCACATGGTCAAGAACCGTCAGCATTCCTTCCCGATCAACGTCATATCCACTCTCTTTTTCAGAGACGATGTCTATGACATCAAAACCCTTTTGAGACGCGACCTTGGAAAGCTCCATCCGTTGGCGTTCAATCGAACTATCTTGTGCTTCTTTTTCGGTCGACACCCGACAATAAATCACGACCTTCATCGTACCTCACATCCCTGTTCGTTCTTTCACAACTTTTCCATTTTGTCATTGTTGTGCGATTGGTACAACGATTTTGCTTTTTGAGATGACGTGTTTTGTCTCGACATCATTATTTTTGATCAACCAGTTGACGTATTCTTCATCTGACATCGAACCATCATTGTAGACTTCAGCAATTTGTTCGACTGTAGCGTTCTCATCGACCGTAACGGAAGCGGTCATCAGTTGCGCTACCTTTTCATCCGGGCGTGGTGTGAGTAAAAAGATCACGAAGGCAATACTTAATGCATAGAAGAGAATTGAAAAAGCATGAGTACGAATCGTATGAATCATCATGAATCCCTCCAAATATGAAATGAATGATTTAGAATAAATGTTCGCGGAACAATTGTTCGCATAACTCATAATAAACACAGAACCCGTGTTCGGTCAACACAAAATGTCGAACAATTGTTTGTACGCTCATTTGTTCTATGTTATAGTGAATTTAGAAACATATATTCTTACATTTCAAACTTCAATCCAGAAAGAGGTGGCAATTCGTATGCGGAAAATGTCTAAGCGCCAACAAGAGATTCTCGACTACATCGTCTCTGAAGTGAAACTGAAGGGGTATCCACCATCAGTTCGTGAAATCGGAGAAGCAGTCGGACTCGCGTCTAGCTCGACGGTACACGGTCATTTGGATCGACTCGAGAAACGGGGAATGATTCGCCGTGACCCGACGAAACCACGTGCGATTGAGATATTGCTTGATAAGCCTGAAGAAATCACGGAAGCCATCGTCCATGTTCCCGTCATCGGGAAAGTCACAGCGGGTCTTCCGATTACAGCGATTGAAAACATCGAAGAACAGTTTCCGCTCCCTGCACATTATGTAGGAAATGAGACGGTCTTCATGTTGACAATCGATGGTGAATCGATGATTAACGCAGGTATTCTTGACGGCGATCGTGTCATCGTGCGCCAACAAAACACAGCAGAAAACGGAGAAATCGTCGTAGCTATGACCGAAGATAGCGAAGCGACGGTGAAACGGTTCTTCTTAGAAGATCAACAGGTACGTCTACAACCAGAAAATGACTCGATGGATCCGATGTATTTCGATAATGTCTCCATTCTTGGTAAGGTAATCGGCGTGTATCGGACGATTCATTGACGGAGGGACCAGTTACGACTGGTCTTTTTTCATGCCTTCAGGAAATGTACATGATACTGTCAATACCGTCGCACTGACGGGTTACGTTGCGTATTCGGTCGCAACGCAACAAACCGATTGGTTACCGACTGCCATCGGTATCGCTGTCGGTACCCTTTGGTTGTCACCCGACCTCGATTTAAAGTCAGAACCGTATTATCGCTTTGGACCATTTCGAGTCTTGTGGATGCCGTATGTCAAGATCATGCCTCACCGATCGATCTGGTCACATGGACTGATCATCGGAGACATCATCCGGCTTCTTTACAGTGCTGCGATTCTGATTCCGCTACTATTTTTAAGTCTATATTTTCAGGTTCTTGATTCTGCTACGATTGATTCGTGGTTCGCTTCCTTGCCTGCATTCGTCGTCGGTATCATGGTGGCAAGTACGATTCATATCCTACTAGATTATTCCAGCAGTTGGTTTCGACCTAAAAAAAGAAAAAAACGTCGTCGGTAACACCTCTTTTGCTTGCTCGCAGGCAGGAAGAGGTGTTTTCTTATCCACTTTTTCGTATCTTTAAACATCAAAATGAAAAATTTCCATTCCTATATTTCAATTATATGTATTGAAAACGTTCTCAATTCGGAGTAATTTAAAGTAGAAAGGCCATTATCTACTTTAATCCAAAGGGAGGGTTTTTGCATGAATAACTTTGTACTAGAAATGATCGGTACGATGATCCTCATCCTGCTCGGGGATGGAGTCGTCGCCGGTGTCGTCTTGAAAAAGACGAAATCGGAAAACAGCGGATGGATCGTCATCACATTCGCTTGGGGTCTTGCCGTCATGACAGCAGCATTCGTCGCTGCTGAAAGTGGAGCACACTTGAACCCCGCATTGACGATTGCACTTGCTTTGAACTCTGACCTACCGTGGGCAGACGTTCCGATCTACATTGCCGGACAACTTGTCGGAGCTTTCATCGGCGCCATTCTCGTTTGGCTTCATTACATGAAACATTTTGAAGCGACTGATGATCAAGCTGCAAAACTCGGTGTGTTCGCAACAGGTCCAGCGATTCGTCATACGCCGTCGAACTTGATTTCTGAGATCATCGGGACATTTGTTCTCGTCTTCGGTATCTTGGCACTTGGTTTAACAACGTTCGGAGATGGCTTAAAACCACTCATCGTCGGTTTACTCGTCGTCGTCATCGGTCTCTCGCTCGGTGGTACAACAGGGTATGCCATCAACCCGGCTCGTGACCTTGGACCGCGTATCGCGCACGCTATCCTACCGATTCCGAATAAAGGTTCATCTGACTGGGGCTATTCATGGATTCCTGTCGTCGGTCCGATCATCGGTGGAGCGATTGCCGTGTTCATCTATCAATTGATCTACTAAGATCACATCTCACTAACACATACCGCTCAAGGGGGATTTCGAAATGGAAAACAAGTATATCCTAGCACTCGACCAAGGTACGACAAGCTCACGTGCGATCATCTTCGATCACGATGGGAAAATCGTCAACTCGGCACAACGGGAATTCAAACAGTACTTCCCACAACCAGGCTGGGTCGAGCATGATGCAAACGAAATCTGGGGTTCGATTCTTGCCGTCATGGCCGAAGCACTCGGGACAGCAGATATCAAACCTGAGCAAATCGCTGGAATCGGCATCACGAACCAACGTGAAACAACAGTTGTCTGGAACAAAGAAACAGGCAGACCGGTCTATCACGCACTCGTTTGGCAATCGCGTCAAACGTCTGGTATCTGTGACGACTTAAAAGAACAAGGTTTGAACCAGAAGTTCCGCGACAAAACAGGACTTCTGATTGATGCCTACTTCTCTGGTACGAAAGTTAAATGGATCCTCGACAATGTCGAAGGTGCACGTGAGCAAGCAGAGAACGGTGAATTGCTCTTCGGTACGATCGATACGTGGCTCGTTTGGAAACTGTCTGGTGGAAAAACGCACATCACGGACTACACGAACGCTTCACGAACATTGATGTATAACATCTACGAACAAAAATGGGATGAAGAGTTACTCGATATCCTCGGTGTTCCTGCTTCGATGTTGCCAGAGGTTCGTCAGTCGAGTGAAGTCTACGACAAAACAGTACCGTATCACTTCTTCGGTTACGAAGTGCCAATCGCTGGTATTGCGGGTGACCAACAAGCAGCACTCTTCGGTCAAACGTGCTTCGAAGCGGGTGAAGGGAAAAACACATACGGAACAGGTTGCTTCATGCTCATGAACACAGGTGAGAAAGCTGTTTCTTCTGATCATGGACTCTTGACGACGATCGCTTGGGGCGTCGATGGAAAAGTGGAATATGCGCTGGAAGGTTCGATTTTCGTAGCTGGTTCTGCAATCCAGTGGCTCCGTGATGGACTCCGGATGCTGAAAAATGCGAAAGATTCAGAAGGTTACGCAACGAAAGTCGACTCAACAGACGGTGTTTATGTCGTTCCTGCCTTCGTTGGTCTCGGTGCGCCGTACTGGGATTCAGATGTTCGTGGCGCAATCTTCGGTTTAACACGAGGAACAGATAAAGAGCATTTCGTTCGGGCAACGCTTGAATCACTCGCTTACCAAACACGCGACGTGTTAACAGCGATGGAACAAGATTCTGGGATCGAACTGAAGACACTCCGTGTCGACGGTGGTGCTGTAGCCAACAACTTCTTGATGCAGTTCCAATCGGACATTCTCGGCGTTCCTGTCGATCGTCCAGAAATCAACGAAACGACAGCACTTGGTGCAGCCTACCTTGCTGGATTAGCTGTTGGTTACTGGAAAGATAAAGCGGAGATCAAACAACAATGGAAGCTGGATCACCAGTTCAAACCAGAGATGAAAGAAGACGATCGTGAACAACGCTATGCCGGATGGCAAAAAGCAGTGGAAGCGACAATGGTCTTCAAACCATCAAAATAAAACAATTGACCCGGTCCCTTTTGCAGAGGGACCGGGTTTTCACTGTCTTATAGAAACTACAATATAATCATTCTTCCAACACCAGACTCAGACTAGAATGTACCACCGCAGCACATACATCATAATTCTTTGTGCTACTCATTCGCATAGAAGAGTTCCCATGTATTCCCCTCAACATATAATGTGGATCACTCATTTTTCTCTAGCATGAGCATGTCGATTGCCTGTATTCCGTTCTCCCAGATTTCCTCTGGATACGACCGAAAAAAATCTTTTTTTATGTCGTATAGCCGGAAACCAAGCTTTTGGTAGAAAGCTAAATTATCAATACTCGAATTAGCCGTTCCTACGATGAAATGATGATACTCTTGTTCCTTATATTGTTCGAGCGTTAATGAGATGATCCTCTTTCCTAACCCTTGACCCTGGTGTTCTTTTTTGATGGCAACGTTTTTTATCTCCATTGTATCTTGATTAATTTTGGTCATAACAATAACACCTACTACATGCCCAGATGAATCTTCGAGATAATACAGGTCACCGTTAGGTAAGTATTCATAAATCTTATTGATAGATTCATCAGCCAGTAATAATAAGTGGATGAATGTCTGCTTTTTGATTTCAGTGTCTGCTTTCCTTAACGTATAACTCAAGAACTCACCTTATGGTTTACATTCTTTTACTATCCTATTTATGTACATGCATTATGATTACAATTTTCATACCACCATTTCATTCAGATATGAAAGAATCCCCATTGCATTGAAGCAAGGGGGATTTGATCCTTATTTGCTAAACTCTTTTTTCAATCCGTCTTCAATCTCATCAACGGATTTCGACTGCCCGCTAAGAACAGCCGCTAAAAACGCGCCTTCGACGAGTGGTGCGTCGATAAACCGAACCGTCCGTTCGCCACTATATAGTTCAAGGGCCAGTTCCGTGTTCATCGTCGCAGAACCGATATCCGTTAAAACGACTCCATCATCGTCCAGTGTATTTAGTGTTTCTTCGATTCGAGTCGCGTCCGTTCCGATGCTACCGTCCTCAAGACCTGCTGCTACTAAGACTGGCGTATCCGGCGCCATCTCTGCCAACAGTTCCTTTAGTCCAATCGCGAGCTTTTCACTATGGGAAACGAGTACAAGATTAACCATGAAGCACCTCCGCGATTTCGCCAAGTAACAACGCACTTGATAGACTACCTGGGTCCTGGACACCTTCCGTCGCTTCACCGAAATAAGACGCACGCCCTTTCGTTGCGATACGCGCTTTCGTATCAGCAAGCGCTTGATCGATTGCCGCTTTCAAATCCCCTTCTTGCGAGAGCGCCTCTTGGAACGGTGTCCAAATATCGACCATCGTCTTTTGACCGAATTCCGATTTTCCACGCGATTTGATGCCTTCCGTCGCTTCATGGAAAGCATCCGCGAGTTCTGCACCTTCGACTTCTGTTTTCCCTTTGAACGCACCAGCGAACTTAACGAATGCCGTACCGTACAAAGGACCGGATGCCCCACCGACCGTCTTGATCAGCGTCATCCCGACCTCTTTCGATAAAGCTCCTAAGTCCTCATACTCGCCGTGTTCTTCTAACGTCTTTTGGACTGCTTGGAAGCCACGTGACATATTGATCCCGTGGTCCCCGTCCCCGATTTCCCGGTCAAGGTCCGTCAATTCATCCTTGTGCTGTTCAATCTGTTCCGCTGCTTTGATGAGCGCGCTTCGTAACTGTTCCGTCGTCAACTTCATCTTTGTACACCCCGTTTATCTGAATTAGAATCCAATCGCTTTCGTTTCTGCATCGAGATATCCGAGCAGTTCATCATCCACTGGTAAGAGCGTGATTGAGAACCCGTGCATCTCAAGCGATGTCATATAGTTTCCAACGAATGAGCGGGCAATCTCGTAACCATGCGCCTCAAGTTCTTCCGCGACATATTTATACGTGATGTACAGTTCGGATTCTGGTGTTCCGCCCATCCCATTCACCATGACGGCGACTTTTTTGTCTGGTACTTCTTTTGTCAAACGATCGAGCAACTCTTTGACGATCGCATCAACGGAAGCGACTGCTTTTCGTTCAAGTCCTTTTTCACCGTGGATCCCGATTCCGATCTCCATCTCGTCATCATGCAACTCAAAGCCTGGCTTGCCGCTCTCCGGCATGTAACATGGTGAGAGTGCCATTCCAATCGAACGAACGCCCTTGATGACTTTTTCCGCAACTGCTTTGACTTCACTTAGTGATTTTCCTTCTGCCGCTGCAGCACCGGCAATCTTATGGACGAAGACAGTTCCTGCGACCCCACGACGATCCTCTTCCTTTTTGATCGCGATGTCATCATTAACGACGACCGTATCAACTTCAATATCCTCGAGTTCAGCAAGTTCCTTCGCCATATCGAAGTTCATGACGTCACCTGAATAGTTCTTGACGACGAGTAGGACACCTTTTCCCCCATGAGCTGCCTTGATGCCTTCAAGCACCATGTCGGGTGTCGGTGAAGTGAACACTTCCCCACAAACAGCCGCAGCAAGCATACCGTCCCCGACGAATCCAGCGTGTGCCGGTTCGTGACCGCTTCCCCCACCAGAGACAAGACCGACTTTTCCGTCCAGTGGTACTTTCCGCGCAACGACGTTAACACCTTCGACTTTTTTATACAAATCAGGGTGAGCAAGTACGAGTCCGTCGACCATGTCTGAAACGAACCGGTTTGAATCTTTCATTAATTTGTGCATGAAAAACGCTCCTTTACCTAACTGATTTTGCCGTACCACTTACTCTTTACCACCAAATCAAGTCGAGTATGTCGAAAAAAATGATGAAAATATTGACCAGTTGGTGACGATATACCGCACGAATGCTATGCTCTTAAAAAAGAGGAGGAATCGAATGTCATCAGCCTTTCAAGCAGGTGTCCGCGCCTGTCTACCCACCGTCCTTGGCTATATCGGCATCGGCTTTTCCGCAGGGATCGTCGGTCGTGCCTCCGGCTTATCCCCTCTTGAAGTCGGATTCATGTCCGTCTTCATCTATGCCGGCGCCGCTCAATTCATCATCACGAGTCTCTTGCTGTTGAATAGTCCCGCCTCTGCCATCATTCTGACGACATTCATCGTCAATCTCAGGCACTTGTTAATGAGTCTGACGCTCGCTCCGCACGTCGAGACACGCCACCTTCGTGATCGACTCGGTACCGGGACGTTACTGACAGATGAATCGTTCGCTGTCGCAATGAATACTGCGCAAAAAGGGAAGATCTCACCGTCCTTCATGCATGGCTTAAATCTGACCGCGTATCTTAGCTGGATTATCGCAACCGTTCTCGGTGCACTTGTCGGTAGCTGGTTTCCTGATCCCGAGCGCTTCGGTCTCGACTTTGCTCTGACGGCGATGTTCATCGGTTTATTGTACTTACAATTTGAAGGAGAACGTACCCGCATTGCCTTGAATAGTTGCCTCTTATTGATCGTCTTACTTTTGCTTTACATCACCATGCGCTACTTTTCTGCGGAAGTCGCCGTTCTTTGCGCGACACTCGGTGGCGCTAGTATAGGAGTCGTGATCTCACGATGGAAATCCGCCCAGAATTAATCGGTCTCTTTTTAGCTTGTGGACTCGTCACTTGGATTCCACGTATCTTACCGTTTCTCGTCCTTCATGGACTGACGTTACCGCGCCTTGTAACGGAATGGCTCTCGTTCATTCCCGTCTGCCTGCTTGGCGCCCTCTTCTTTCAAAATTTACTTATCGCGCAAGACGACGCGTTCCCGACGATTTCGACGCTTCATGTCTTCGCCGCCCTACCGACGATGGCAGTCGCGATTTTCAGTAAAAGTCTTTCTTGGACGGTCGTCACCGGTGTCGTCACGATGGCGTTTCTAAGGATTTATCTGTAAGCAAGTTATTCATCTTTAACATATTCCGGTAAATATTTTATGTTATCCTCAAAATGGAAATAAATGGATATTAAAGGAGGTGCTGATGTGCCGAACAAGTGGTTAATACCTTTTTTAATTTTATCGTGCGCTAGTTTTCTACTGTTAAATCAAATGGATCTACCTTATATGCTAAAACAAGGACTGGTCGTGTTGTACGTCATCGCCTATTTCGGTGCGATGGTTGTTTCTCGCAAAATGAAAGTCAGAGATCACAAACAATGACTCGAAAAAATCTCCTCTAGTCTTGAGAGACCGGAGGAGATTTTTATGATCACGTATTTGCTTGTACGTCCTGATAATCTGATTGATGTTCAAACTCTTTTTTCGCAAACGGACATAACGGCAGTAGCTTGACGTTTGCTTCCCGTGCCCAGTTGACGATCTCGGCAACGAGTTGTTCCCCAATCTGTTGGTTCCGGTGCGCGGGATCAACATACGTGTGATCGATGATCCACATGCCGTTGTTCGTATCGCTGTAAGTGATTTCTCCAATCACTTCACCTTCCTGATGGGCTTCGATTTTACGTTCCGCTCGTTTCAGCTCCATTTGCTTCCCTCCGTTCGTAAGATAAGGCGCCGCTTGGACAACCATCGACGACGCGCATGACGTCTTCCACCGGCGCCCCGTCCGCTTCAATCCACGGACGCCGTTTGACATCAAAGACGGTCGGTCGGTAGACTTCGTACACAATGACCGGAATGAATGCAGACTTCCGAATCAAAATAGACCGTGATCTCTTTGCCTTCATATCCTTTTTTCATGATGTATCGTCTCCCTTTCTTTGTACTCTTGTATCTTTCCATATCCTTGACTCAATCCCTGTCGACGACATGAAAAAAGCACTTCCAGACAAAAGTCCAGAAGTGCTTGAGTTGGATTAGAACAAGACCATGTACTGATCGCGTTCCCATTCCGTGACTTGCGTCCGGAACATATCCCATTCGATTTCTTTCAATTCAACGAAGTGCTCTGCGATGTGATCGCCGAGAGCATGCATGACGACGTCATCCGCTTTCAAGACTTCGAGTGCGTGGCTGAGTGTTGATGGAAGATCATCGATTCCGTTCGCAACGCGTTCCGGTTTGTCCATGACGTAGATGTTACGGTCGATTGGAGCCGGTGCTTTCAAGTTGTTCTTGATTCCGTCGAGACCTGAAGCGAGCAATGTCGCAAGCGCGAGGTACGGATTCGCTGCTGGATCGACTGAACGAACTTCGATACGAGTCGAGAGTCCACGTGCTGCAGGAACACGGACGAGTGGTGAACGGTTACGGGCTGACCATGCGACGTAGCAAGGCGCTTCGTAGCCAGGAACAAGACGTTTGTATGAGTTGACTGTCGGGTTACAAACCGCTGTGAAGGCACGTGCGTGTTTGAGGATACCTGCTGTGAAGGCACGTGCATCATCCGACAATTGCATTTCTTCGTTGCCTTCATCGAAGAAGACGTTCTCGTTGCCTTTGAAAAGCGACATGTTCGCGTGCATTCCTGATCCGTTGACTCCGAAGAGTGGTTTTGGCATGAATGTCGCGTGCAAGTTGTGCTTCGCCGCGATCGTCTTGACAACAAGTTTGAACGTTTGGATGTTATCCGCTGTCGTGATCGCATCCGCATATTTGAAGTCGATTTCGTGCTGACCTGGAGCGACTTCGTGGTGTGATGCTTCGATTTCAAAGCCCATGTTCTCGAGCTCGATGACGATTTCTTTACGGCAATTTTCACCAAGATCGACTGGTGCGAGGTCGAAGTATCCACCTTGGTCGTTCAATTCAAGTGTCGGACGACCTTTTTCATCTTTCTTGAAGAGGAAGAATTCTGGCTCTGGTCCAACGTTGAATGATGTGAAACCGAGTTCTTCCATCTCTTTAAGTACCCGTTTGAGCTGACCACGTGGGTCTCCTGCGAACGGCGAGCCATCCGGATTATGGATGTCACAGATTAAACGTGCAACTTTCCCTGTTCCATCTTCTGTCCATGGGAAGACGACCCATGTGTTTAAGTCTGGGAAGAGATACATATCTGATTCTTCGATCCGGACGAATCCTTCGATCGATGAACCATCGAACATCATTTTGTTATCAAGTGCTTTTTCCAATTGGCTTACTGGAATTTCAACGTTCTTGATCGTTCCGAGGATATCTGTGAACTGTAAGCGAATGAAGCGTACATCCTCAGCTTTAGCGATTTTCAAAATGTCTTCTCGTGTAATGTTGCGACGTGTCATGTGACAAATCCCCTCTCCGATTCGTTTTTATATGGTTACAGGTCCTTACTTGAAGAAACGCCCGAGCTCACCTTGGATGAGCGACGTCTTTCCATGTCGTCCTGCTTCCTTCAATTCATTTTTCAGGAGTTTATACAATTCGCCGTCAGATAGTTCCGGGCGCGTCTCGACGACGCTCTCCGCAACGCGTTCGCGTTTGACGAGATCGTTTTCAAAAATCAATTTGATCCCTGCGATATTCAGTCCCTGATCCAGGTATTCCTTAATCGACAACAGGCGATCGACATCGTTGAACGAATAGAGGCGACGCTTCGTCTCTGTCCGCTCCGGCTTAATCAGTCCCTGTTCTTCGTAATATCGGATCTGGCGGGCAGATAACGCGGTCAACTCTTGAACGACTCCGATGGGAAATAGTGGCTTGGACTGGCGTGATGAGTCTGCCATGTGGTTCCTCCTTTTTCCTTACTCCATGAGAATAAACCTCTGTCAGGCAACTTGTCAAGCGATGTAAGAAAAGTTAACACAACTTTTTTAATCACTTTACTCGAAGTCGTTCAGAGGTCGTTTTCACGAGATATGCTAGTATTAAACGTTTTTTTCTGGAATTAATTGTTTTTCCATCAAGTGATTGACGGCTGAGATGATCGCGATCTTGACGTGGCTATACGTTAAACCACCTTGGACGTATGCAGTATAGGGTGCACGGATCGGACCATCCGCTGACAACTCGATCGATGAGCCTTGTACGAACGTTCCTGCTGCCATGATGACATCGTCCGCATATCCCGGCATATAATCCGGAATCGGTAACGCATGTGCATTGACGGGTGAAGCAGCTTGGATCGCCTGACAGAAGGCAATCATCGGCTCCGGCGCATGGAACGAGACCGATTGAATCAAATCCGTCCGTTCTGCCGTATGGTGCGGTGCCGTGTCAAAGCCGAACTGACCGAGCATGCTTGACGTGAACATCGCACCCATCAACGCTTGGCTAACCGTATGTGGTGCCATATAGAAACCTTGATACATATCCGGAAGTGCGGATAACGATGGACCGGCTTCGGCGCCAATCCCTGGCGTCGTCATCCGGAACGATGCCCGTTCGATCAAGTCCGTTCGACCGACGAGATAACCGCCAGTCTTCGCAAGACCACCACCCGGATTCTTAATCAACGACCCTGCCATCAAGTCTGCCCCGACGTGCGTCGGTTCGATCGTCTCGACGAATTCACCATAGCAGTTATCGACGAAAATCAAGACATGGGGATGAGCGTCTTTGATGGCGGCGATCGCTTCACCGATTTCATTAACCGGTAGACTGCGTCGCGTCGCATACCCTTTTGAACGCTGAATCCCGACGACCTTCGTCTGCGGTGTGATCCGTTCGAGAACGGCCGGTACGTCGATCGTCTCGGCGTTTTTCATCTCGACGACATCATAGTGGACGCCCAGTTCCTTTAATGAACCGCGTCCATCACCACGAATTCCGACGATCTCTTCGAGCGTGTCGTATGGTTTTCCTGTAATATAGAGCAGTTCATCGCCCGGCAACAATAAACCGAACAATGCGATACCGATTGCGTGGGTGCCGCTGATGATTTGTGGACGACAAAGACCGGCTTCCGCACCGAAGACGTCGGCATAGATGCGTTCGAGCGTATCGCGTCCTTCATCGTTGTAACCATAGCCAGTTGACGGCATGAAATGAAAATCACTGACCTTGTGACGCCGAAACGCATCGAGGACACGGAATTGATTATATTCCGCGACCTCTTGCGCCTTCTTGACGTACGGAGCGATCTGTTCCTCCGCCCGGTCAATGAGCGGACGAAGCGTTTCGTAATGGGTTAATTCTGAAAACATGTTTACACCTCGTATTGTTTCAATGTCGCATATAGACGCGTATCTTTACGCAAGTAACCTTTTAGAATGACGGAACCATCTTCTTCGAACGATTCCTTCAAATTCATCATGACTTCCTTCGCCGGATTGTAATGGGCAAATCCGTCAACTGGAATGCGAATCTCGAGATACTCGAGGATTTCGCTGATTGACCGTTCGATCTCTTCGATCAAGCGCTCGATATCCTGCGGGTCAAGCGCAGAAATCAGCAGTTTTCCACCTGTGAACAAGCGGTTCAATTGATCCTTCTTGTTGTAGACTTCCAGTTGCGGAATGTCACCGGCACCGAGTTCATCGAGGACATCGTTCGTCGTCTGCATCTGATTCAAGTAATGCTCACTCGACGCATCAACGACATGGAGGATCAAGTCGGCTTCCAGCACTTCCTCAAGGGTCGAGCGGAACGCCGCGATCAACTTCGTCGGGAGATCTTGAATGAAACCGACCGTATCCGTCAGGAGGATTTGACCACCTTCCGGCAAATCGACTTGACGTGTCAACGGATCGAGCGTCGCGAACAGCTCATCCTTCTCGTATGTGTCGGCTTGTGTCAACCGGTTGAAGATCGTTGATTTACCGGCATTCGTATAACCGACGAGCGCGATTTGGAATGTCTGGTTCTCTTTGCGACGTTCCCGGTAACGGGCACGGTGCGCGACGGATGTCTCGAGTTGTTTCGAGATCTCATCAACGCGACGCCGGATATGACGGCGGTCCGTCTCAAGTTTCGACTCACCTGGTCCACGTGTCCCGATTCCGCCACCAAGACGTGACAGTTGTGTACCCTGCCCGGCTAGGCGTGGTAACAGATAACTCATCTGTGCCAGTTCGACCTGTAACTTCCCTTCGCGCGACTGGGCACGACCAGCAAAGATATCGAGGATCAACTGCGTCCGGTCAATCAATTTGATGGCTTCCGGGTCCGATAAGGCGATCCGGATATTCTTCATCTGACCGGGCGTGACCTCGGCATTGAATATGATTAAATCAGGTTCAAGTTCGTCTGCTAAAGCAACGAGTTCTTCAACCTTTCCTTTTCCGATGAACGTACGGCGATCAATCGCTTGTCGTTTTTGATCCAAACGACCGACGACGACACCATGCGCAGTCGTTACGAGTGCTTCGAGCTCCGCGACCGATTCTTCATAGACATGGTCCGGGACATCGGGGAGCTGGCAACCAACGACGATGACGCGTTCTGACATAATATCATTCCTTTCACGAGTAAAGACGTACTGCGCCCTTTATCATACCACAGGCACCGGTTCGTCTGAACTTTTTTGGACAGGAAACATTCGTTCGGTTTATGATGGAAGAAACACCATGAGGAAAGGGAGGAAAACGATGGCACGCGAACAGTCGTATACGCTTCCAGAGTTCATTGAACGCTACCTGTTTTATCTAACGACAAGTGGACGGCAACTTTCGACCGTCCGACGCTATCGCTATGATCTCATCGAAGTCCATCGCTATATGACCGATGTCGACCAACCACTCGAGACGATCGACGATTTCAAGGCGATTTCAATCGAGACGTGGAAGACGTTCATCAATGAGTACTTGATCGAAGAGAAACTCTACCAGCAAGCGACGGTCGCTCGAATCGTCACCGTCATCAATCAAGTCAATTACCAGATTCGGCAAACGAAAGCGAAGCTGATCGAATACGCACAACCGACGCACGAATTAACGGCAAAACACGTCGCTTCCTTCAAGGAATACGAGCAATTGGTGCGGACGAATCAATCTGATCGCGGCTTGACGGAACATCAATTGAAGGCACGTCCGTTTTTAATCGATCGAAACGAACTGATCCTTCGATTGTTTTATCGCTATGGCTTACGTGTTCATCATATCATTGGTTTGAAGATGCATGACCTCAATTTCGCCCAGCAAGAGATGACCGTTCATGATCGACTTGGCAATCGTTATCTGCTTCACCTCGAGTGGGAAGATCAAGACATCATGCTGCGTTACTTGAAGACGATTCCGGAGCCGGTCCGACCCCGTTATCACAGTACCGATCCCTTTTTTGTCGCCTTCGACTTCGCTCGGATGACATTCCGCTGGGTCTACAGCAAAAATGCACCGAAGCAATTGTCGATCGTCATGATTACGAAGATGATGCGTCAGCTGAATGAACGGTCCGATAACAAGCGGATCTTGACACCGTCGATGTTACGCAACAGTTTTATCCTGAAAACATATCAGGACGAGATGACGAAGGAAGAACGTCTGCAGAAGACATGCCTCTATAAGGATGTCTCGCTCCGACGTTATGAAGAGGCGGTCGAGGAACTGACACCGTTGTTGTAAAAAATTCATTAGACTTGGAAGTGACATGAATGACGATTCGAATGACTTATGATCAAAAAGCAAAAATGGGATATCTATATCTCTTCCCAGAAACATTTACTCCCGCAATTGAAGAAACGGACGAGCTAGAAGAAAATGAATTCCTCAACGTAGACGTTTATCAAGAGGGACGCATCGTCGGAATCGAATTTTTCAATGAAGAAGCGAATGTGATCCGCGCCGTCCATTCACAAGCATTCTTATACGCAGAACATACAGATCGTTTCTCGCTCCGATTGCAAAACACGATTCCGAAAAGTTCGTGTCACCTCCAAGGAGTTGCGTTCTACTTTGCTGAAACCGATCATACCGGATTCATCGGACTTGATATCCTTGACTTAGAACGATATCCTGTCGACGTTCTTCGTACGCTTGCTCAGCCAGCGTATAAATAATGAAGTGAACAAAAAAAGACGACCCCCCGGTCGTCTTTTTTACTTAGCGAGAGACTTCTTGTGTCTCTTCTTGCTCATATAACGTCACGTTGCGCGCTGGTGCGAACGTCGAAATCGCGTGCTTGTAGATCAACTGCTGTTTGCCTTCCGACTCCAAGATGACCGTGAAGTTATCGAATGACTTGATCAGCCCCCGTAATTGATACCCGCTGATTAAGAAAACCGTTGTCGGGACTGCATCTTTCCGTAATTGATTTAAAAAGACGTCCTGAATGTTGTATGTCGCTTTCATGATTCCCCGTGCCCCCTCTTTTTATCTGTTTCTGTCTTCGGGCAACTCTTATTTAACCGCTTTCAGAAACTCTACAGTTCTATCATAGATAATTTTGAACGTTTCTTCAAATGAAAACTTTCCCATATCCACCCAAACGCCATCAAATTGGTGACGGAACCACGTCAATTGACGTTTAGCGAAGCGTCGCGTGTTCCGTTTCAGCATATCGACGGCAGGATCGAGTGGTGCCCCGTCAAGGACCGGTAACATCTCTTTATAACCAATCGCTTGCAACGCCTTCGTCTGACGGTACCCTGCAGCGTCAAGACGCGCCACTTCCTCAAGAAGTCCACTTTCGACCATCATATCTACTCGCTGATCGATCCGATCATACAAGCGATCCCGGTCTTCCATGTGTAGGACGAACAGTAGACTCTCGTAAAGTGCAGGCTTACTACCGGTCGTTTGTGTCTGACCCGTCCGCGCGACCTCGATCGCCCGCACGACCCGCTGAATGTTATTCGGATGAATCGCTTCGGCACGCACCGGATCAAGTTCCTTCAACTGATCATGTAGCGCATTCGCTCCATGTGTCGCTGCATACGCTTCGAGTTCAGCCCGTAAGGCTGGATCTTCTGCCTGCTCGGTGAACTGATAATCATATAAAATCGAACGGATATAAAGCCCTGTTCCACCGACGATGATCGGTAACTTCCCCCGACTTGCGATCTCATCGATCGTCGCTCGGGCAACCGTCTGGAAACGCGCTACACTCATCTCATCATCCGGTGTAACGAGATCAAGCAGATGATGCGGCACCCCTTCCATCTCTTCGGTCGTCACTTTCGCCGATCCGATATCCATCCCTTGATAGACTTGGACAGAGTCTCCAGATAAGACTTCTCCGTTTAATCGCTTGGCTAGTTCAATGCCCGTCTTCGTTTTTCCGACTGCAGTCGGTCCGACGATGACGATGACTGGTTGTTTCTTCATTTTTCTTCACCCATTCTCTATCTTTTCATTCTGATTCGAGTGTACCACAGCCACTTACTCGGATTAAAAAAATCAACAAAAAAACCGCCCTCCTTAGACGGTTCACGTTTGCTCGTCTTATACGCGACGGATAAAATCGTCATAGATGGCACTAAAGATGCACCACCCACAAATGACGACGCCTGTCAGCATGATGCCCCAATCTGCCATGGTCGTTCCTCCTCTAGTCATCGTTATTCTCTCTTTTGACGGTTTGAACGGTTTGTAAACCCTTTCGAGCAGGTTTGACACCAATTCTTGGAATCAGTATGATAAAAGTACGATTGGTACGTAGCGCGGAAGCTGACCTGCATCGGCTTCCTATTAGAGGCACTGCCTCTCGATTCCATGTCTTGTGCTTGCACGAGGCGACATAGGAAGAATTCGTTCTTCCAAGCGACAGGTCCGGCATCATGCCCGGGCCTGTTCTGCGTGCCGATACATTATTTCGAAAGGAGCCGATTATCGTGCGTATTCAAATCATTGGTGGATCAGGTACCGGAAAAAGTACACTGGGCGCCTTCATCGGGAAAGCTGAACAGATTCCCTGGATTGATACAGACCATTATCTTTGGAAAGATACGACGTTCACTGAAAAGCGAGACGTCTCCGAGCGATTTTCCATGTATGAAGCAGATCTTATGTCTTACAACGATTACATCGTCTCCGGTTCTGTCTTCGCCTGGCATCCGGACGGTTTCATCAATCGGGACTTGCTTGTCTTCCTGTCGCTCGACGAATCGGTTCGGATGGAACGTCTCATCGCACGCGAAGCAGCACGATACCCAGATTTTACAGGCTCCAATGAATTCCTTGACTGGTGCCGGACGTATCACACGGCGACGGACCCATCGATGATCGGTACGTTCGCAGAACACCAGTATCAAATGGACCGGTCAATTTCCCCGATTCTCATAGTAGATGCTTCGTTATCGACACAACTTCAGTATCAAAAAATAATCGAGACATACGATCGTTTGTCGCTTCATCCATGAAAAACGGGTCCCCCTCTATAGGTGGACCCGTTCGTCTTAATACATATCTTTTTGTGTGAAGTTCCAGAACGCAACGACTAGTGCCGCGACCGTCCAACAACCGAGGACGGCAAGGGAGAACGGAAGCGTCATCCCTTCGATCGGTGGTGCTTGTCCATCGAGATAGTTGATCAGTCCGAAGTTGACGTTGACGAGATATTTCGAGCTCGTCCAACTTGAACCGAGTGTCGTCAGTAACGTACCGGAAATCAAGACTGCCATCATGATCCCAATCCCTGTCGCTGTGTTTTTGACGAGAACAGAGACCATCAAGGCAATCGTTCCAACGACAGCTGTAACGATCCACGCTAGACCGACTGCCATCAAGAGGTACTCCCACATCGGTAACGTATGCACGAACTCCGTCGAGAACGTACCGCTCGGTGAAGCTTGGAAACCGGTCAAGATCGGTGCGGTCCATCCGTCATAGCCGAGGACGATCCCGGATATCGCGTAACAGACGGCGACGGTCAATGCCATCAGCATCGACGTATAGAGTAACACCGTCAACCATTTCGCCATCAGGATCTTCCAGCGCCGGACTGGTCGCGACAGTAGCGTCTTGATCGTTCCGTCATTTTGCTCCCCACTGACGATATCCGCCATGATGACGATGATGAACAGCGGTAAGATCAGCGTCAATCCTTGCGAGAAGAAGATTCGGATGAACGTCGGGGCTCCCGGATAGTTCGGGTTGATGTCGTTATCGAGATAATATTGATTCTGTTTTAGGTCAAACTCAAGGAACTGACGGAACTCATCTTGAATACTGCTGGAAGCAAGACGGTTCTGCGTGTCGACGATGTCTTGTTGTAACTCAACCCGCCAATCGAGCGTTCCTTGCTTTTTGATTTGTTCCTGGATGTCTCGGTACTGTGCGTACGTAAACATCGAGACAAGGACGATCAAAATGATCGCAACGACAGCAAAACGACGTTTTGAAGCGATTTTCGTCACTTCATTTCGAACGAGACCG
Organism: Exiguobacterium sp. s168; assembly: GCF_018619035.1. NCBI lineage: Bacteria > Bacillati > Bacillota > Bacilli > Caryophanales > Exiguobacterium > Exiguobacterium sp. s168. The sequence goes on along the minus strand of NZ_JACSNE010000004.1, from coordinate 137,077 downwards.
ATCATGTTCGGATTACGCAATGTGATCGCCTCCCGTTAACGTGATGAACAGATCTTCGAGCGTTTGGACTTTCCGTTCAATCGTCCAGACTTCGACACCTGCTTCGAGCAACTGTTTGTTGAGCGCTGGTGTCTTGCTTGCATCCATCAAAGTATGAACCGTATTCGCATCGACGACTTCGGACACTTGGACTTGATCCGATGCTGATAAAATCTCATTTGCCTTAAAGGCATCATCGACACGCCAGTCAACGCCTGGTGCGAGCGACTCGACCAGTTCCTTGACCGTTCCGACTTGAACGATTTTGCCATAACTCATGATCGCAACTCGATCGGCAAGCATTTCGATCTCAGCCAAGATATGACTCGAGACGAGGACCGACAGTCCCGTTTCCTCGACGAGCCGGCGGATGAATTGACGTAAATCCCGAATCCCCATCGGATCGAGACCATTCGTCGGTTCGTCGAGAATCAAGACGCTCGGTCGTCCGAGTAATGCTTGTGCGATTCCGAGACGCTGCCGCATCCCGAGCGAGTATGTCCGGACTTGATCATCAACACGCGCCGTCAAATCGACGAGATCGATGACTTCCTGAATCCGGGCATCATCGACATTCGGTAACATCCGGGCAAAGACTTGTAGATTTTCGCGACCCGTCAAATACTTATACAACTCTGGATTTTCAACGATCGAGCCAATCCGCTCCATCGCTTGGACGAACTGTTTGCGGACGTCGAAGTCACAGACCGTGATTTTACCGGACGTCGGTTTGATCAAGCCGACGAGCATCCGGATCGTCGTCGTTTTTCCTGCCCCGTTCGGTCCAAGGAAGCCAAAGACTTCACCTGGTTGAATCTCAAACGAGATATTATCAATGATCGTCTTTTTTCCGATCACCTTTGTTACACCTTCTAATTTCACTGTTGGTTTCACGTCTCTCACCTCTTATTGTCTATTCTAGCGGAATAATGAATCATTTGACTTGTCAGAACACTTCATTTCCGCACATTCTTTCAACTTTTGCTACAATCAGGTTAGAACCTAGAAGGAGGAACGTTCATGAAGCGATTACGCTGGCCCCTGTTTTTAACCGTCTCACTCGTTTTGACGGCAATCTTTGGATACGGCTTCGTCAGTGCCTATAGTGACGTCGTCAACCCACCAAAACGTGCCGTCCTGACACCTACGAAGGAAGAGCCTGTCAAAAAAGGCGGGACGTACGTCGCGCTTGGTGATTCCTTGACACGTGGTGTCGGAGCATCAAACGGCAATAGTTACGCCGCGATCGTCGGACGCGATCTTGTCAAAGATAACACTGTCGAGCGCTTCCAGAATCTTGCCGTCAGTGGTGCCCGGACGGAAGATTTACTGAAACAACTAGAACAAAAAGAAGTCTTACGTTCAATCAAACAAGCAAAAGTCATCTCGGTGACGATTGGCGGAAATGACTTATTCAACCGTGGTGAAGGCGTCGCGAACTTCAATGCGAAGAAGACAGCCGAAACCGTCACGACGGCACAAGCGAACTTGAAAAAGACGTTCAGTATCCTACGAGAACAAAATCCGGATGCTGTCATTTTCTACGTCGGGCTCTATAATCCTTTCCGTGCGACGGAAAACGGTGAAGCATTCGATGCTATCGTACAAGATTGGAACGCAAAATCACGGACGCTCGGTATCGAGTACGATGTCGAGATCATCGACACATTCAATCTCGTGCGTGACGTCAAACGCGATTTGTCGAGTGACCAATTCCACCCGAACGATTCTACCTACGAAGAGATTGCAAAAGCTTCCTTACTTGCTGTCAACAAACGTTTCTAACAATAAAAGCCGCCATTTAGGCGGCTTTTTGTTCCGATTCATTTCAGACGTTTCGCAAGAGAGACGAGCCCCCATTGGAGCGGCAACCGTGTCCAAAGCAACCAAGACGGAAGACGTTTCCCATTAATCGGCTTCGGATTGACTGCCATGTTGACGTTTGCGGGTAAGACAGCATATAAGAAGGCAGGAAGAGTCTTACGAACGAGGTGCACCCCTTTTCCTGTCAACAACATGACACCGTAAGCGATTTCGATGACCCCTGTCACTTGGACGAAGAAGCGCTTGAACGGAATGAACGACGGCATGATGCTGACGAACCCTTTTTCATTGCGGAAATGACCAACTCCCGCAAACAGTAATCCTGCTCCATAGACTAGACGCAATAGCATTATGTTCCACACTCTCTTTCTGTTAATGAAATATATGTTCGAGACAGCTTCAGTGTATCGAAATGACCTGATTATCTCAACTTTTAGAAATTGTCGTCGAATTATGGGGAATGATGAGTCATTTCGGAATGTCTCCCGTAATCAGAGAAGAGGTTGCTTCATTTGCTATGATGAAGTCAGAAATCATACAGAGAGGAATGATGACTTATGGCTGGAAAAACGAAAGCACTTTTACCTGGATTGACTGGAGGCATCATCGGCGCGGTCTTGACGGCTACGGTTGCCTTTCCGATCCTACTCGATCAAGAACAACAAGTCGCTGATACACCACTATCAAATGGTATGCCCAAACAAGTCTCAACGACGACGAATGATCCGGTGACGAACGCAGTCGCCACGGCTCAAAAATCCGTCGTGACCGTAACGAACTATCAAGCGGGCAACTCAATGTCGCAACAAGAAGCAGCGGCTGGTTCAGGGTCCGGTGTCATCTATAAGAAAGAGGACGGCAAAGCATACATCATTACGAACCATCACGTCGTCGACGGGGCATCAAAACTCGATGTAACGTTGAATGACGGCAAGACACTCTCAGCCAAGTTGCTTGGTAGCGACGAAACCTATGACTTAGCTGTGCTTGAAGTTGACGCAAGCGATGTTCCGGGTGTCATCACACTCGGAAAATCAGCGGACTTAAAAGCCGGACAAACCGTCCTCGCAATCGGTAACCCGCTCGGTGAGTTCCAAAACTCCGTCACACGCGGAATCGTCAGTTCGAAAGACCGGACCGTACCGGTCGATACGAACAGTGACGGACAAGACGACTTCAATACGACGGTCATCCAGACCGATGCTGCCATTAACCCCGGGAACTCGGGTGGTGCCTTGATCAATGAACAAGGACAACTCGTCGGAATCAACTCGATGAAAATCGCTGAGTCTGGTGTTGAAGGCGTCGGCTTCAGTATCCCGATCGATGATGCATTACCAATCCTCAAACAGCTTGAAACAAACGGTAAAGTTGAGCATCCGACGCTCGGTGTGTCCTTACAAGACGTCGCGGCGTTCCCTGCCGGTTATCTAAACGATCAAGTCAAACTACCAGACAGTCAAAAAACAGGTGTCGTCGTCATGTCGGTCGAACCGAACAGTCCAGCTGCTGCGGCTAAACTGAAAACAGGTGATGTCATCACGAAAATCAATGACTCCGAAATCAAAGCATTCGTTGATATCAAAACGGCACTGATCAAATCAGATGGACCGCTCTCCTTGACGATCATCCGTGATGGGAAAACGATGACGGTCGAAACCAAAACAACGACAACCGACCAGCTGTAAAGCTTCAGCCTGACGTTTCGTCCGCCTTCCTTTTCGGGTATTGTTTTAGAACAATATCGAATTGGGAGGCTTTTTCTATGTATGACTTAATCGGCATTGGCATTGGTCCGATGAATTTAGGATTGAGTGCACTTGCGCATCCGACAGATTTAAAGACGTTATTTTTTGACGAAAGCGAACAATTTTCATGGCATCCCGGCATGATGATTCAGGACTCGATGATGCAAACAAGCTTCATCTCCGATCTCGTCACACTCGCCGATCCGACAAGTTCGTTTTCCTACCTCAATTACTTACGATCGATTCACCGTCTCCACACGTTTTACTTCTATGAAAAACTTCTGATCTCAAGACAAGGTTACAACGATTACTTACGCTGGGTCGCGACACAACTTGAAGATCTCCGCTTTTCGACGCGCGTCATCGACGTGCAAGACACCGGTGATAGTTTTGAAGTCCTCGTCGAAGATGTCTCAACCGGCAAACGCGAAACGTTCGAAGCACGAAACGTCGTCATCGGCACTGGTTCAAAACCCGTCATCCCGGATACGTTTGACGAACGCGTCATCCACAATACGCAATATGTCATGAACAAGGCAGATTTACTTCAGCGCAACAAAATCAGCATCGTCGGCTCCGGTCAAAGTGCCGCCGAGATTTTCCTTGATCTCTTGACGACGCCTGCTCCAGAGCGTCCTGAACTCGAGTGGATCGCGCGTTCGACACTGTTTGAGACACTTGAGACCGGCAAACTCGGAGAAGAAATTTTTTCACCGAGCTACGTCACGTATTTCAACCAACTTCCACTCGAAGTACGACAAGAGTCGGTCAAGAAGTTTGCCCGCTCTCAGAACGGTATCAGTCCGGAGACACTTCAATCAATCTATGCCCATCTCTATGATTTGACGGAAGAGGAACAACGACAGGTCGCGATCCGCGCGAATCTCGAAGTAAAAGAAATCACCTATGATGAGCGGTTCACGATTGCGATGCAACATCAAGAACTTGAGGACGAGCGCTCGTCTGTAACAGATGCCGTCATTGCAGCAACTGGTTTTTCGCCATCCCTTCCGAGCTTCATCGACCGACTTGATATTGTATTCGAAGCACCGAATGCCTGGAAAGTCGATGCCGACTACCAAATCGTGCGTTCGGTCGAGACAGCCCATCATCTTTACGCAACTGCTAATTTAGAGCTGTCACACGGTCCGGCTGCGGATAATCTCGGGATGTCCGTCTCGCGGAACCAGTTGATCTTGAACGCTGTCGCCGGTACGGAACTGTATCCGGTCGAACGACATGCGACGTTTACGACGTTCGATTAAGTCACTAAACCAAACGAACGAGGAATGGCGCGCGCCACTCCTCGTTCGTTTTTCGTTTTACGGTTTTTTCGTCAACTCTAGTGCAGCCAGCAATAGCAACGTGGCTTGAACTCGTGTCACACCCGTTTTAGCAAGCAACAAATGAAAGGCAATCAACCAGTTGACTTCGTCTGAAAATCGATTCCGTGCCCGCTCCCGGTCGACAATCCGAGTCACATAAATCCAGTCGACACGTTCCATTGTAGGCAGTAACGCAAGGATTGGCATCAAGCGATCCCAGATGATGATTTCTCGCCGCTCTAACAGTTCCCGCCACGCAATGATTCGTTCCTGTTGCGCTGAAGGATCTGGATGCGCCGCTAAGATTTGCGCTGTAATGACACGTTCACTCGTCCGTTCCATATATTGCGCGAGCCATTCTTCCGATGTATTGACCCGCTCTAGAAATTCCTCTGGTAATGGCTGCTGTTCAAGCAAGGTCGATGTCACGACGTACTGCTTTGCTGCATTCAAATGCGGGCGTGTCGCATGCAATCGTTCCATGTAAGGGAACGCATCAATTCCTTGTCGCCGATTCAATACTTCGTTGAGCGCAAAAAATGGACGAACCCCTTTATCACGAATCAGGCGATGTTTAATTTTCTTTTCCGCAACGATGATCTCTTCGATGAGAACATCGGGATCCGTGCTATTCAATTGAACATGGGCGACAAGTAACGGCGTATAACGGCTCCGAAGCGCTGAAAAACGCGATGTCTTGTGTTTGATTGTCCGCATCAATCTTTCATATACAGTTTGTTCAAAGACAGTATCATGAATCGTGTAGGACAATGCAAAAAAACGATGGAAATCATGTGACGTCTCTTCCCGCAAGACGGGATAACTCTCATCATAGTTCTCACAGAATTGACCGTACATCCTTCCACCTCGCCTTCTTTTCTATAAATCGTTTTCCCTAAAATTAGCATACACAATCTTATTTTTGAACGAACAAAAAAAGCAACGGAACATGTCCATTGCTTTCCATTCTTTCAAATCGATTCAAACTCGTTGTCTCTCTAACAACCGGGAGAAATAACCACCTTGATCCATCAGTTCGTCATGCGAGCCTTCTTCGACGATGCCGTCCTTCGTGACGACGAAAATCTTATCTGCATTCCGGATCGTCGCTAAACGATGGGCAATGACGAGCGTCGTCCGGTTCTCGGACAACTCGGCGAGCGATTCTTGGATCAGTGCTTCCGTTTCCGTGTCGAGCGCCGACGTCGCTTCATCGAGAATCAAAATCGGCGGATTCTTAAGGAACATCCGTGCAATGGCAAGTCGTTGCTTCTGCCCACCCGATAACTTGAGTCCCCGTTCGCCGATTTGTGTCGCATACCCATCAGGCAGATCCGCGATCATCGGACCGAGATGGGCACGTTCTGCCGCTTGCACGATGTCTTCGTGCGTCGCATTCAGGTCACCGTAGGCGATGTTTTCAGCGATCGTCCCTGAGAACAAGAAGACATCCTGCTGGACGATCCCGATTTGTTGTCGCAGAGACTCCTTCGTCATCTGCCGGATATCGATTCCGTCAATCGTGATTGCGCCATCTAGAACATCGTAAAAACGTGGAATCAACGAACAGATCGTCGTCTTCCCTGCCCCTGATGTTCCGACGAACGCGACTGTCTGACCCGGTTCGACCGTCAGATTGATATTCTCTAGAATGAGACGATCGGCTTCATAACCGAACGCCACATCCTTGAATGTGATGCCACCGTTCAACCGATCAACGACGAGTGCGTCTGGCGCATCCGGAATCGATGCATCCTCATCAATCATCGAGAGGAAGCGTTTGAAGCCAGCCATCCCTTTTGGATACATCTCAAGTAATGCGGTGATCTTGTCGATTGGCTTCAGCAGGATGTTCATATAAAGAATGAATCCGACGAGTTCCCCTGCCGTTAAAGCTTCGCGATACGTCAAGTAGGCACCGACGACTAAGACGGCAAGCGTCATCACACGGGTCGTCAAGTAGATGCCGGATAGACTCTTACTCATGACCTTGTAGGCATTGATCTTCGACTGCCGGAACGTCGCGTTGTCTTTTTCAAAACGCTCGATTTCGTAAGCTTCGTTTGTGAATGACTGAACGACACGGACACCAGAGACACTGTCCTCGACGCGTGAATTGACTTCCGCGATGTTGCCATACATCCGGTCCCATGATTTATTCATCCGGACGTTCGCATAACTGATCAGCCAGATCAGGAATGGTACGGCGATGATTGTCACGAGCGCGAGTGGTACGTTGATCGTCAACATGATCGAGAATGCACCAAGCAATGTCATGACGGCAATGAATGCATCTTCCGGACCGTGATGGGCAAGTTCCCCGATATCAAACAAATCATTCGTGATCCGACTCATGATATGACCCGTCTTCGTATTATCGAAGAAGCGGAACGACTGTTTCTGCACATGGCTGAACAGTTGACGACGCATATCGGTCTCGATATTGATCCCGAGCTTATGTCCAAAATAGTTGACGACGAACTGCATCAACGTGCTGATGATGTAGAGTGCTAATAGTCCGACGCTGACGAGGATGATCCAGTTCATCTCACCGTTTGGCAACAAGGAGTCGATGAACCATTGGACAGCGAGTGGAAAAGCAAGTTCTAAAACCCCGACGAATAAGGCAGATATGAAATCGAGCCAGAATAATCGTTTGTGCGGGATATAATACTGATAAAAACGGCGTAACATGTGTAGCCTCCTTCCGAGTACTTCTAGTGTACTTGAACTTTTTTGAAAATACTCATTCTACCTATTAATTTTTTGAAAAACGGTATTACAGTTTTCCAGACAAAAATTATATTTTTAAATCAGGGGAATCAGCGCTTTTTATGACAAAATGGTAACAACGATTTTTACCTATCTATTTGGAAGGAGCTATGTCACGTGAAAAAGACTGTTCTCGCCCTCACGACGCTCGCTTTGATCGGTACCACGGTTCCGGTTTCAGCCGCGTCAACGACACTGACTTTGACGGATAACGTCAACATTCGCACGGCTGCCTCGACTTCCGCGAAGGTCATCACGACGCTAAAAAAAGGTACGAAGCTGACAGCTGTCAAGAAAGTCAACAGCTGGTATGAAATCCGCTATCAGTCCAAACCAGCCTTCATCACTTCAGCATATGTCAAAGCGACGACGGAAAAGGCTCCAACAACTACGACCTACATAACGAACACCGATGCCGTCAACATTCGCCAAAAAGCAACGACGAGTTCGAAATCACTCGGAAAACTGGCAAAGAACACAATCTTATCTGTTAAGAAAAAAACAGGAGATTGGTACCAAATCACGTATAAAAAGCAAACGGTTTACGTCCATGCGACGTTAGTCAGCAAAAAGACCTCGAACGTCACGACGGACTCCAAGCCACCAGCGACGACTCCCGTCAAAAAAGTCGTTAAAGCGGTTGATCGATCGAAAGTCTACACGGTCAATGCGAAGGAAGGCTTGAACGCACGGACTGCTGCAGCGACGAACGCAAAAATCTACAAGACATTACCGCATCAGACGGTGCTCGATGTCACAGGTGCCGTTGATTCGTGGTACCAAGTCAAGCTTGACGGAAAAGAAGCATATGTCGCTTCGACCTATGTCAAAGCTTCAACAAAAGCATCACCACCAACAACACCGACGACTCCCGGAGTCTCTTTGACGCCAGTTGATGCCTCGAAGACGTATCGCGTCAATGCACCAACCGGGCTGAACGTCCGCACATTGCCTTCGACGTCGTCTAAAGTCTTCACACAAGTCGGACACGGTTCGACAGTCAATGTCACAGGTGAAACGACAGGTAAAGATAGCGGCTGGTACCAGATCAAGATCGGAACGGGTCTCTACTATGTCGCGAAGAGTTACATCACGACGGGATCCGTCACGACGACGCCTCCGGTCACTCCGACGACACCTCCTGTGACGACCGTTCCTGGTTCGACATTGATGGAACGTGCCATCTCGATTGGTCAACAATATCTCGGTACACCATACGTCTGGGGATCAAGCAGCCCCGTTAATGGTGGATTCGACTGCTCTGGATTCATTAACTATACGTTGAATGCCGCTGGCTATGCAGTCGGACGAACGAACGTCAACGGCTACTGGAACGATGATCGGTACCTCGGAGCGAAGTTATCAAAATTACGTCAACCGAAGCGCGGCGATATCATCTTCTTCGAAAACACATATGCTGCTGGTCCGACGCATATCGGAATCATGCTGAACAACGATCAGTTCATTCATGCCAATACACCGGCACTCGGCATCAGCCGTGTATCGGAACGTTACTGGACACAAAAACTGTTAGGGTTTAAATCACTTTAAACATTTCCTCATCCATCCCTTAGGATGGATGTTTTTTGTCTTCTCACTTTACTTTGGGATATACTGGATATGGAAAGGATGTGTCTGCATGTCTTATAAAACACTTTATGTTCGGCTCCTCTTTCTTGCCTTATTGATTTTTGGTGGCTCGATGATCTTGCATTATATCCAGACGGGAGACGTCTATGTCGGTCACTTGATTGTTTCCGTCGTCGCATGCGTCTTATTGATCTTCAGAAGAACGACATCCTCACACGAACAGGCATGAAGCGCACTCGCTTCATGCCTGTTTTTTCGTCATTGAATATTAACCAATGTTTGTATCTCTCGCTCAAGATCGCCTTTGAGGCGTTCACTTTGAAGATCATCCTTCAATCGCAAGACATCATTCAGCCGTTCCTGACCGACACCTTGTTGCATCGCCAGTACGAGCGTCCGCAACATCATCGCTTGGTCGAACCCACTCGCCGCAAGCCAGTCATCTTGCATCTCCCATATCTTATCGACGCTCTGCTGAAGCGTCTGATTCGGTAATTCGATGCCGTTCACAAGGAGATGGACTTCGAGTTGTCCGATGTAATGTTTCGCGTCGTCGATCGCCACAGTAACGAGTTTTTCCCACGCCATCTGCATGCCGGTCGTATCGTTTTCAAAAATCGCGATGAGTCCTTTCGTCAAATCGACTTCAATCCGTCCAACGGCAGTCGTTTCACTAAATGCAAAAAACTGCTCCAATCGATCAAACTCTTGCTGTGATTGTTCGATTTCCCCTTCTAGATATAAAAACAGTCCGAGAAAACGTTGAAACGAAATGACATGATAATAGACATCTTGCTCCCGCATATACTGAACCCCTTCACGCAATAAGGCGATCGCTTCTGTGTAGTGATCATCGAACAAACTTGCTCGAAGTGCACGCAAGATTTGGAAATTTAAATAGGTTTTTGGCGCAAGTGGAATCTCGCGTGGTACATCCATTGCTTCGATCAGCTCGTATGCTTCCTTTGTCCGTTTGAGATTGAATAAAAAATAGACTTTCGAGATCTGAGCGAGCAACTGCTCATCTTGACGACCGAGCTGTCGAAAAATCTGCTCCGCTTGGTCGTAATACGTCAAACCAAGCTCCGGATTCTTCGTTCGGAGGGCATCGCCGTATTTATGGTAGACCTGCCCTTGCCAATAAGAAGTCGTTTCCGGAACCAAGTAAGGTTTTAGCAGTTCCTGAATTTTTTCGTCTGAAAAATATGGGGTATGCCGCGAACGGATTGTTTCGATGAGTTCCCGCATCTGAACATCCCGCGGATCAAGCATCAATTCTTCGACCGTCACCTGTAATCGCCTAGCAATCGCCTGTAGTGCGGGTACAGACGGTGTCGCTTTCCCATTCTCGACCATACTGAGCATCGACTTCGTGATGATACCGGTCGCAACGTCCGTTTGTGTCATTTTTTTCTGTTTTCGGATCTGTTTGATACGTTCCCCTAACACACTGGTCACTCCTTTTATCATAAAAGTTAAATTAAATTTAACTTTTTCTTTACATTTTTCTTCCACTCCTTTATTCTACACTAAAGTTCAATAAAATTTAACTCTGAAGGAGTGAACAGGATGTCATTTAATTTAAAGCGTGTCTTATTCGGAAAGTTTTGTTCATTGTTCGCGGCTAGTCTCTTTACGTTTGTCGCCGGACTGACCGTCTTACGGGAAACATCGTCTGGTTTTCAGTTCGCGCTCGTAATGCTTGCAGGATCGGTGCCACGGATTTTGCTCTCACCGGTTGCTGGTGTCCTCGCTGATCGATGGAACCGCAAACGAATCATCGTCATGACCGAGAGCTTAAGCGCACTCGTCTTGTTCGGACTTTTGCTCTATTCGCTACAAGCCCCTCTACATACCGTTCATTACATCATCGCAAGTGTCCTCTTGACGAGCCTGTCGACGTTCCTGTCCGTCACCTTATCAAGCTCGTTACCGCAACTCGTACAAGAAGAGGAGTTACAACGCGGGAACGCCCTCTTCTCGACGATTCAATCGACCTCAACGATCACCGCTCCACTCGTTGCGGGATTGCTCATCGCCGCTGTCTCCATCACGCAATTTTTGGTTTTACCGTTTCTCTTGTTTGCTTCTGCTGCCTGGTGGAATAGCCGTCTCCGCTTTCTTGCAGTGGATACCTCTCCTCTAGCTACTACCGATACTTCGTCTTTCGTCTCGGCGTTTAAAGAAGGCTACCGCTATTGTTCCGTCAACCAGTATTGACGACACTCGTCCTGATGGCGATCGTCCTGAACTTCTTTTTTGTCGCTTTCGAAATCTTGTTACCGATCATTTTGCTCGATCGACTACAATTCACACCATTTCGGTTTGGAGTGGTCGAGTCCGCACTAGGTGCCGGTCTTCTTGTCGCTTCGTTGCTTCTTGCCTTACCTCGCTTTACGGTGAAACGTCCGTTACGAACGATATTCGAGTCGCTCTTTTTAATCGCCTCTTGTTATGCGCTTCCTACACTTGCGCTACTCGGCTATGTTCCATCTGCTCTACTACTACCTTTTTTCATGATCCTATTGTTCATCGACGGCATGCTCGTCTTACGGATGAACATTCCACTACAGCTCATCGTCCAAAAACAGACCGATCCGGCTTATCTCGGACGTGTCATCGGTGTTCTAGAATCAGTTGCGATGGCGATGATGCCGATCGGTACCCTATTGTTTGGTTTACTCAGTGATCATGTGTCTATCATCGTGCTACTTGGAGTCGGTACAGTCGGCTTATTCGGTGCGGCATCATTCGGATTCCTCCGACTTCGTAAAGACATCTTGTCCGAGAGCATTCCTGTAGCAGACGCAAAAAACACGTCCTCCCTCACTTCGTGAGAAAGGACGTGCGTATCGGTCAGACCGTCGCTTTGACGGCGTCCATGATTAATTTCAATGATTGTTGTTTTGCTTCCTTGTCTGCGATCATCGAAGCGATCATCACTTCGTCTGTGCCGTAGGAATCGGCGAGCTCTTGCAATTGTTTCGCAACAGATTCCGGATTACCGACGATCATCCGCTTCCGGTTTTCAGCGATCCGGAATTGGTCTTGGAACGTATACGGATACGCCGCTGCCTCTTCCGGAGTTGGCGTTCCTGTCGACGAGACCCCTTTTTCCAGTAAGAGTAGGGACAAATCCAGGCTTGACGCCAAACGTTCTGCTTCTTCCGTCGTTTCAGCACACGTCACGAAGATCGAAACAAGCGTTTGTGGTGTCTCATTGAACGACGTCGCCATGAAATTATGACGGTAGTAATCCATCACTTCCTGACCACCTTGTCCATTGATGAAGTGAGCAAATGCAAATCCGAACCCGCGTTGTGCGGCGTTCAAGGCACTACCCCCACTTGATCCAAGCAACCAGCCCTCTGGTGTCGTATCGACTTCTGGTGTTGCAACGAGTCCTGCGAACCGGTGTCCGGCAGGTGCCCCGTCTTTCAAGTAATCGACGAGATCATCGAGTTGTTCGCCGTAATCGGCTCCACCAAAACGTGGGGACGATCCTTCCTGCAACGCACGTGTCGCAAGCGGCATACCGCCTGGTGCCCGACCGAGTCCAAGGTCGATCCGGTTTGGTGCAAGCCCTTCAAGGACACGGAAGTTCTCTGCGACTTTATAGGCACTGTAATGCGGCAGCATGACACCGCCTGAACCGAGGCGAATCTGTTTCGTCACTGCCGCCATGTAGGCGATCAAGACTTCCGGGCTCGAACCCGCTAATGTTTTGGCGAAGTGGTGCTCGGATACCCACAGGCGATGATAGCCGAGTTCGTCCGCGATTTTCGCGAGCTCGACCGTTTCGTGTAAGGCATCCGATGGGGATTGTCCTTTAGAGACCGGGGATTGGTCTAAAATACTAAGTTTCATGTATGTCTCTCCTTTTTCTTTCGAATACGTACCTACACTGTACGCCTCCTCGTTGTACCGTGCAACGAAACTGCTTCTTTCCATCATGGGGACGTTTTCATTTTGAAATTCAGGGAACAATGCCTAAGTGAGCATAAAAATCTAACGAATGAGGTGGAGTTACATGTCAACCCATACTACGAATCAAGAAGCAGTCGAAACGGTTAAGAAACTGATTGATAAAATCGAAACAGCGATGCTGACGACAATTTCAGCAGAAGGACTCGTATCGCGTCCGATGCAGACACAGGATATCGAATTTGATGGCGACCTCTGGTTCCTCACTTCAAAAGAGACAGACAAATACCAAGAACTACTTAAGAATCCGAGTGTTAACGTCGCGTACGTCGACAAATCATATGTCTCAATCCGTGGAACAGCGGAACTCGTCGAAGACATCGAACGAAAAAAAGAGCTCTGGAGCCCACGCTACGAAGCATACCTCGGAACGACATACGAAGATCCAAAAGTCGTTCTGATCAAGGTCAACACAGAAGCTGCTGAATACTGGGAAACAGGAAACACGACGAAATCCGTCAAACAAGTATTGAAAAAAGTCGTCGGCAAAGATGATGAGAACGAAATCAATAAAACAGTCGACTTGTCTTAACCTCTTAACCCCCACGCTCTTCGCGTGGGGGTTTTGTGTGCCGGAGTGGTCGTTTTAGAAAAATTAAGTTAACATAAGAAAGTGAACTAATACGTAACTTAATTAAAAGGAGTACAATCACATGGGAGAATTCATTACATTACTACGCCGGGGTAACCGGTCCGCTTTGACAGCAGGCATCGTTAACTCTGTCATCGCCATCATCAAGGCCGTCGCCTATGTCTTGACAGGAAACGTCGCGATGTTCGCGGAGATGATGCATACGCTCGGTGACGCTGCCAATCAATTTTTTGTCTTTATCGGTTCTGCCCTCAGTAAGAAAGCACCGACGAAGCGATTCCCGAACGGCTTCGGTCGTCTCGTCAATCTTGTGTTGCTCGGTGCGATCCTCTTCGTCGGTATCATGGCTTACGAAACGATTCATGAAGGGGTCGCCCACATCATTGAACCAACTGAATCAACTGGCTTTTGGATCACGTTATCGGTTCTGTTCGTAGGTGTCGTCTTAGAGAGTGGCGTTTTTGTCAAAGCGATGCAGGAAATCGCGCATGATGCGAAGTTAGACTCGAAAGGACCTCGTTTGATTCTCGACAGCTTCCGCTCATTGAAACAAGCGAAACCCGCCACACGCCTTGTATTTCTGGAAGACTTGGTCGCAACGGCTGGTGGAGTCGTCGCGATGATCGCCGTCATCATCTCGCATGTGACACCGTTCCATCAGGCAGAAGGAATTGCTTCGATTCTGATCGGATTGATGATGTTTTATGTCGTTGGGAATGTCTTCTTACAAAACGCAGCTGGTGCGCTTGGTGAAGCCGATGAGACGATGGCTGCCCGCCTCGGTGGACTGATCATGAAAGACCCTGACGTCAAGGACATCAGTAAGCTTGAAGTCATTAAAGAAGGCGACCACTTCCATGTCGAAGTGGAAATTGAAGTCGACCCGACCTTGACGATTGCTCAAGCGGACGACATCAAGGACCGTCTCGAATTGCAGATTCGTTTGCAACAAGGGATCATTGACGTAACGATTGGTTTTGATGAAGACGATAAGATTCAACAGTACATCGTCGCTTCTGACGAGTCATGACTCCGTTTACGCAAGATGTCTTGACTATCATGCGTTCGATCCCTGCAGGTCGGGTCATGACGTACGGGCAAGTCGCTCGACTCGCCGGTCATCCGCGTAGCGCACGACAAGTAGCGCGGATTCTTCACAGCATGAGTAAGACGGAACGTCTACCTTGGCACCGCGTCCTTGCTGCTGGTGGTAAACTGTCGCTTGAAGGTGATGAACAGCGACTGGCGCTTGAAGCAGAAGGTGTCGAGTTCCTGACCGCCCGTCAACTCGATTTATCGCGTTATCAAGTCAAAAGTGAATAGATACAACAAGAGAGGGATGACCGGTTCTTAGACCAGTCATCCCTCTCCTTTTATCGTCATGAATCATGCCTTCGACGTACTCGAAGCCCCAGCGATTTGTCGACGTACTTCTGCTTCTAATTGTGGTTCCGGTGGTTGCCAGCCTTCCGGTTTCATGACCTTTTGATCCGATTCCCGGAAGATTGGTTTTCCGTCCGGTCCAAGCTTCGCCATGTTCGCACGCTGGACGATTTCGAACAAAGGAGCCGGATCAAGCCCAATCTCAACGAAGCTTCCCATGATGAAGTAGAGGGCGTCCGTCAAGGCATCCCCTTGTCCGACGAGCCGTTCGACGTCCGTTTCGGGTTGTTTCATCTGGAGTGATTTTTCGACCGCTGTATCAAGCCCTGACTTGAAACGTTCGATTGCTTCGAGAAATTCTGCTTCACTCGTCGCTGATTGATGGAGAAACTCAACGACCGCTTCTTCCGCCGTCCAGGTCGAGCGTTTGATCCCACGATCGACCGTCATAGGTGTTGGTGTCGTCGCACCAGGGTGTGAAAACACACGGTGGAATTCCTTTACGTCTTGATAATAATTTGTCATAACCGATCATCCCCTTTTACCGAATGTCTCCATTCTAACAGGTTCAGAACCGGAGTTCGACTCATTGATGAACGACGTCGAGTAAGGCCATCCCACGTGTAATCAATTCATCTCGCTGCTCAGACGTTGCTTTTAAGCGCTCGAGATCTACAATCAGACGTGGTTGATCGACTTCATCCGCTAACTCGAGTAATTCGAGACGGAGTAACCAGGCGTCCGGTAGCTGGACGAGTGTCTGGTCGATCAGTTGCGGTAACCGTTCCCGACCGGCACGTCCTTCGCGAATCTCGCGGACGACTTCGAAGATTGGATCAGCCGCTGTCAACGGACGTTCGATTCGTTCGAACTCGACCGTTTCCGGAATCGGCTTCAGTGCTTCAACTTCCGTTCCCGGGAATGCTGACGTGATGTCACCGACGATCAATTCCATCCGGTCCATCGTCATCGTTTTCCCGTCGTTTGCAAGCGTTGCTGCCTCTAAGACGACGAGCGCCCGGTTTCCATTGACGTTTTGAATTGCTGTGATGTCCCCTGTGACGTGAACATTTCCTTCCGCCCAGTCGAGACGTTCACCGACTTTGACTTGCAGCAACACTTCATTCAATTCCTTACCGTGAAGGAGTGTAAAGCCTTCCGGATGATCTGCCAGTCCTTGACCTGTCAACACTTCGCCGTTTGCAGCAAGCGCTGTCGGACCTGTTAGTTTGACGAGATGCAGCGAATCGTGAATCTCTTGCGTTTCAGGAACACCGACGAGCGAGAGACCACTGTCGAAGACGAGCGTTGACAGGTTACCCGATTCGACCGCTTTTGTCAGTCCGTGGATGCCACCGCGGATGTATGACATGGATTGTGCGAATTCTTCAAGTGCATCGCGGAGTTGTTCGAACGATTCACAGACGAAAAGTTCTTTTTGCATGCTCGTCACGTCATGTTTCGTCGCAAGTGCTTTTTCAAGCGAGAATGGATGTTTGACGACCGCGTCCGTTAAGCAGTGGCGACTTTCACCGACTGATGATAAAAGACCTGCCCCGTAGATTTGTGGGTTGTCGATATCACCAATCAGACCGAATTCAACCGTCCACCAGAACAGACGTGAGATTTCGTTCGCTTCCGAAATCCCTTTGACGTGTGTCCGTGTCTCAGCGAGTTCAATTTCAGCTTGTTCGATATCGGCTGGAGTCGAGAATGGACTCTCTTTGACGATCGTCAATTTCTTCAGTGCCTTGAACACGTCATGTTCGGCTTTATGGTTAAAAGCGTGTGCCCCGATCTCACCGAAGCGTCGAACAAACTCTGCGTAGATCGGATTCATCAAGATTGGCGCGTGTCCCGCTGCTTCATGCAAGATATCTGGCGCTGGTGTGTAAAGAATGTTATCGACCTTCCGGATGTCAGTTGCGATCGGTAAGAGACCGTGCCCTTGGAAATCGAAGAAGGCGACGCCAGGAATGAGACCATCGACAGCGACTGTTCCCCAGCCTCCACGGCTTAGATTCGCTGTCATCTCACGCACGTCCGGGATCCGTTCCGGGCTGATGCCGGATGCAGCAAGCCCTTCGAGGTATGCCGGATGTGCTGTATCTTGTAATGTATTTAAATTCAGTCGCATGACGTATCTCCAAACGGCATGATCCGTTGGTGTGTAGTCTTCGTAGTGCTGTGGTGCGACGTGTGGACGTAAGTGACTTGGAATGATTGGTGTAGACATATGAGTTCCCCCTTGAATGAATGTGAGATAATAAAAAAGCCCCTGCCGAACGTATCGTTCGACAGGGGCGACGAAAGCCGCGGTACCACCCTGATTACCCAGTCATTGACTGAGTCACTCATGATCGGGATAACGGTTTGCTCCGCTCGCTTACGCAAGAAGCTCAGAAACTGTAATTCAACACCATCTGTGTACACGTTCGCAGCGCCACGTGCTCTCTGAAACAGGGAGATGGTCTTTACTTCGGTTTCATCATCGCTTATTCTTTCATTCTGTTATGCTGTTATACTGTTATGCTTTTAGCAAGTAAAGTATCGTTAAGGAGGACTATACGCTTACTTTTTACTTTCGTCAATGGCTTTTTTACGTTTAAATCGATTAAATGTTTTATCACGGACTGATTTTTGTTCGATCGTCAGTGAGGTGATATGGCGACGAAGCGCACCATTGAGGCGTTTTTCAAAGGATTCGAGCTCCTGGATCCACTCGTTCATCGAGACAACGATCGGTAAGATTTCCATGATGACTTCTTCCTCGAGCTCATCGCGATCGAGGAAAGAGTGCTTAACGAAAGCAATGTTCTCTTTGACGAGATCCTCCATCGCGAGTGGTTCTTCCGTCAACAAGAGATCATATGTCAATAAGACCTTCTCTTGGCGCTGAGCGATATGCATCAAGTGATAGAACAACTCGCTCCGAAGATCGTCCGCAATCGAGTCGAGTGCCTTCTCTCGCTCTCTGAAGCGCTCTGCTGTCGCGACACCGCGTTCGAGGCACGATTGCATATGTTTGAGGATCAACAAGTTCCGTAAGAGCGAGGCGTGCTTCTGACGCGTTCCCCGAATCTCTTCCTTGTGTAGGTTGAACAAGTTTTGTGTCTCAAGGAGCGAACGTCCCATCTTATCGATTGCCGCCCGATACGGGACGACCTTTCCTTCAAAGGCAATCGCTCGCGTAACGACGAGCAACTTCTCGAAGAGTTTCGTCGCTTTCTGGTAATAGACATTGCCGTAGCGTGGCGGGAAGATCAGCGCATTGATGCCGAGTGCGCAGCCGATCCCGAGCATGACGAGCAAGTAGCGAATCAAGACGACTTGCCAAAGTGGCTCGGTCGCGGTCGCCACACTTTCGAGAATGACGATGATCATCAAGACGACGTGCGGAATCGTCCGCCCGAAACCAAAGGCTAGCAAGATCGAGATTGCTGCCATGATGACGATCCCGATCGCGAGCGGATTCGCCGGATTATCGCCTAATATCCAAAGGGCGAGTAACGTCAAAAAGGCACCAATCAAATTGGCCTCTGCTTCCTCAAGAAATTGTTTCCATGTCTGATAGACCGAAGGCAGGAGTGTCGTCGCTGCCGAGATCGCAGGTAGGATCGGGCTGAGGTTGAACAGATTACTGATCAACAGCGCCAGGATGACCGCAAGACCTGTCTTGATGGTCCGTGGTCCGATTTGTAAGGATTGTCCACCCATGTCCATCCCTCCTTCTTATTCAGTATGCCCTCTATTCTTCACCGTTAGCCGTCAAAATTCAACAAAAAATCCCCTCCGCTTGAAAACGGAGAGGATTTGAGTGAATTATGATGCTTTCGTACCTGTTCCTTCTGTCATTTCCGCTTTCGCGACCGATTGGTCAACGAGCGGTTTTTTAAGGAAGGAGAGGATTGCCGCACCGACGAGTGATCCGATGAGGATCGCACCCGCGTAACCGACGATTGCCATGACCGTACCTGATGGACCATCAAGTAACGGGAAGACGAAGATACCGCCGTGTGGCGCTGGGAGCAAGACTCCGAAGACGATTGTCAACGCACCAGCGATCGCTGAACCGATAACGCTTGATGGAATGACGCGGAGTGGATCGGCTGCTGCGAATGGAATCGCACCTTCTGTGACGAACGATGCACCCATTGCGTAAGCAGCGATACCTGCTTCACGTTCTTGCGGCGTGAATTTCTTACGTGCGAACAATGTCGATGAGAAGGCTACGATGAGTGGTGGAACCATCCCACCTGCCATGACGGCTGCCATGACTTCCGTGTTACCTGCTGTAAGAGCAGCTGTACCGAATACATATGCTGTTTTGTTGATTGGACCACCCATGTCGATTGCCATCATACCTGCGACGAGCAGACCGAGAAGGATTGCGTTCCCACCGCTGAGTCCGTTCAACGAATCCGTGAGCCATGTCATGAACTTCGCGATCGGCTCATTGATGACGAGTAACATGATCATCCCTGTGATGAATGAACCAAACAGTGGATAGAGCAAGACCGGTTTGATTCCTTCAAGAGCTGCCGGGAGACCTTTGAAAACTTTGACGAGTAGAAGAACGACGTAACCAGCAAGGAAACCGGCAATCAATCCACCGAGGAAACCAGCATTACCGTTGCTTGCAAGGAAACCAGCGATCAGACCAGGAGCAAGACCTGGTTTATCAGCGATCGACATCGCGATGAATCCAGCGAGAATCGGAATCAAGAGACCAAATGCAGCTTTCCCGATCGACATCAACTGAGCAGCAAACTCATTGTATGACGCATCATCCGGGTTCGCAGAGTTGATCCCCCAGAAGAAGCTAATCGCGATCAAGAGACCACCTGCGACGACGAGTGGCAACATTGCAGATACCCCACTCATCAAGTGTTTGTAGAATCCGCCACGAGCCGGTTTTGAACTTTCGCTTGAACCGCTTGCTTTATAGACAGGTGCGTCTTGTTTAACGGCACGGTTGATCAATTCTTGTGGTTTACGAATTCCTTGTGCGACCGGTACTTCAACGACGTGTTTCCCGTTGAAGCGATCCATCTCAACTGCTTTATCCGCTGCGACGATGATCGCTGTCGCATCTTTGATGTCTTGTTGTGTCAAACCGTTCTTGACACCTGTCGATCCGTTCGTTTCGACTTTAATACGGACACCCATCTCTTCCGCTTTTTGACGAAGCGCATCAGCTGCCATATACGTGTGCGCGATTCCTGTTGGACAAGCTGTGACAGCGAGGATGTACGGTGCATTTTGGTCGACATTGTCGCTTGAGACGTCAACTGGACCTTCTTCTTCACGTTCCTTCGCTTCGATTGCTGCGATGACTTCGTCTTTCGTTTTAGCCGCAAGGATCGTATCGCGGAAATTCATATCCATTAGATAAACCGATAGTTTCGAAAGTGTTTCGAGGTGCGCATTATCTGCGTTTTCACCCGCTGCGATCATGAAGAACAACCGACTTGGTTGACCATCGAGTGCTTCGTAGTCAACACCTGCCGAACGACCGAAGGCGATCGCTGGTGTTTTGACTGCTGCCGTTTTTGCGTGTGGGATAGCAATGCCTTCCCCTAAACCTGTTGTGCTTTGCGCTTCCCGTGCGAGAATCGCTTCTTTATATGCCGAGCGATCGTTCAGTTTTCCTGCCCGATCGAGGACGTTGACGAGTTCGTCGATGACAGCGGCTTTAGATGACGCTTGTAAATCGAGTTGAATCGTATCACGTGTCAAGAGATCAGTAATTTTCATGAGTAGTCACACTCCTTTTAGGATTGAATGAGTTCAACGACGTTGACGTCTACGAGGAGACGATCGATATCTTCCTTCGTACAAAGACCGAAGGAATAAGCAGACGCACTACCAGTCGTTACCGCGTAGCGGAACGCTTCTTCTGGTGATTTGCCGAGCGAGTGGCTGGCAACGAATCCAGCGACGAGTGAATCTCCGGCACCGACGGAGTTGACGAGCTTCCCTGCCGGTGTGTTTGCCGTATAGGCACCTTGACGATTGACGAGCAATGCTCCGTCTCCTGCAAATGAGATGACGACGTTCTCGGCACCGCGCTCAACGAGTTGCTGGGCGTATGGAACGGCCATCTCCTTCGACGTAATCTCGACGTCGAAGATTTCACCGAGTTCATGGTGATTCGGCTTGATTAAAAATGGACCGAGCGGTAAGACTTCAAGCATCGCTTCCTTCGTCGTATCAACGGCGAAGCGGACGTTCCGTTCATTCAAGATCGTCGCGATATGACGATAAAGATCATGCGGCAGACTGCTTGGGATACTACCTGCGAAGACGACGATGTCACCGGCTTGCATCGTCTTGAATCGGGATAATAAATGCTCCAGCTCTTCCGGTTGAATCTTCGGTCCCGCTGCATTCAGCTCAGATTCTTGATCGGCGCGAATCTTTACATTGATCCGCGTCTCATCTTGAATCGGTGTGAAGTCCGTCAACACGCCTCGTTTCTCGAGTTCCGTCCGGATGAATTGTCCGGTACTTCCTCCAAGGAATCCGAGTGCTTGTGTTTCCACCTCATAGTTTTTTAGGACGAGAGAGACGTTGATCCCTTTCCCTCCGGCCACTTTTTCCGCCTGTTCGACACGATTGACTTGTCCTGCCTCAAATACCGGTAACGTGACATAATAGTCGATTGATGGGTTGAGTGTCAGTGTATAAATCATTTCGCGTTCACCACCTCTGTGTATTGACTGTATTTCGCTTCTTGCTCGCTGGATGTCGTCGTGATGATCGTCGCCGCTTGCAAGGACGCCACCCGACTGAAGCTGATTGCATCCAGTTTCGTCTCATCGACGAGTACATACGATTGTTTTGCTAACTCGATCGCTGTCTTCTTTACGAGTGCCTCTTCCGGATCTGGTGTCGTGAAGCCTTGTGTCGGATGAACACCGTTCATCCCAAGGAACGCGACATCAAAATGGTAAATCAACATTCCTTCACGTGCGTTGTAACCGACGAGTGCTTGCGTTGAATGCTTCAGTTGACCTCCGACGACGAACGTCGGGATACGGTGATAGAGTAACGTGTTCGCTAGAGGAAGACTGTTCGTCACGACCGTAATCGCCTTCTCTTCGAGATACGGAACGATGGCAAGCGTCGTCGTTCCGGCATCGAGGTAGACATACATCCCGTCTTCGATCAGGTCGGCAGCCGCTCGTGCGATCCGTTCCTTCTCTTCGACATGTTTGTCACTCTTTTCGAAGTAACTCGGTTCCTCAATTTGCAAATGGTTCGCTGTCGCGCCCCCGTGCACCCGACGCAGATGACCTGCTGTCTCAAGCTGTGATAAATCCCGACGAATCGTAGACTCACTGGCACCGGTTTGCTCGACGATTTTTTGCATCTTGACGACTTCTTCTCGAGCTAGTAATTCGAGAATGAGTTGATGGCGTTTTTTCGTTAACATAAGGTTTCCCTCCACATCTATAATATAAAGCGTTTACATTCAAAAATCAATCAAAAACGTTCAAAAATTATATAATTTCTCTATAAAACGTTCAAAACACGACTTTTTTCGACATTAAATCGTCCTTATAGTTTCATTATACATCAAAAACGGTCATATGATGACTGTTTTATCGATTAGAATCAATCATTTTTCAAATTATCTATGTATTTCGCAAAATAAAAAACCGCTTTCCAAAGTAATGTGGAAAGCGGTGAATGAAATTCAAGCAATTCGGTCATCTTCGTTCACTGGACTTCGTTTTGGAGGCGACCGATACCTGCAATTGAGACTTCGACGACATCCCCTGTCTGAAGATAGACCGGCGGTTTCATACCGTGCCCGACACCAGCTGGAGTTCCTGTCGCAATGATGTCCCCTGCTTCAAGCGTCATCCCGCGCGACACTTCAACTAAAATCGTCACGACGTCGCGTAACATCAAGGCGGTTGATCCTGATTGACGAAGTTGTCCGTTTACGCGCGTCTCGACGAGGACGTCAAACGGATCAAAGCTGTCCGCTGAGACGATGACCGGTCCGAACGGACAGAACCCATCAAGCGATTTACCACGGAAGAACTGAACGTGTTCTTTTTGTAGATCCCGAGCCGTCACGTCATTGACGATACTATAGCCGAACACATGATCAAGTGCATTTTCTGGTGTCAAATCACGCCCCGTTGTGCCGATGATGATAGCAAGTTCCCCCTCATAATCCAGTTGCTGCGTCAAATCCGCATGCCGTTCGATTGGTTCGAACGGACCGACGATCGATGTCGGTGCTTTCGTGAACAAGACGAATTTCCCTGCTCCCGCCGTATCCATCTCCTTGATGTGATCGGCGTAGTTCTTGCCGACACAGATGACGTTTCGTGCCGGTACATACGGCGTGAGCTGACGAACATCCCCTTTAAGTAGTGGCGCGATATCTAGATCAAGGTCAACATCGAACTCACGTGAAATCACTTCAAACAATGAATCCGTATAGACTTGTGCCGTCACATCATATGTAGAGCCATCCCGTTCAACCCCGATACCTACTTTTCCTTCATGCTCAAATCGAAACCATTTCATCTTAACTGCCCCCTTTTGTTTTTAGTATAGCGAAACCAATCAAGGGACGCACTTCTCATCGTCAATCAGAAGGAAACAAAAAAGCGGTCGACATCGTGTCGACCACTTCCTCATATCCTCTTCCGTTATGCGATTCGCTGCGCTAATCGATCGACGAGCGCTTGCGACTCTTCATTCAATCCAGTGAGTTCGACTTTTTTGCCGAGCCGTTCGTATTTCAAGACGACGTTTTCGATCGCTTCGATAGCGGAATCATCAAACAAATGACACGCCGAGAAATCGAGCGTGATGACGGACGATGGATCAGCGTCGAGCTGGAATTGTTCCGCAAATGCTGTCGTTGACGCGAAGAACAACGGGCCACGAATCGTGTAACGGACTCGATCTGTTTGCTCCTTGCGCTCGACTTGAATGCGCGAAATTTTTGAAGCGAATAATAACGCCGCAAGCAAGATCCCGACAAGAACGCCCATTGATAAATCGTTCGTCAACACGGTGACGAGAACGGTTGCGAGCATGACCGCAGAATCACTTTTTGGTGACGTCTTGAGCATCTTGAATGATCCCCAGTCAAACGTCGCATACGAGACGAAGAACATGACACCGACGAGTGCTCCCATTGGAATCGTCATCAATAGATCATTCATCGTAAACATCAACAGCATTAGGAACACACCTGCTGTCAATGTCGACAATCGCCCACGCCCACCCGACGTGACATTGATGACCGATTGACCGATCATCGCACAGCCCGGCATTCCACCGAACATACCCGCGATGATGTTCGCAATTCCTTGTCCACGTGATTCCATTGCTTTGTTCGACGTCGTATCCGTCATCTCGTCGACGATTCGTGCCGTCAGCAACGATTCGATCAAACCGACGAATGCAAGTGACAAAGCATACGGGAAGATGATTTGGAGCGTCTCAAGTGAGAACGGAACATCCGGTAAGAAGAAGCTTGGTAACGCCGCTTCGATTTGTCCCATGTCTCCAATGACTCGTGTATCGAGTGAGAAGACGACCGTCAACACTGTCATGATCGTGATCGCAACGAGTGGTGCCGGGATTGCTTTCGTCACGCGTGGGAATAACAAGATGATGGCGAGTGATGCGGCAACCATTGCGTACATGATCCAGTTCTGTCCTTCGAACTGCGGCAGTTGTGCCGAGAAAATCAAAATCGCTAACGCATTGACGAATCCGACCATGACGGATCGAGGAATGAATCGTAATAACTTAGCAATTCCTAAAAATCCGAACGCGATTTGTAGAATTCCGGCAAGGATACCGGCAGCTAGTAAATAATCGACACCATGGTCCTTGACGAGCTGGACGACGACGAGTGCCATTGCACCGGTCGCAGCTGAAATCATTCCGGGACGACCGCCGGCAATCGAGATGACGATTGCAATGATGACGGAAGCATATAACCCGACCATTGGGTTAACGCCAGCGATCAGCGAAAACGCGATTGCTTCCGGAACGAGTGCCAAGGCAACGACGATTCCGGACAGCAAATCCGCTTTTGGTTGCAAGAACCACTCTTTTTTCCATTGAGTAAACATATGATGATTGAGACCCCTTTTCTAACATGAATGGTCTCAGTGTAATTGGCTCAGTTTCAAAAAGCAACCCTTTTAGGAAGTTTTGGTCCGGACACGGGCAATTTCATCGACCATTGCCTTATAGGTCGCCATGATTTCCTGACCCGCAAATACCGGATCTTCGTCCATCGTCTCGAGCGCACGACGCAGAAGATGAATTTTGGGTTTCTTCCGTTCGAGCAGCTCTTCATAGATGAAATCAAGAACTTCTTCATGGGCTTCCTTCGATTCATCAGAAATCGATGACAAGGTAATCAAGCGTTTCATATGCGCACTCGTCTTCTCGAATAAATCCTTCCGAATGACGACTTCATCTTGTGGCCGATCGAGCCAAACGGATAGGAAGCGCGGGGGAATCAACTGTTCTTCCGTCCGACTGACGTCTTCGACGAGATGCGTCAATCGATTGAATACATAACGGACGACTCGTTCCGGCTGTGTGTTCGGTTCGGATTGACGGAAGAAGTACATCGCATATTGCAACATCCCTGTATAAATGACAGCTAAATCTAGAAGATACAGTTCTTTCGTCTGACCGAATAAATCACGTAACCGCTCAAACGTCCATTCGATCTCAAGAAGACGGTTATTCTCCATGAATGTCTTCAGTTCTTTTTCATTCGAAGCAATTGCCTCTTCGAACAACGTATATAATTTATATTTTTGCATCAGTTCCAAATAACAATTGCCTTGTTGAATGAACGTCTCATAATCCGAGACATCTCGTCCGACGAGAATTTCCTTGCGCGCTGTCCGCATCTTTTCAAAGACGGTATTAAATACATCGATGAATAATTCATTTTTAGAGGAGAAGTAGTTATAGAACGTTCCTTTGGAAACGTTACTGTGCTCAAGAATGTCCTGGATGGACGTCGATTGATAACCTTTTTCGACGAATAGCTGATAGGCGGCATCTAGAAGTTGTTTCTTTTTTGGATTCATGGTCTTGTCCTTTTCTGTTCAAATGATTGCAATGGTTTAACAATCACTTATTTTAGTGTATGAAGCAAATAATTTGAATTCATTCGACTTAGCCTGGTAAGATAGCCAAGTTAGTCATAGAATTCAAGTCTAACATTTTAGACTCGTAGTACAAAAGGAGCATAACGAAATGCAATCACGCAAGCAATCATCACGACTTTATTTAATTTTAACTGTCCTTATGGCAGGTGCGTTCGTTGCGGTCCTGAACTCAACGTTACTTAATATCGCCTTACCGTCGATCATGGGATCCTTCGGTATTCAGGCAAGCACCGCCCAGTGGTTGACGACGGGCTATATGCTCGTCAACGGAATCATGATTCCGACGTCAGCCTTCCTTGTCCAGAAGTTCTCGACACGTCAACTGTTCTTGACGGCGATGACGCTGTTCTCACTCGGTACAATCATCGCCGGGCAAGCACATGTCTTCCCGCTTCTACTCGGTGCGCGGATGATGCAGGCATCTGGTTCTGCGATCATGATGCCACTATTAATGAACGTTCTTTTGACCGGTTTCCCGATCGAGAAACGCGGACAAGCAATGGGCATCTTCGGACTTGTCATCACGTTCGCCCCAGCCATCGGACCTACATTGTCCGGCTGGATTCTTGAACATTATGAATGGCGGATGTTGTTCCATCTCGTTACACCGATCGCATTACTCGTACTGTTCACGGGTGCCTTCTTATTGAAGAAAGAGACGGTTCGTAGCACACTCAAACTCGATTTATTTTCACTCGTTCTTTCAAGCTTTGGTTTCGGTGGTTTGCTGTATGGATTTAGTTCCGCTGGTTCAGCCGGATGGGGCTCTTGGACGGTCATCGGATCATTGATCATCGGTGTGATCAGTCTGACTTCCTTCATTATACGTCAATTTATGCTCGAAGAACCGATGCTTGAGTTCGGAATTTTCCGTTATCCGATGTTCGCCTTATCGCAAGGGATTTCGATGGTCTTAAACATGTCGATGTTCTCAGCGATGATCTTGATGCCAATCTACATCCAAACGATTCGCGGTATCTCACCGTTCCACTCTGGTCTCTTGATGTTACCGGGTGCAATCGTCATGGCGATTATGTCACCAATCACGGGTCGTCTGTTCGACCGGTTCGGTGCCCGGATCCTTGCCATCATCGGCTTATCACTGACGGTCTTGACGACGTTCTCGTTCAGTCAATTAGCGGCGGATACGTCATATGCGTTCCTCGTCATCATGTATACGTTGCGTTTCCTTGGAATTTCAATGGTCATGATGCCGGTCATGACAAACGGATTGAACCACATTCCGCAACACTTGACGCCACACGGTACGGCATTGAACAACACATTATCACAAGTATCAGGTGCGATCGGTTCAGGTCTGCTCGTAACGATCATGACATCGCGGACGAAACACCACGTTCCAGAATTCGCTTCACAACCAGAAGCCGCTAATCCGGAATGGTTGCAGATGCAGGCGATGATCGAAGGAATCAATGATACGTTCTTCATCGCGACGTTACTTGCACTCGCGGCATTGATCTTATCGTTCTTCATCAAAAAACGACGGACGACGACACTCGCAGTCGTCGAATCCGTCGATCAAGAACAAAAATATGCATGATCTGATTCTCCCCTGTCTGATGATACGGGGGAGTTTTTGTTTTTGTGTAACACTCTTTTTTGCAGTTGCTGTCGATCATAAATTCGTTGATTTGTACTGCCCCGAAAACGTGTCGTTCGGTCGAGTTTCGACAGGATGAACGGACCATCGATGAGTCCGTCTAGTCGCAGTATTAGTGGATGCCACCGTCGACGCTGTAAGATTTCCTCTAGTACATAGCCAGTATATAAAATGACGTCATAATCTGGTCCAAGTTGTTCGAGAAGTTGCACAAGTGCTGCCGCTTGAAGCATCGGCTCGCCGCCGGATAATGTTAAACGACGATTTCCGATCGCCTGAATCCGTTCCACTGTTTCTTCAATCGTCCACTCCACTCCACCTGCCGGATCCCAGGAGGACGGATTATGACAGCCGACACAGTGGTGTGGACAACCGGCAAGAAACAGGACCGTTCGCAAACCGGGTCCATCAACGACAGAATCAGGATGAAGGGAAAGAACGCGTAACATCGTGCTTCACCCGATTCTGCTCTTCAGCCCGTTTTGCCTCATTCCAACGGTCCAGTGTACCGACGAGATATCCTGTGATGCGTCGAATCCGTTCGATCGATCTACTTCCGCAAACCGGACACTGATCCTCGATTGTCTGCTCCGTTCGACAATCAAGACAACGATCGACGGGATGATTGATTGAACCATAGCCGATTCCAGCTTCCGCCATCAAACGAACGATGTCTTCAATCGCTTGCGGATTTCCAGCAAGGGCACCATCTGTCTCGACATAGGTGATATGTCCACCATTACATAATGCATGAAACGGTGCTTCGAGTTGAATCTTTTCACGGATCGTCACGGGCGCATCGACAGGGATATGAAAGGAGTTCGTGTAATACGGTTGATTGGTCACTCCTTTGATTTCACCGAAGTCACTAGCATCACGACGTGTGAACTTACCTGATAACCCTTCAGCTGGAGTTGCCAGTAAACTGAAGTTCAATCCCGTCATCTCGCCATAGTTGTCGACGACCGTCCGCATCGCTTGAATCAAGGCAATACCAATCTGGTGCGCCAGTTCGGAATACCCATGATGATTGCCCGTCAAAACGGTCAAACATTCCGCGAGACCGATGAAGCCGACCGCTAACGTCCCATGCTTGAGGACCGGACCTACGCGATCCGTTCTACGTAACGTCTCGCCATCCTTCCAGACATGTTGATATAAAAATGGAAACGCGTCAGCCGTTTGACTTGCCTGGAATTCATAACGTGCAATAAGCTGCCGGCATGCCAGTTTTGTCGTGTCTTGAACAGACTCGAACATTTGATCGACCGTTTGACATTGAAGCGCCAAGCGGACGAGATTGATGCTCGTAAACGATAGATTTCCTCTTCCCGTGACAGACGGTACATCACCCCTGTCTTCAAACACACGGGTCCGACACCCCATATACGCGACTTCCGCTCCTCCCGGTTGCTCCTGACGATTAAATGGCGCATCGAGAAACGCAAAGTTCGGAAACAATCGTTTTCCCGTTACGCGGGTTGCCAGTTGAAATAGATCGTAGTTCGGATCCGTCGGTGATAAATTGATCCCCTGTTTGACTTTGAAGATTTGAATCGGGAAGATCGGTGTCTCGCCCTTTCCGAGTCCACGTTCCGTCGCTGTCAGCAAGGCGCGCTGGAAGAGTCGACCGGCCTGCGTCGTATTCGTCCCATAATTGACGGATAAAAACGGTACTTGTCCCCCACCACGTGAATGCATCGAATTCGTATTATGGATGAACGCCTCGCATGCCTGAAACGTCTTTTCATACGTCTCCTGCCATGCGCGTCGCTCCCGCTTGCGTCGCTTCCAATGCGGGACGAGGTCGTTTAATTTAGTCCATTCGCGTTGGTAGGTCTTTTCGACGAACGGTGCTAGATCATCGTCAAACGTCGCGAAGGCTTGTCCACCATGCTGCATGTTTTGATTCGCCTGAACGATGATTGCCGCGAGGGCGAGGGCAGAACGGATGTCTTGCGCCGGACGAATTGAACCGTGTGTCGTCTGAAATCCGTTTGAGAGTAGCTGACCGAGCGGGATCTGGGCACACGTCGTCGTTCCGGTCACGTAATAATCGGCGTCGTGGATATACAAGATGTTGTCGTCAAGCGCCTGCAAGACATCTGCTTCGAGATGTCGTCGCATCATCTGCCGCGCTGCTTCCCCAGCAATCCGCTGTAATTTCGCTAGTGGTGTTTTGCCATCAATGTTTGCATTCTCTTGTTCGATATCTTGCGGTGGTGTGAGTAACGCTTCTAAGCTCTCCATGATTCTTCTTCCTCTCACGCTTTTTTGTAATCACTATAGCGAGAGTACAGAAACGTTCGCAATCCCTGCACAATTTACGATTTTTTCAACTGTTTCAGCCGTTCTGTCATCAATCTGTTCGATTTATCGTTCAAATGTCTGCATCTTACTCGTTTTAGCCAAACGCATGAATTTGGACGAATCTCACACGTGAAACGACAAAAAAGAAGAGGCGCATGATATCGCCTCTTCTTCGTCTCTTCATTCTGCTTCGAGTAACGCGTCCGTCGCACTCGGCAACTTGACCCGGAAAACCGTTCCTTCTCCAAGGATCGATTCGACTTCGATATTGCCATCATGTGCGCGAACGATTTCCTTACAGATCGATAATCCAAGACCTGTCCCGCCAATCTTTCGGCTGTCTGAGTTGTCGACCCGGTAAAACTTGCTGAATAAATGCGGCATCGAATGGCTTGGAATCCCGATCCCGAAATCGCGAACGCTGAGTTCGATTTGATTGTGTTGGTGAGTCATCGTCACGACGACATCCCCGCCGTCCGGTGAGTACTTCACCGCGTTATTCAAGAGATTACCGAGTAACTGTTTCATGCTGTTCGCATCTGCCTCGACCATGAAGTCCTGTTCATCATTCAAATCAAGTTTCAGACTGTGTTGCTCCGTCGCTGCTTGATAGAACTGAATTTGTTCCTTGACGATTTCTTTCAGGTCAAAGATTTGTTTGTCATACTCTTGCTTTCCTGACTCCATCCGCTGGACGTTCAAGAAGTCACTGACGAGATCGGTCAGACGTTTTGATTCATCGTGAATCGTCTGCAAGTATCGCTTGTTCCGCTCAGGATCCAAATCCCGTTTCAACATGAGCTCCGTAAAGCCATAAATCGAAGAGAGCGGTGTTCGAAGTTCATGCGAGACCGTTGAGACGAGTTCCGACTTCACGCGGTCGACTTCTGTCTCAGCCGTGACGTCACGGAAGACGAGAATCGTTCCTTTTGAATGTCCCCCGTGCGCAATGGCTTCGGCATAGACTTGAATGAAGTATTCCCCCTG
Source organism: Exiguobacterium sp. s168 (assembly GCF_018619035.1). NCBI lineage: Bacteria > Bacillati > Bacillota > Bacilli > Caryophanales > Exiguobacterium > Exiguobacterium sp. s168. Next base: position 105,722 of record NZ_JACSNE010000004.1, on the reverse strand, counting down.
ATCAATCGACAAGGAGAACATGCCCTCCGGAATCTCACCCGATAAGACTTCTTCAAAGTATGCTTCAAACGCTTCCTTTTGATCCATCTGCTCGAACATCGTTTCCGGTCGGACTTCGAGGAAGGTCATCGAATCGTTGTCTTCTTCGACTTGTAACGACTGGAAGATATCGAATAACGCCTGATTTCCTAAGATCGTCTTCTCTTCGTGTTTGATGTAGAGAATCGCTTCCCGAACGGAATTCAGCAGTTGTGCCGTCTCTTTTCGTTCGTATTCCATCTGTTCGTAGAGTGACATTCGCATCAATGAGATCGCAATCTGTTTTGAGAACGATTCCAGTTCCGCTAAATCCTGTTGGTTGAATGGTGCGTCAAATCGTGCTAGATAAAGACAGGCAATCAATTCTTCTTTTGCCGGATCCATGATCGGAATGACACCTTCATAGACGTGATACGGATACTTGATCAGATCGTCGTTCGCGACCTTTTTTGAAGAATGTGCGGTTTCCTTTGAAATCATGACTCGCTTTAGTAGTAACGACTCCGTCTTCAGACTTTCTTGTTGTTCTTCTGTCATTTCTTTTGGAACGACTTGCGCGATTTCATTATTCTTAATCAATAACAATGCCCCGAACTCTGTCTTCGTCAACCGGACAATCGTACTGATGACAGACGAGTAATCGAATAAACTCTCCTTTGAAGCAAGCGTTTCGATCAGTTCATTCCGATCCTGCAAATGGAGTTCATTCGTCCGCGTCACTTCAAGAGCACGCTCAAGCTCATTCTGTTTTTGCTTCAATACTTCCTGATTGTGTTCCATTTCTTGATTCTTTGTTGACAATTCTGCATGTTGTGATGAGATCGAACGTGCCATCTGGTAAAACGATGCCGTCAATTGACCGACTTCATTATGGCTGTCGACATCATGCTCGAGCGAAATCGACTTCCCTTCTGCAAGGCGACGACTCTTGACGTTCAATTCGCGGAGTTGTGACGTCACCCGATGTATCAACGGACGGACGATGAACAATAGACAAAATAAAAAAATCATCAAGTTCAAGAACCAGAACCATTGTGTCTTTTGTAACTGGTCAAGTACTTGCTCCTTCGTCCGACCGTCTGCATTATCCACGTATAAATAACTGGCAACCGATGTGATGACACTTAGTGCAAAGACACTATAAAAAATCGCCATCAACTGTCTGCCCAATTTCTCAGTCATCCAGTGTTTCATGTTCATAAATCCTCCTAGCAATAAGTTGCCCTTCGTTCAAGATTGTTTCCTCCTCATCTATTATCATCTAATGATTCCCGGAAACATCCCTCTTGAATCCTTTACGATCGGGCAGGCGAGAGTCCAATCCCGGTCACGAGAGCAATCGCATCAATGACTTGCCCTTTCGTCAGATCATCCGTCTCGATCTGTTGACTGAACAGCGGATCGGATAATTGCCGTAGTCGTTGTTCCGCTTGTTGACCGCCCCACGAGTTTGGACGCTCAAAGCGGCTGATCAGGCGGCGTTTGACAGTCGTCTCCTTCGCCATCAAGGCGATATGACGGACATCATGTCCAGTCTCGCGTAACGTCCCGATGATTTCCTGAAAGTACGCTGGATTCGTCAAGGTCATCGGTACGATGATCCGCGCATCTTCCGTATCGAGCTGTTCGAGGAGCTGTCGATTAAACGTGCGCCACAACGGCTCATCCTGAAAATCATCCTTGTTTTCCGGCAGTTGCGCCCGTAAGAAATAGCCTGTCTCCTCTGGATCAAAGATGTGTGATCCGCTCCAGCGTTGTTGTAGCCCTTTGGCTGCCGTCGTCTTCCCGACACCAAACGTACCGTTAATCCAAATGATCATCTTATTCTCCTCCACCCTGTCTTCTGTTGTACTATACTGCAAAAGTGGTCGACAAGTTTCAATCGGTTATAAAAAAACACTCCGTTGAAAAAACAGAGTGTTTACCCATATAACCATGTGATTAAAAACGGTGCGATGACGCTAGCACAGACGGCCGTCAAGACCATCGTCAGCAGACCGACCGCCCCTTCACGTTGGTCAAGACTCATTGATTTCGTCGCGCCCATGACGTGGGCAATCGATGCTAAGCCGACGCCACGGCTAACGAAGTGACGAATCTTAAGTCCTGTCATGAGTTTTGGACCGACGATCGATCCGGTTAACCCCGTCAATAAAACGAAGGCTGCCGTTAGCGTCGTCGTCCCACCTGCTTTTTGCGAAATCGCCAAGGCAACAGGTAACGTGACTGATTTCGGTAACAGGGCAAGGTTCGTCGTCCGCTCAAGATGGAGCAGCAGACCGAGTAACAGATCTGAACTCATTGCAATACATGTTCCAAGCAAGACACCAAGTCCGATTTCCGGTAGAAAACGGCGAACGTGATGTCGGACGCGGTAGAGCGGAATCGCAAATGCCGTGATCGCTGGACCGAGCATCTTCGATAAGTACTGTCCCCCTTGCATATATTCTGCATGTGAGACCCCACTATAGATGAGGATGATAATCAGGACAGCCGTCACCGTCAGGATCGGTAACGTCCAGACACGAGGATGCCGTTGGTAAATGAACATTGCGCCACTGAATAAAAGAATGGTCAAAATGATCCAGAACAGTGTCTCACTCATGTGGTGTCACCGCCTCTTTCCGGTGTGCCAAGCGGTCGACGATATACGCTGAGCCGACTAACGTCAGGAGGCTGCTGACGACGACGATTAATAGGACTTGAAGACCAGATGTTCGAAGGAATGCTGTATAATCCATGATTCCAGACAGTGCCGGAACAAAGAATAACGGCATGACGAACAGCAGAAAGGTTCCGCCCCGTTCGACAGCGACGAGAGGAAGCAGTCGACTTTTTAACGTCACGTACAGAAGAATCAAGCCGATGATGTTACCGGGTAAGGGTAACTGGAAAGTTTCGCTCACCCAGTCCCCACTGAGTGAAAAACAAAAAATAAGTGCGATTTGAGCAATGATTTGAATGATACGCATGATGCGTGACAACATGATAAAGGTCCCCTTGTTAACAGTTTCGGGTCTTATTATCCGCCTCTTTCCTTCAACAATCAATGAAATCTAGTTAATCAACTGAAGTAACCGTTCTCATGCAAATTCACACCTTTTTTTGTAGTAGCACAAACAAAAACTAGTCAATCGTGTATCAGTACAACAAATGATTCGAGACGAACAAAAAGGAGCTGATTCCAAAAAAAGAATGACGCATCACACGCAACTCCTACAGGAAAAGCGCATTTATACGCTTTAGAGACAAACAAGACCCGCTTTCCTGCTTGAATGAAGCAGGAAAACTGGCTTGTGTCTCGCCTGAGGAAAGTGCGTGAAAAGACACGTCATTCTTATTTGTAGAGACTTACTTTAAAGTCAGCTCCCTTTTTAATCTGAGACGATACCTGAATGGGATCGTGATTACATGACCCGTTTGAACAACTTCTCAAGTTCATACGTCGTCCATTCGATGATGACCGGGCGTCCGTGTGGGCACGTAAACGGCATTTCCGTTTTCGCTAGATCGTCAATCAAACGGCGCATCATCTCATCGTTCAACGGATGATTCGCCTTAATCGACTTCTTACATGCCATCATAATGGCGGCATCTTCCCGGTACGTCTCGAGATCGATTTTTCGTTTCATCAAGGCTTCATCGAGTAATTCCTGAATCGTCTCTTCCTGCCGATGCGATGGGAACCACGTCGGAACTTCTCGGACGATGAAGCTTTGTGGACCGAATGCTTCAAACTCGATGCCGACGTCTTTTAGCAACGGAAGGACTTCATCCATCCGTTTCATATCATCCGACGAAATTTCAAACGTATACGGTAAGAGCAATTGCTGCCGCTGTTCCGGTGGTCGACCGAACATGACCTTATACGTCTCGTATTTGATTCGTTCTTGCGCCGCATGTTGATCAATCATATACATCCCGTCTTCCCCGGCACAGACGATATAGGACGAATGGAGTTGACCGATGACGTCGAGATGCGGAAAGCGCGGACGCGCGGGTGATTCCTCAATCGCTTCGACAAAGTCCTGCTTGACCGGTTCGAGCGGTTCGAACAGATCATCCCCGTTGCTAAACGGTAATGATTTCTCTACAGGTGGTCGATCGTCTTCTTGCGGCTTTTTCGGAATCGGATAATTCCAGACCGCTCGCGAAGACGTCTCTTCGACTGGTTCCGCGACGTAAGAAAAATCGAGTTTTTCCTGGCTGCTCGGATCCTTTTTTGGTTTCGGTGGCGTCACCTTCGGAATCAATGTCTCCCGGCTGAGTGTCATCTTGATCGTCTCCTGGATCAACTGGCAAAGCTCCATCTCCTTTGAAAGACGGACTTCCCGTTTCGCCGGATGGACGTTGACGTCAATCAGGAGTGGATCCATCGTCACCTCGATGACCGCAATCGGATACCGTCCGATCGGTAGTAACGTATGATAACCATTCAAGACCGCTTGCGTCAGGGCAAAGTTTTTAACCGAACGTCCATTGAGAATCAACGTAATATAATTCTTCGAGGCACGGGTCACTTCCGGTTTGACGAGATGACACGTCAATTGATAATCGGCATTCGCACCTTTTGCGACTAACGTCCCTTGGATCGTCTGGTGACCGTAGACGCTCGCTAGTGCTTGCCGGACGTCTCCCGATCCGTTCGTCTGAATCAACGTCTTTCCTTCATGGGTAGCCCGAAGCTTGACGTCCGGGTGGGCAAACGCCATCCGGTTCAAAACGTCCGTGATTGCCGCAAGCTCCGTATGTGTCGTCTTTAAATACTTCAGCCGGGCCGGTGTATTGAAGAAGAGATGCTCGACCGTCAATTCCGTTCCCCGGTTCATCGCTGCCGGTGTCCGTTCGACAACCGTCCCGTACTCAAGCGTTACCTGAATCCCTTCCGCGTCCTCGCGTTTCGTCTTCAACGTCACTTTACTGACGGACGCGATCGAGGCAAGTGCTTCTCCGCGGAACCCAAGTGTCTTGATCCGAAACAAGTCATGCTCGTCCTTGATCTTACTCGTCGCGTGACGGACGAAAGCCAGTTCGGCGTCATCCGGATAAAACCCATGTCCATTGTCGCGGATCGTCATCCGTTTCATTCCGGCTTCTTCGAGTTCGACATCAATTTGGGTCGCACCGGCATCAAGTGCATTCTCGACCAGTTCCTTGACGACCGATGCTGGGCGTTCAACGACTTCTCCCGCCGCAATCCGGTTCGCTAAACTATCGGATAATTCACGAATGATCCCCACTACATTCTCCTCACTTTCTTGCTTCGGCTTGTAGACGGTACAGCGTATTCAGTGCCTCGAGTGGTGTCATGTTGATTAAATCAAGACTCGCCATCGTCTCTCGCAGAGGATCCGCATCTGAGAACAGACTGAGTTGATCAATCGGCTCCTCCTGAACAGGAGCTTTGACAGGTGCTGCGACCGGAACAGGCTCAGCCTGCTCGAACTCGGACAAGAGGACTTGCGCCCGCTCGATCAGACTATCTGGTAAATCAGCTAACCGCGCGACGTGGATTCCGTACGATTGATCGGCTTTTCCATCGCGCACTTCATGCAAGAAGACGACACGCCCGTCTTGTTCAACGGCACGGACGTGAACATTCGCTAACCGCTCAATCGATTCTTCGAGCACCGTCAGTTCATGATAATGCGTCGAAAATAGCGTCTTCGCTCCGACATGACGAGCAATGTGTTCAACGATCGCTTGTGCGAGTGCCATCCCATCGTACGTCGAGGTCCCGCGACCGATTTCGTCAAGCAGGATCAAGGACCGATCCGTTGCACGCGTCAACGCTTCTTGTGTCTCGACCATCTCGACCATGAACGTCGACTGTCCACTGACAAGGTCGTCTGCCGCCCCGATTCGAGTGAAGATTTGATCGAAAATCGGCAGTTCCGCTTGAGCAGCTGGTACGAACGAGCCGATTTGATGCAACAAGGCAATCAAAGCAAACTGTCGCATATAAGTCGACTTACCAGACATGTTTGGTCCAGTGATCAACAGCATCTCGCGTCCTTCGTTTAAGGTGATCCCGTTCGCGACATATTCACCACGTGGTAAGACCGTTTCGATAACCGGGTGACGTCCTTGCTGAATATCAACCGTTCGTCCCGTCGTCGTGATCGGTCGGACGTAGTCATGCGTCTCAGCAATCTCGGCCAGTGCGACGAGGACGTCGAGTTCCGCAATCCGGCGACTGACCCGTTGTAAGCTTTCGATGTGCCCTTTGACTTCATCGCGCACCCCGCAGAAGAGATCGTACTCGAGTGTGACACTCTTCTCCTCCGCACCAAGGATCAATGCTTCTTTTTCTTTCAATTCCGGTGTGATATAACGCTCAGCATTGGCAAGTGTCTGCTTCCGTTCATACCGTCCTTCCGGCAACAGCTTGGCATTGGCACGTGAGACCTCGATGTAATAGCCGAAGACACGGTTATAGCCGATCTTCAACGTCTTAATGCCGGTCGCAGCCCGTTCGCTGGATTCAAGTGTCGCGAGCCATGTCTTTCCGTCTTTTGAAGCGACAAGTAACTCGTCGAGGTCTGGGGAATAACCGGACTTGATCATTCCGCCCTCTTTCGTTGAGATTGGTGGGGCTTCGACAAAAGCACGATCGAGTAGATCGCTCAACTCGTCGTGCGGATCGAGTCCGAGACTGAGTTGACCGAGACGTTCGCTCATCATCTCTTCAAGTGCTGATTGGATGCGGGGAATCAGCCGTAACGTCGACTTCAATTGAACGAGGTCGCGCGCCGACGCTGTTCCGTACCCGACTTTCGCGACGAGTCGCTCGAGATCATAAACTTCGCGTAACGTATCTTTTAATTGCTGACGTTCGAAATAGTGTTGCAACAGCTCTTCAACGGCGTCGAGTCGTTCCGTGATCACTCGCTCGGATAACAACGGCTTTTCCAGCCACCGTTTCAGCATTCGTCCGCCCATCGCTGTGCCCGTCACGTCAAGTAGACCAAGCAAGGAACCCTTTTTATCTCCTGTCCGTGCTGAACGGACGAGTTCGAGATTCTTGACCGTATTCGGCTCGAGTTGCATAAAATCGCTCGCCTCATAGACGACAGCCGGTTGCAGATGCGTCAACGCTCGTTTTTGTGTATCGTGCATGTAGGCATAGAGGACGGCAAAGGCTTCCGCTTGTGCCGCATCAATCGCGCGGTCTCCATGTGGATGCGTCTCACGCCGCGAACTCCGCGTTAGTGGAATCCGCAAGGACGCGAGTGCCGTCTCATGTTCCTCTGTCGTGACGATGATTTCTCGCGGCAAGATGATGCTCAATTCCTTGACTACACCATCGAGTGTCGCAACGCTCGTCAAGGCACTCTCACCGGTCGAGACGTCTCCGCGGGCAATTCCAAAACGACCGTCCTGTTCGACGACCGCGACTAAGTACCGATTCTCTTTTTCCGTCAAGGCGGACATCAACGTCCCCGGTGTGATGACTTGGATGACTTCGCGTTTGACGAGTCCTTTCGTCAACTTCGGGTCCTCGACTTGATCACAAAGCGCCACCTTATAACCACGTTCGATCAACTGTTCGATGTAGCCGTTCGCTGCGTGATGGGGTACGCCGCACATCGGAATCGGATGTTCGGCGTTCTTGCCGTTTTTCGCCGTCAGCGTCAACTCCAGTTCATGGGCGACTTTCTTGGCATCTTCAAAGAATAATTCGTAAAAATCACCGAGCCGATAAAACAAGAAGGCGTCCGGATAATCCGCCTTGATCGAGAAGTATTGTTTCATCATCGGTGTGTTGTGTACTGCTTCCATTCCTCCACCTCATTCGTAGAAAAAGCCGACGGATGTCCGTCGGCTTTTCGTTCATTTCGTGATTAGTAGCCGCAACCGCCGCTTTTGTTTTCTGCTTCCATGCCGCTGCCTGTCTTACCAGCGAGAACATCCCCGTCCGTCGCTTCGATGATTTGATCCGTAATGCCGTTCGAGATCGTCACCGTGATGTATTGGAGAAGTCCGTTGACTTCTTCTTGTGTTTCTTGGAACTGTTGGACGACAGGCATCTCATCGAGCTCAGCGAACAATTTATCGAGCTTCGCTTCGACACGTGCGAGTGCTTCTGTTTTGCCGTAATGTTGGCAGTTGACTGCCTCTTTTTGAAGGAACTTGATTTGTTTCATCATCTTTTGGACTTTTTCATTCCCGTTGATGTTGGCTTCTGCCGCTTTGAATCGTTCTACTTCCTGTGTCTCTGAAATCATTTTGGCGATTTCATTGGCTTTTTCGATGATTTGTTCATCTGTATACATCCACATTCGTCCCCTCTATCGTTAGCGAACACGTCGCTTCCCTTAGCATTTCTGAACGATTCCTCGTTCTGTCGCATTCATTATACCGTTCTCGCGATAGAGTGACAAGAATAGTTCCTTATTCGATTGAACGCCATAACAGATAGGCGGCGTGACTGCGGACAGGAGCAAATTCTTCCGCCAGTCGTGTCGCTTCTTCCACCGATGGTCGATACCCGAGTAACCGTTCGAAAGCCCGTAAAATCCCGATGTCCGATGCCGGAAAGAGATCCGGACGACCGTATCCGAACATCAGGACGTTTTGAACCGTCCATGGTCCGACACCTTTCAGTGCAATCAACGTCTCAGCAATTTCTGCGTCAGTCGCTGACGTCAATCCATCATAATCAATCGCTGCCGTCGCTACGCCGAGCAAGTAATCGACTTTACGTCCTGATAGTTGCAGAGCAAGCAAGTCCTCACGACGCGCGGTTGCTAATTGACGCGGTGTCGGCGGAAGGATGATTCCGTCCTGGACCGTTCCGAATGTTCGAAAGACACGTTCCGTCAATGTATGGGCAAACGCCAGATTGATTTGTTGATGAATGATCGAACGGATCAAGGCCGTGAATGGTGAATGATCCAGCACAAGTCGTTCGTCGCCGAACCGTTCGACGATCGCGTGTAATGACGTCGCTTTGAGACGCCGCGCAGGATTCGGCTCACTGAGTCGAAAGCGTCGCTTGAGTTGCGTCAGCACCGCTACTTGTGGTCCTGAACCGTCAATCCGTAACGTGTAACCATCGATGGCTTCTATCGTCGTGATGTACGCCTGATCGTTGATGAAGACTGGAACGACGAGTCGCCCTGCACGCTCGACTTGTAACGGGTCTTCCGTCAAACGAGACATAACACCTTTAAAATCAAATGCTTCCGACAACGTCAGATCATATGTCCACCGGCTCATCCGACGAATACCTTGATTGCACCAAGAATCAGACCGATAATGAATCCACACAAGGCTCCGTTGACCCTGATCCACTGCAAGTCACTGCCGACTTTATCCTCGATCATATGAATCAATGTCTCGGTATCGAAGCGGTTTAAGTTCTCGCGGACGAGTCCTCCGATTTTTTGGTGGTTTTGCTCAACGAAACGAACGAGTTGCTCCTTCATCCACTGATCGCTGCTATCCTTGAACGTCGGATGTTGTTCCCAGTCATCTAAGGCACGGGAGAGCATCGGCATCGCTCGTTCCGTCCAGAAGGCATCTGACGTCATGTAGCGTTCGAGTTCAATCAGACCAGCATCGTAAGCACGTTCAATAACCGGAACGAAATCGAGTCGATCGACTTCGCTTGCCTTCCAGGCATCAATTTTTGCTAGACGCTCTTCATCGATCGACAATTGTGCCAGGTTACGGCGCAGATGATCGAGAATCGCTAAGCGATTCGGATGATGGACTTGTCGCATGTCTTGAATGACCGTTAACAAGACACCTTGAATGACAAGACTGAGTTTTTCTTCTGAATAGACTTTTTGGACGGTTCGCGCCGTCACCCGTAAGAACGTATTTTTTTCTTGATCGATCATCGCCGTATAGGCAAGACGACCGATTTGGTCACGAATGATCGGATCTTCAAGTAGACGTTGCCCATAACCGAGTAACTGATCCATCAGCCACTCGTCAAGCCGACGTTCCTCATTCAATTCCATCGCCCGGACTGCCAGTCGTTGCGACGGATACGCTTTGATCGTTTCCGTTAATCGTGTATCTGCGAATTCGAGAATCGCTTCCTTCGGTAGTTTTCGAATCAGACCGACCAATAGTTCGGTGACAGTCGCTCGAAAAGCAGGCAGAACCAGAATCGAGCGTAAGATTTTGATGACACGATCCGCGAGCGTCATGTGTTGCAGTTTCGCGACGATACTTTCTTTATTCAGTAAGTCCGTCTCGAGCATATGAACGATTGATTCGATGACCCGTTCCCGATTTTTCGGCAACAGGTTCGTATGGGGAATCTTTAAGCCGAGCGGATGGCGAAACAGCGCCGTAATCGCGAACCAGTCGGCGATCCCACCGACAAGTCCGGCTTCGAAACCGCTCTGGAGCCAAAAGATCCACGCATTTTCTTTAAATGGCAATGAGACAACGAATCCGACCGCCATGAAAATCAACGAGACGGTCGCAAGCCGCCGTGTCGATGTTTTAGGTTGTTCAAGTGATGACACATCGTTTCCTCCTTCAATTGAGTCACTTACCTACCTTACGAACGGGATGAGGATTAGGTTTCGACACGAAAGAGCCCCAGTCATCGACTGGGACTCCCTATGTACTTAAAACGTGTATTCACCAAAACGGTCGCCATCCCATGTCGCGGTTGCCGTTGAGACAAAATAGACTAGTCCGTTGCCGAATGTATTTTCCATTAATGAAACGAGTTGTTGTCCGTTCGTCTGCTCGACGAACGCCAATCGTACTTCTTCTTTTCCTTGATAAATCCGTTCGTAGACACTTAAACCGCGTGCATTGAGAAACGTGCGTGCCGACTCGAATTGAATCGGACCGACTTCAGGTCGTCGTTCCTGAATGAACGACTGACATTTTTGCTCGAATGTCTCCATGGTTTTTCACTCCTTCTCTCTTTCTGTTCATGGATATCATGTTCCCGACTCTTCCTCATCATAATCCTCAAATGTGAAAAAAGCGACAGATGCGTCGCTTCTTTCATCATTTTGCGACGATTTCTCATAATCTGACACCAAACTGTCGGGCGGCATGAATCGCAGACGTCGTCGCCCCGATCGTCCCGGCACCCGGAAAGATCGTGTCGCCGATGGCAAAGAAGTGATCGATACCCGTCCGAAACGGAGCCGCGAACAAGAGACTCGTACTCGGACGTTGCGGATACCCCCCGACTCCACCGTCCGGACGGAACGTATAGCGAACCCACGCACCGGGTCCACCCGGATGGCGTTCAATCGCCTGTTGTCCGAAGCTCGGAAACTGTTGTTCAAGAATAGCTTCGAAGATTGCCGACATCGTCTCGACTTGTTCGTCGTAGCGTTTCCGGTCCGTCTTATCAAATGTACCGATTGGAACATGACATGACATCGTCAGCGTCCGCTGACCGGCTGGTGCACGTAACCGGTCATCCGGACGGGAGAGGGAGATGAAGGCATGTCCTGAAGGTAAGGACGGATCATGGACTTGCCGGAATGCTTCATCAGACAAAATGATCGCCTCCGGTATCGCCGCATAATACGTAAAGGTCGCCCATTGCTGTAGCTTTTCTTGTCGTCGGTACGTTCGTCGTAACGTTCGTCGCATATCCGCGCTGACGACTTCCCGGATGCCTTCAAGCGGAACAGCGCAGATGACAGCATCGGCAAGCGTCAAGCGCCCTCGCCAATCCTCGATCAAAAAACCATCCGGCGTCTTGCGAATCGACGTGACTTTTCGCCCAAGCAGACATGTTGCCCCGTTCGCCTCGGCTGTTTCTTTTAATTGCTCGGCCAGTCGGTACAAGCCGCCCGGAACATAATAGGCACCTTCGTGATAAATCGATAAGGCGACAGCCCCTAGTAAAGCAGATGCTTCCTGCCCTGTCTGCATGCTGTCGAGTAAGATCCCGTCGATCACTTGTGCGAACAACGTATCCGCTAGTCGATGTTTGCGTAACAGATGACCAATCGTCAGAGGAAAATATGGTAAGAGGACGACACTTTTCGCGTGACGGACTAACCGCTGAACATCGGCTAGATCTTGAAGTGGCAATGCCGGCAGTTCTGCCATCAGTGGACGAATCGCCTCATGAATCTGCTTGATTTCAGCAAAGAAAGCACGAATCGACGATGCCTGCTCCGGAAAATGTGACGTCAATTCGATTAGAAAGGCATCGCGATCCTGATAATAATGAATCGTCCGTCCTTCGATGCGAATCGTCATGACGACGTCGAGTGACTCGACACGGTGCGTCACTCCAAGATGATCGAGCACACGGGCATGAATGCCGCCAGCCTCAAATCCCATCCCAAGGGTCGCTCCAACTGGATATGTCAGATCCCGGCGCGTGAACTTCCCGGCTGACCCTCCCCATTCACGGCTCCCCTCAAGGACGGTGACCGTATGCCCTTCTTGTGCGATCAATGCAGCAGCCGTTAGACCTGCAATTCCTCCGCCAACGATGACGACGTGTTTCATGATGATTCCTCCTCCGTGACCCGGTTTTCTTTAAACAGGAAATTGCGGATTTCGCGGAAGACTGGCTCCCGGCGATGAATCGTGAAATGATCATATTTATACGATTTTGTTTGGATGTTATCCGTATAGTTCTCGAGTGCAAATGAACTCTTCAGCGAAATCAGATTGAAGTCGCCCCCTTTGGCACCAAACGAATAGACAAGTACGTCACGTGGCCACGTCTCGAGCCGCTGGGTCAGGTTGTTCATCGCTGGAGAACCTTTCGCCAGATCGCGGATTGCGGGACTGTTCGTATTCGTGCCGAGTGGTGCAAGCGTCAAGCCGAGTTTCGCGTAATCGGAGCCGGCGATCGGTGAGTCGAGCGTCACGACTTTTCGGACGTGATACGGCATCTCTTCTTGAACCGTGTAGGCGACGACATCAACACCACCCATGCTGTGCCCAACGAGCTGGATATCGGCAAAGGTCGCTTTTTGTTTCGCGTCATACGCAGCAATCGCCGCATTCAACCACTTTTGTTGATCGGCAAGGCTTGCCTCATCGTCCGCAAAAACGATTCGGACAAGCGGGTATCCGGTCGGTGAGGGGTTGACGCTACAGGTCGCTTTCCCGGAGCGTGTCACGTCACATCGTCCTCCGTCATCGGCCACTTTTTTATTCGTGAAGTTTTGAATCATCGGAACGAACGTCCGCTCCGTCCCGAACAATCCATGGACGAGGAACGTCGGCACGATTTCACTCTTTCCTTGTGTGACAATCTGTCGCGTCGGCGGTGGGGCACTCGACGTATCTTCCGCAAATAGCCACCACGCCCCTCCCCCGACGATCAAACAGACGAGAAGTGAGATACTAATCGTTTTCAGCTGTTGACGACGTAGTTTACGGACACGATGAAAGACCCAGTAGAGGAATAATCCGACACCAATTAATAATACGATACCAGTAATGATCCAGCCTGTCGGATTCGGTACATAGGCAATCAACTGTAGTTGGTTTGCTTTCGTTCCGTATAATTTCCATGACACATCATGGTAATTCGACCAGTCGATTTTTTCACCATTTTGGAGACCAATCACTTTTGGTCCATGGAGCTTGATCTCGATATCGGCTTGACGGATATACCGATCGGCTAATTTTTTAACCTGTCCTGTCGGTTGATACCCTTTGATGTTTAACCGATCGATACTGAGATCAATGTTCGTATCGAGTCGGTACGTATCGAACCAAAATCCGTCCGATTTTTTCATGTCAAACTTCGTATCGGGTGGAATCAGAATCCCACCGATGCCGGTCTTCCATTCGTCCTTGATCGACGTCATATCCTTGAAGTTCGCGAATGTCTTTTGCATCCGGATGCCTTCGTAGTCATCCTTCGTCTTAAACGTCTTCGCCGCATAGCCGTTCTTCTCAGCTTGTTTAACATACCCCTTCCAATTCGGATTCAAATTGAGTAGACGAGCCACCGGATGTTCCTTTGCGGCATATGTCGTCTTTAAGGTGACACTTTGATCGGTATGGATCGTTGCATCGTACTGGATGCGAATACACCCCCCAAGGAGCAGTGTCAGCATCAAAAATGAGAGCAATATCCCTTTCTTCTTCTTACTCATCAGGTCACATCCTTTCCTCATCAGTTATTCCCTATCTTGCAAAAGTAAAAACGGTTGACTTCTCATTCTTCCGCCCGTGACGCACATCAGGCAGCGGGTCGACGACCCACTGCCTGAGAGTATGCGGACGCATTTCGTCCGTGATCAGCATTAACCGATCAAGTTTAATTCACGACCGACTTTTTCGAACGCTGCGAGAGCCGTCGTCAAGTCTTCGCGTGTATGTTCAGCCGTCACGATCGTCCGAACACGTGCTTTTCCTTTTGCGACTGTCGGGAAGGCGATGCCTTGAGCGAAGACGCCTTCTTGACGCAAGCGGTCCGACAATTCGTGGCAACGTGCTTCATCTCCGACGATGACCGGTGTGATTGGCGTCGTCGACGTGCCGATATCAAATCCGAGATCACGGAGTCCTTTTTTAAAGAATTCCGTGTTTTCCCACAGACGATCAAAGAGTTCCGTTTCTTCTTCCATGACGCGGAGCGCTTCCCGGTTCGCTTCGACGACTGCTGGTGGATGTGATGTCGAGAACAAGAACGGACGTCCTTTATGAATCAGGTAATCTTTGACGTGCTGTTCACATGCGACGTATCCGCCAAGGACGCCGATGGCTTTTGAGAGCGTACCGACTTGCAGGGCAACACGTCCGTCAAGACCGAAGTGATTGACTGTACCGCGTCCCGCTTTCCCAAGCACACCTGATGCATGGGCATCATCGACCATGACGAGCGCGTCATAGCGTTCTGCTAATTCAACGATCTCAGGGAGTGGCGCGATGTTTCCGTCCATCGAGAAAACACCGTCCGTGACGACGAGGCGCGTCCGCGCGTCCTGTGTTTCTTGTAATGCTGCTTCAAGATCCGCCAAGTCGACGTGTTTATAGATCCGGCGTTTCGCTTTCGTTAGACGAATTCCATCGATGATCGAAGCGTGGTTCAACTCATCCGAGATGACGACGTCTTCCGGACCGAGCAGTGCCGATAAGACACCAAGATTCGTGGCGAATCCAGACTGGAAGACGAGTGCCGCTTCCGTATGCTTGAATGTCGCGAGTTCCCGTTCGAATGCTTGGTGCATCTCGAGTGTTCCAGCAATCGTCCGAACTGATCCCGTTCCGGCACCGAACGTGCGCGCTGCTTCCGCTGCTTGTTCAGCGAGACGTGGATGCGCCGCGAGTCCGAGGTAGTTGTTCGACGACAGTTGAATCAATTCCTTACCGTCGATCGTCACGCGGTTATGTTGTGCGCTTTCGAGTGCTACGAGGTTGCGGAACGTGCCCGCCTGTTTCATCTCTTCTAGTTCTGTCCGTAAGTGTTCAAATCCCATTAATTCGTCCCCCTTGGTTGTAATACGACTTTTCCGCATTTCCCTTGACGCATCAATTCAAATCCTTCTTCGAACCGCTCAAGCGGCAATGTGTGTGTGATCAACGGGCGGACATCAACTTTTCCGCTCGACAAGAAAGCAGAAACTTGACTCCATGTCTCATACATCTTCCGACCGGTGATGCCTTGAACCCGGACGCCTTTGAAGACGACGTGGTTCGTCAAATCGATTTCGACCGGTTTGACCGGCAGACTAAGGATATTGACGTCTCCACCTGCTGTCACCATCTCGAACGCTTGACGAATCGCAACAGGATGACCACTCATCTCACAGACGACATCAATCCCGTCGCCGTCCGTCATACGTTCAATTCGCTCTAAGACATCGTCATGACGTGAATCGATGACGACATCCGCCCCCATCGTCCGCGCGAGTTCGAGACGATACGGATTGACGTCGATCGCAACGACTTCCGCCGCACCGGCTGCTTTAGCGACCGAGACCGCCATCAGACCAATTGGACCACAACCGACGATTGCGACCGTTTTCGCACTGACATCACTCGCAAGAACGGTATGGACGGCATTTCCCATCGGCTCTTGGATCGAGGCAATCCCTGCTGGCATGTCTTCCGGGTTGACCCAGAGGTTTTCTTCCGGCATGACGACGTATTCCGCAAAACAACCTTGTGTATCGACACCGATGATCTTCGTGTTCTTACAGATATGGTATTGACCACGTAGACACTGTTTACATTGATGACAGACGATATGCGTCTCCGCCGAGACACGGTCACCGAGTTTCAAGCGTTTCGTGCCTTCTCCGAGCTCAACAACTTCGCCCGAGAACTCATGACCGAAGACATACGGTGGATTGACACGCGAAGCTGCCCACGCGTCCCACTCATAGATATGCACGTCCGTCCCACAGATCGATGTTGCCTCGACTCGAATCAAGACTTCTCCACGACTCGGTACGGGTACCGGTACTTCTTTCAGTGCCGCACCGAACCCGCGTTCTTCTTTGACGAGTGCCCGCATCGTTTTCGTCGTTGTCGTCTCTTCTACCGTCGTTACTAATTTCGTCATCTTTCCCCGACTCCTTCGTGGAAGCTCACGTTTTTTTATATGTGGCGAACTTCCAAATGTTTAGCATCCCCAAAAAACCAAACACATCTTTCCTCTATCTTACATGAATTCTGCTGCCAGTTTACCGAATGTTTCTTCGTTTAGCTCAAGATCCGCATACGCAAGACCCGATTCTTGATACCCATCGATTTGTGACTGGTAATCAGGACGTGTTTCATCCTGATAGATCAATCCCATAACGAGTCCGTCGTGAGCATGAACGGTTTGTTTCGCAAGATCCAAGTTCGACGGATCGTATCCTTCGATATCAGACAGCTTCGTCAAGTTTTGTTTGAACCAATCGTACGTATTGACCTTGTTGAACGTGACGCATGGACTGAAGACGTTGATGAAAGCAAACCCTTTATGTGCCGTCGCCTGTTCAATCAATTGCGTCAAGCCCTTCAAATCATTCGAGAAACTTTGGGCAACAAACGTCGCGCCAGCCGTCAAGGCGAGTTCAACGGGTGAAACACTCTTTTCGATCGACCCTTTTGGAGTCGATTTCGTCTTGAATCCAGGTGCAGAAGTGGGTGACGTCTGCCCTTTCGTCAAGCCGTAAATCTGATTGTCCATGACGATATACGTCATGTCGACATTGCGCTTGAACGCATGAATCGTATGTCCCATGCCGATTGCAAATCCATCACCGTCGCCACCAGACGCGATGACCGTCAATTCGCGGTTCGCCATCTTTACACCTTGGGCGATCGGCAAGGACCGTCCATGAACGCCGTGGAAACCATACGTATTGATATAACCAGAAATTCGACCAGAACAGCCAATCCCGGAAATCAATGCCAACTCTTCTGGTTCGAGACCGACGTTCGCGACAGCACGCTGAATCGCTGCTTGAATCGAGAAGTCTCCACATCCTGGACACCAGTTTGGTTTGACATCATTTCTAAAATCTTTAAAGGTTGCCATGATATACCCCTCCTACGACCTGCTCGACGACCTCTGCCGGATAGAACGGGTCGCCATTGAATTTCAGGATATGCTCGATCTTCGATGCATGTCCACAGTTCATCTGGATCAGTTTCGCCAGTTGTCCCGTTGCGTTGTACTCGACGACGATGACTCGTTTTGCCCGCTCTAAGTGCGGCGTGACGAGTTCACTTGGGAACGGATGGACTTGACGGATATGCAAGTGATCGACCTTGATTCCTTGTGCTTCGAGTCGTGGCATGATCTCTTCGATTGTTCCACGCGTCGAGTTGAAACCGACGAATAAGATATCCGGTTCTGCATGATGCTCTGTTACGAGAACGGCATCCTGTAAGCGGAACGTGTTCAGCTTACGGAGTCGCTTCGTCATCTGATCGACCCGGTTCTTCGTCGCTTCCGACGGACGCCCTTCCTCATTGTGCTCAACACCCGTTACGTGATGAATTCCGTGCTTGACGCCTGGAATGACGCGTGGGCTGATCCCATCTTCCGTCACTTCGTAGCGTTTGAAGTACGCTTTTCCTTCAAGTTCTGGTAAGTCTTCTTGAATCAACTTTCCGCGACGGATCTCAACGCGTGACATATCTGGTGGCTCGACCGATTGTTTTCCGAGCGACAGCATCAAATCCGTCAATAGAATGACCGGACACTGGTATTCCTCTGCAATATTGAATGCCTCTGCTGCATCGTAGAACGCTTCCTCGACCGTTGACGGTGCCAAAACGACCTTTGGGATCTCACCATGCGTACTGTAGATCATCGCCATCAAGTCCGACTGTTCCTGTTTCGTCGGTAGACCGGTTGACGGACCACCCCGTTGTGTATCGACGATCACGAGCGGTGTTTCCGTCATCCCGGATAACCCGATCGCTTCCGCCATTAATGACAATCCTGGACCAGCTGACGCCGTCAAAGCACGGACACCTGCGTAGTTCGCCCCGATCGCCATCGTGACTGCCGCCAATTCGTCTTCCGTCTGGACGACCGTTCCGCCGAACTGCGGCAGTTTCTTAATTAAGTATTCCATGATTTCAGATGATGGTGTGATCGGGTAAGCTGCCATCAGACGTGCTCCACCAGCAATCGCACCAAGGGCAATCGCATCGTTTCCGATCATGAACATCCGTTGTTTTCCGTCTGCCGGTTCCAAGACGAATCGCTCACCATCTCCTGCGAGTGCTTCAAATGCTGCTGCACCTTCACGGATCGCTGCTAAGTTTTTCTCGACCATGTCTGGTCCTTTTCGTCCGAAGATCTGCTCGACGACGGCTTGGAAACGCTCCGGTGCAATCCCGAGAATCGCACTCGATGCACCGATCGCGACCATGTTCTTCATCAAGGCCGTACCGAGATCTGCTGCAATCTCCGTAAATGGAATCGCATACAAGGAAGCTCGTGCTTCGTCTGGATTCGTCGGATTGAATTTCGCATCCGCGATGATGATGGCACCTTGACGCAATTCATGGAAGTTAACATCGATCGTCTCTTGATCGAACGCGACCAAAATATCGAGATCATCGGAAATCGTCCGGACTTCCTGTGTCGCGACACGAATCTTATTGTTCGTGTGCCCTCCCTTGATACGTGACGAAAAGTGACGGTATCCGTACAGGTAATAGCCGAGTCGATTCAAGGCAATTGCAAAGATTTCGCCTGTTGATTCGATCCCTTCTCCCTGCTGACCGCCAACTTTCCATGATAACTGATTATACATCGACGTTCGCTCCTTCTCTGTCCCCTGAAATGATAGTTCTCTCTATCCTCCCCCATGATACCGATTTACCGGAAGTAGTACAATGCTCCCTCGGTGGAAAGGTGAGAAAATTTCGCAGGCGCAGCAAAAAGACCATCTACTCCAGTCGAGTAAATGGTCTACTTGCAAATAGGACCTATGTCCAATTCGTCATCGTGGTTCAATGATGAGTTTGATGGCGGTTCTCTCTTCTCCATCAATCAAAATGTCTGTGAAGGCTGGGATACAAATCAAGTCGATGCCAGAAGGAGCCACGAATCCACGTGCGATGGCGACGGCTTTGACAGACTGATTGAGCGCTCCCGCACCAATGGCCTGAATCTCGACGGAACCTCTCTCTCGAATGACACCCGCGAGTGCACCTGCTACCGCGTTTGGATTCGACTTAGCTGATACTTTCAGGACGTCCATGCGTGTACCTCCCCATCCAGAAATGGCAATCAGTCGAAGAATACTGACTGATCCGTCAGATGAATCCGTTCAATCTTCGTTGCTTTTTTTGTTGTGTCATCGATATGAATCAAGACTCCATTAAGTTGTTCCCGTCCTTCGGCAACTTCAAACCGTGTTGGAAGCTGTGTCTTGAATTTTCGTAGGACATCTTCCTGACGCATCCCAAGCACACCGTTTAGTGGACCTGTCATCCCGACATCCGTGATGTAAGCCGTTCCTCCGTCAAGGACACGCTCATCTGCTGTCTGGACGTGCGTATGTGTGCCGACGACAGCTTGAACTCGACCGTCGAGGTGATAGCCCATCGCGATTTTCTCACTTGTTGCTTCCGCGTGGACATCAACGAAGATGGCATCGACTTTTCCTTCGACTTCCGCGATCAGTGCATCGACGGTACGGAACGGGTCACCGAGTGGTGGTAAGAAGACCGTTCCTTGGACGTTGATGACGGCAATCTTTTTATTACCTGCCTTGACGATCATCATCCCACGACCTGGTGTGCCTTCCGGATAGTTCGCCGGACGGACGATTCGATCCGCGTCGTCGATCCAGTCAAAGATGTCGCGGTTATCAAACGTGTGATTCCCCATCGTGATTCCGTGGAATCCGAGTTCTAGGAATTGATGATAGATTGACTTCGTGATGCCGCGTCCGTGTGCTGCGTTTTCGCCGTTGACGAGCATGACGTTCGGGTTGTACTTCGCTTTCAAGCGTGCTGTGAATTGTTGTAGGATATGTCGACCAGGTGCACCGACGACATCTCCGATGAATAAAATCTTCATTGCTGTTCCTCCGTTCATTAAAAAAAGTGGCGGTCGCCCGCCACTCCACTTATTTCGCGTATTCGACTGCTCGTGTTTCCCGAATGACCGTGACTTTGATGTGTCCCGGATAATCGAGTTCTTCTTCGATTTTTTTCCGGATGTCACTCGCCATCTTGTGAGCCAGTACATCATCGACGACGTCAGGTCGAACGATGATACGAACTTCACGACCCGCTTGGATCGCAAATGATTTTTCGACACCGTCGAACGATTCCGAGATTTCCTCGAGGCGTTCGAGACGGCGAATATAACTTTCGAGTGTCTCTTGACGTGCACCCGGACGAGCAGCAGATAATGCATCTGCGGCTGCGACCAAGACGGAAATGACAGATGTCGCTTCCGTATCCCCGTGGTGGGATGCGATCGCGTTGATGACGGTTGGATGCTCTTTGTACTTCGTACCGAGCTCGACACCGATCTCAACGTGACTGCCTTCGACTTCGTGGTCGATCGCTTTCCCGATATCATGCAGAAGACCCGCACGCTTCGCAAGCGTGACATCTTCTCCAAGTTCTGCTGCCATCATACCTGCAAGATGGGCAACCTCAAGCGAGTGATACAGGACGTTCTGTCCGTAACTCGTACGGTACTTCAAGCGACCGAGAATTTTGACAAGGTCCGGATGAATGCCGTGGATTCCGACATCATACGTCGCTTCTTCCCCGATTTCTCGAATTCGTTCGTCGACTTCACGACGGGATTTGTCGACCATCTCTTCAATACGGGCCGGGTGAATCCGACCATCCTGAACCAATTTCTCGAGCGCCATTTTAGCGACTTCGCGACGAATTGGGTCAAAACCAGACAAAATGACGGCTTCCGGCGTATCATCGATGATCAAGTCGATTCCAGTCAAGGTCTCGAGCGTACGGATGTTGCGGCCTTCCCGTCCGATGATCCGACCTTTCATCTCATCATTCGGCAAGTTGACGACCGATACAGTCGTCTCTGCGATATGTTCAGCGGCGAACCGTTGAATCGCAAGTGACAAGATGTTACGTGCTTTCTTGTCGGCTTCTTCTTTTGCTTTTTGTTCGATTTCTTTTTGAAGAATGGCTGCGTCATGTAAAGCAGCCTGTTTCGTCTCATCCATGATGATCGTTCTTGCCTCGTCTTGCGATAAATTCGCGACGCGGACAAGCTCTTGACGTCCCTGTTCATACAGGTCCTCTACTTTGCGCTCTAGTTCTTCAGCTTGATGCTTCCGTTTCGCGATCTCTGCATCACGTGTATTGATTTGATCTTCCTTACGGTCGATGGCATCAACACGGCGATCGAGTGTCTCTTCTTTCTGGAGCAACCGGGCTTCTTGTTTCGCTAGCTCTTGGCGACGTTCACGCAATTCTTTTTCCACTTCGTTACGAAGTTTGAATGCTTCATCTTTCGCTTCGAGTACTGCTTCTTTTTTCGTTGCCTCAGCCGATTCGCGCGCACGTTCGACGATTTTATTCGCTTCCGTTTCTGCGCCTTGAATCTTCGCTTCTGCAATCGATTTCCGCAAGAAGTAGCCTACGATGAATGCGATCAGCAAAGTGAGGAGAAGTATGACAATCCAAGTCAGTGTACTCATGGGTTCACCTCCCCTTTGCAAGGTGTTTCTTAGTTCATTTCGGTATTTCATCGAAGCTGTCTAAAAAACGTACATCTATATTGTAAGGATAGCACTCGTTCATTGTCAACGAACGGACGGGAAAGAATTCCACTGTTTTCCTCTTTTACACTAAAAAAGAGAGGATTCGCATGCGAATCCTCTCTGAAACGGTTTATTCAGCAAATAGATCTTCTGGTTGTTCTGCTTCGAAATCAACCGGCTCTTCGCGATCAACGAGACCGTGGTGTTCACGAATCAAACGTTCGACCTCTGCTGCGACTTCCGGATGCTCGACCATGTATTGTTTCGCGTTCTCACGCCCTTGACCGAGACGTTCAGAGTTGTACGAGTACCATGCACCACTCTTTTGAACGATATCAAGATCCGTTCCGATGTCGATCAACTCACCGACTTTCGAAATCCCGAGACCATACATGATATCGACTTCCGCTTGTTTGAACGGAGGTGCGATCTTGTTTTTGACGACCTTGATCTTCGTTTTGTTACCGACGACGTCCGTACCGTTTTTCAACGCTTCCGCACGACGTACTTCTAAACGAACAGACGAGTAGAATTTAAGTGCACGACCACCTGGAGTCGTTTCCGGGTTACCGAACATGACACCGATTTTTTCACGGATTTGGTTGATGAAGATGACGATCGTCTTCGATTTATTCGTTGCACCAGACAATTTACGAAGCGCTTGGCTCATCAAACGTGCTTGAAGACCAACGTGTGAGTCACCCATCTCGCCTTCGATCTCTGCTTTTGGTACGAGTGCCGCAACAGAGTCGACGACAAGAATATCGACCGCACCAGAACGAACGAGTGCTTCCGCGATTTCAAGTGCTTGTTCCCCAGTGTCCGGTTGTGACAAGAGGAGCTCATCGATGTTGACACCGAGTTTATTTGCATATGCTGGATCAAGCGCATGCTCCGCATCGATGAATGCGGCTTGTCCACCTTGTTTTTGAACTTCTGCGATTGCATGAAGCGCTACCGTCGTTTTACCTGACGATTCAGGTCCGTATACTTCGATGACCCGTCCACGTGGGTATCCACCTGCACCTAGGGCAATATCTAATGTAATCGATCCAGAAGAGATTACTGATACCTTCTGATCCGCATTTTCTCCAAGTTTCATGATAGAACCTTTACCGAACTGTTTCTCTATCTGGCGTAACGCCATCTCAAGTGCTGCTTTACGATCACTCACGTAGCAGGCCTCCTTTTAATTATCTTACTGAGATTATTGTACTTCTTTTGAGACCGAATGACAAGCATTTTACGAACATTTATTCGCATACTTGCACTTTGACCATTTTTCTCACTCTGGTGCTTTTTCGAGATGTTTCAGTAGAAGGAAATAGGTATCCTTTACGGCGCGCAGGCGAATCATGCCTCGATCAAACGATGGATATTGCCATTCGACAATCCGTGTTCCATGTGCGTCCGCAATAGCACAATAGACCGTTCCGACCGTTTTTCCGCTGTTGCTCGCCGGACCTGCTTCCCCCGTCAAGGCAACAGCGATGTCCGATTGATAAAGGCTTCGTGCTCCTTCTGCCATCGCGATCGCCACCTCTTTACTGACTGCCGTATGTTCTTTTAAAAGCTCTTCTGGTACCGACAGTACGGCTTGCTTCGCTGCGTCATCATAGACGACGGCGCTCCCACGCAATACTTGACTCGCACCGCTGACATCAACGAGACCACTTGCGACGGCTCCTCCCGTCAGTGATTCGGCGAGCGAAAGTGTCAATCCTGCTTCTTGATACCGTTTTAGGACGACTTCCGGCAGACTCGTCTCCCCATATCCATAAAAGTACATGCCGACTTCAGCAAGGACGTGTTGTTCGAGTTCATCGAGCATACGATCAGCTTCCTGTTGATCGAGTGCTTTAGCCGTCAGGCGTAACCGGACTTCAGCGAGCTCCGCATACGGTGCGACCGATGGATTCTTCGCCTCCTTAATCAACGTTTCCAGACGGTCATTTAAAGCTGATTCCCCGATTCCGAAGAATCGTAACGTCCGAGAACGGATCGTTTCTTGACCGAACAGATGACTGAAGTGATCTTTGAGGATTTGCTTCATCTCGCGTGGCACACCAGGTAAGACGATATATTGGTGGTGTTCCGTCTGAACCGACATACCGGGAGCAAGTCCTGCATCATTACGTAAAACCGTCGCTCCTTCGATGACGAGAGCTTGTTTTCGTTCGTTGATCGTCATTTCCCGTTGACGTGTCTTTAAGAACCCTTCGATTCGCTCGTACGCCGCTTGATCGAGAACGAGATCACGTCCGAGGAAATCAGCGAGCACTTCTTTCGTCAAATCGTCTTCCGTCGGTCCAAGACCTCCTGTGATGACAAGGACGTCTGCCCGCTGTTGTGCCTGACGGAATGTCTCTTGCATCCGCTCATGATTGTCACCGACTACCGTATGATAATGAACGTCAATTCCGGCACTCGCTAACCATTCGGAAAGGTACTGTGCATTCGTGTTCGCGATTTCCCCAAGGAGGAGTTCGCTTCCGACTGCGATGATTTCTGCTTTCATGTTGATTCCTCACCTTCTTGAAGTATAAGAAAAGACTGTTCGGTATGACGAACAGTCTAAATTGATCCATCTTACATGGATTTCGTAATTAACTTAATGTTTTTAGCGAAATATTCGACACCTGAGTAGATCGTCAAAATCAAAGCAAGCCACATCGTAATATCTGCGAACGGAATATTCCACATCGCAAAGATGATATCGTGCAGCAAGTATGCCGTAATTGATGTCAGCTGAACCCATGTCTTGGCTTTGCCAGAGTTTCCAGCAGCAAGTACGATCCCTTCGTCAGATGCGACGAGACGAAGACCTGTGACTGCGAACTCTCGACAGAGAATGATGACGACGATCCATGCTGCGACGAATCCAAGTTCCACCAAGTAGACAAGAGCAGCTGCAACTAACATCTTATCGGCAAGTGGATCCATGAATTTTCCAAAGTTCGTCACTAGTTTTTGTTTGCGGGCGATATACCCATCGAGCCAGTCCGTCAGTGAAGCAACAAGGAAGATGATAGCTGCAACGAAGTGTGAGACGGGAAGTTCAGCTCCCAGCACATCCCACTGTCCCCAGTTCGGATCAATCGCAAGTACGATGACGAACACGGGAATTAATAAAACGCGTAATACTGTCAATTGATTCGGTAAGTTCATGTAACGCCCTCCTCCTTCATTTCGTATGTAAATGACATGCCATCTAAAAGAAGGCACGCCGAATTACGGCGTGGCTACTTTCTTTAGATAGATGTTTTGGACGAGAAGCGAACGGTTCAGTTTCAGTTCTTGGTCATTGACGACGATTTTATCAATCCCTTTAATCGAACCGATCCGGATGCGGATCAAGTCCGTCTTCGCGTCCTTCACGACGATCGGATTTGGATCCGATGCGTTGATGTGGTCTGGCGCGAGTGCTTCTCCTTCAAGTGATGTATCACGTACACCAACGAATGGCGACGGAGAGGCATCTTTCTTGATTTGAATCGAGACACTCATCGTATCTTTCGTTGCGACTTCATATGTGACATCTTGACCAGATGTCGACTTCGCAGCAAGTGCCTCTTTTTTAGGTTCTTCTTTTGTTTCTTCTTGTTTCGCCGGTTCTTCCTTCGGCTCTTCTTCGGTCTTCGCAGGCGCATCCGTTTCCTTGCTCGGTGCGTCTCCTTGATCGATCGTCACATCATTTTGTTTCGGCGCGGACGTCTTCGCCTCTTCGTTACCGTCGAGGAACGTCTGCAGACCATAATACAAGGCAGCACCGATTGCAAAGATCAATACGATGATGATGATGTTCGGAATCCAACGTTTCGCAACGCTCTTCTTCGGAGCACTGGATTTCGAATACGTCGCGCGCCGTGACAGTTCGACGACCGGCTGTGCTTCCGGTTCTGGAAGATCACGCTTGTAGGTCGTAAAGACTTCATCAACGTCAAGACCGAGTGCTTCAGCATATGTCTTGATGAAGGCACGGGCATAGAATGCACCCGGTAATTGATCGTAATTGCCTTCTTCAATCGCGACGATATAACGCTTTTGAATCTTCGTCGTCGTTTGAATTTGTTCGAGAGAGACACCAAGTGCCTCCCGTTGTTCCTTTAAGTAGGTTCCGAGCTCGGTCATCGGTAACACACCTTCCATTTTTCATACTTATTCAAAGTTGAACCAATCATTTCCACCATGGGAACGAGGCAGTTCAGTCACAATGATTTCTTCAGTCGTGTTGCGTAATTCAATGATGTAATCAAAATCATCCCACGTATACTCACTTGATTTGACGAACGCATCCGGATGTTCGACGATCTTCGTCGCCGGTAGACGCATGACTTCACGCAGGATTTGCCAGTGTCGTTCATCGAAATTTCGTTGTGACACTAACGCATCGATGATGTAGACATAATCACCCGTCCGCTCGTCGTCAAACAACGATGTTCGAACCGTCTGTTTAATCAACGTCGACGATAGGAACAACCATTTCTTATTCGCACTGACACTCGCTGCGACGATCGACTCTGTCTTGCCGACTCGTGGCATGCCGCGGACACCAATCAGCAAGTGACCCTCCTGTTTACATAGCTCTGCCATGAAATCGACGAGAATCCCTAAGTCTTCCCGCACGAAGCGGAACGTCTTTCGTTCATCACTGCTTTGATCGATATAGCGCCCGTGACGAATCGCGATTCGGTCACGTAGTTTTGGTTTTCGTAGTTTGATGACCTCTATGGTTGACATCGTCTTGAGAATAGCGGCGAGTCGTGGAATTTGATCCGGTTGTTTCGTTTGGAGCAACATACCACGTCGTTGATGATCGACACCATTGATCGTCACGATCGAAATATGTAACATTCCCATCAACGAAGCAATGTCCCCGAGTATACCGGGACGGTTGACCTTTAATTCATATTCGAGATACCATTGCTCGAACTCACTCACGCGCCCATCCTCCTCTAT
Organism: Exiguobacterium sp. s168; assembly: GCF_018619035.1. NCBI lineage: Bacteria > Bacillati > Bacillota > Bacilli > Caryophanales > Exiguobacterium > Exiguobacterium sp. s168. The sequence continues at coordinate 78,591 of NZ_JACSNE010000004.1, read as the reverse complement.
CAATACGATTATCCATTCCTCATGTTAAATGATTTTTTGAAAAATGAAAAGCATTCCTGAACTGAAATTCCATCACCTACATCCATGCGCCATCTATTTTCAGGATGGCTCCGGACACATAACTTGATTCAGGTTGCACTAAGTAACGGATGGCAGAAGCCACTTCTTCTACTTTCCCGAATCGACCAGTAGGGATTTCAGCGATCGCTTGTTCCTTTTCATCTTCCGAGAAAATCGCGTTCATCGGTGTATCGATCCACCCCGGTGTGATCGCATTGATACGTCCGTGCATCGGTCCAAGCTCCTTACTGTAGGCTTTGACGAATCCAAGTTGTGCCGCCTTACAGGTTGAATAGGCAACTTCACCTGCGACACCTTGCTCCCCTAACACACTACTGATGACGACGATCGCAAGTTTTGACGTAAACGGTTTTGTCCGCGTCACAGTTTGGCTAATCCGCATCAAGGCATCGACATGAATCTTCCAAAGCTCCTGCATCGATGTTGCCGATTGATCGAGCAACAAACCGCTATAACTCGTTCCGGCACAATGGACGAAGGCATCAACGACAGGTAATGCCGCACAAAATGCCTGCAAGTCACTTTCATCCGCTAAGTTCGCAACTAAGATTTGATGTTCCCCAGGCCACTCCTCTATCATCCGTTCTAAAACCGCTTGCTGTCGATACGTCTGAAGCACCAATTCATGTCCGGCGGCAGCTAGTTGTTTCGCTGCCGCAAGACCAATGGCACCACTCGCACCGGTGATGAGGATCCGCATCACGTGTAAGGCTTAACGATGGAAATTGCTCGATTTTCAATAGAGAACAACTCATCGAAACGAGCTTCAATCTCTTCTTTCGTAATCGACGCAATCATCGTCGGGAGTGTGAATAAATTCGTACCGGCAAGTGCGTGACGCGAGAACTGGTTCGCGATGAATTCTGGTGAATTCAAGGCACGGAGGAACTTCCCTTGCATCATGTTCCGCTTGCGCGTGACTTCATCTTCCGTAAAGTCAGGACGTGTTTGCAGGAGTGTCTCATACGCTTGGATGAACTTATCTGGATCTTCTGTCTCCATTCCAAACGTCGCAAAGGCGAACTCTTCCTCACTCGAGTAATCAAAGCTGAACGTATCGTCAATCAGACCGTCTTCATACAGTTCCAAATACGTCGATGATGTTTGATCGAACAAGAGGTGTAACAGCAGTTCACTCGTTAATTCACGACGAACTTGTGACTCGCCACGAAGCGATTCGTCCTTATAACCGATCAATACCTTAGGTGTCTTGACGTCGAGCTCGAGTTCAAAACGTGGACGATGTACGCCATGCGGTTCTTGACCATAATCCCGCTCGATCGCCGGACGATCCGTATAGTCTTTCTTCGCCTGATTCGCCTTGATCAATGCCAGTGTCTCTTCCGGATCAATGTTTCCGACGACGAATAACACCATGTTCGATGGATGATAGAACGTACGGTAGCAAGTATACAGGTCGTCGGCTGTGATTTGATTGATCGATTCCGGAGTTCCCGCGATATCGATCCGGACTGGATGCGTCGCATACATCGATTCAATCAGACCGAAGAACAGGCGCCATCCCGGATTATCTTGATACATCTGGATTTCCTGAGTGATGATCCCCTTCTCTTTTTCAACGCTTTCCGGCGTGAAGTAAGGATCTTGTACGAAATCAATCAACGTCTCGAGATTTTGTTCGATTAATGACGTCGCTGAGAACAAATATGCCGTCCGCGAGAACGAGGTAAAGGCGTTCGCTGAGGCACCGAGACGACCAAATTCTTGGAAGACATCGCCTTTTTCGGATTCGAACATCTTATGCTCGAGGAAGTGGGCGATGCCGTCCGGTACCGTGATCCATTCCTCCCCTTTTTTGAATCGTTGATCAATCGAACCATAACGTGTCGTAAACGTCGCATACGTCTTTTCATATCCTTTTTTTTGCAATAGGTAGACGGAGAGCCCGTTATCAAGCTGCTCGTGGTATACCGTTTCGTCTGTATCGTGATAGGTCAGTTGTTCCATCATGCTTCACCTCGCAATAGATATACGGCATCAAGATCGATTGCCGCTGCTAATCGAACGACGTCTTCACGTGTCGCCGTCTCAATGATCTGAATCTCATCTTCAAGTGTCAGTCCACGCATCTTCGAACCATTTAACCAGCCGATCAATTGACCCGGCTGATCAAGGATTTGACGACGCGCATTGATCAGCATCGCCTTCGTCTGTGTCAATTCTTCATCCGTGAACTGTCCTGCTTTCAAATCAACGAGTTGTTCCAAGATGATCTTCTCGGCACGTTCTGCTTCTTTTGTGTCGACCCCTGCATAAACATAGAGTGCACTGTTCAGTGCCGCGTAACGTGAGGCCGCATAATACGCGAGGCTCTCTTTTTCACGGACATTCATGAACAGTTTTGAATGGGGGAAGCCACCGAATAGACCATTGACGATTTGCATCCGAATCGAGTCAGCAGATGTCGGATCGACCGCTACCCGGTAACCGAGATGCAATTTGCCTTGTTTGATCGGTTGCGTTTCACTCGACCGTTTCACGCCATTGACTGGTTTTTGGGCCGGAATGTAATGGCTGATCTTTTCAGAATGCGATGGCAAGAAGGACAACGCATCTTCCATCTCCTCCTTCGTCACATGTCCGACGACGAAGACATCAATCCGATCGTCTTCGATCATCGAACGGTATGTATCACGCAAGGATGACGGGGTGATCTGTTCGAGTTCTTCGAGTGTTCCGAGGGATGGCAACGCGACGGCTTCACCTGGTGCCATTAATTCAAGAAGACGTTGCTGGGCGTAGCGCATTTTATCGTCATATAGCGAACTAATCCGTAAGGCATGCAGTCGTTTTTCTTGTTTGACGAACTGTTCACGGAAACCACCTTCCGTCAAATCTGGATACAGCACCATTTGTTCGAGCAATTCAAGTGCTTCTTTTAACAACGACGGATGATGAACGAGTTCTCCCCGGACGACATCGAGTTGGAACGAGATGACGTGCTCTTCTCCGAACTTCGACGCGTCCGCATAAAGTCCCGCATCATATAATGTTTCAAGCGGTTCACGTAATGCTTTCATCGACGGATAAGCGGCTGTCGATTTTTCCATGATGTACGGTAGGATTGCACGGCTTGTCAGCGTCTTCGCTTCTAACGGTGCTGAAAATGTAACGAGAATCGTCGTCGTCTTGAATTTATCAGTCGGAACGAGATGAAAGCTCGTTCCTTCCTTTTTCCATGTGCTAAATGACTGACTCATTGCTCTCCATCCTTTCGTTTGAATACATGCGCACTGCGGACATATTCAATATCTGCTTTTTGTTTGACGGCATTCTCGTAACGGGCTGCTGTAAAGAAGAAGTCACTGAGTCGGTTGATGAACGGTAACAAATGAGCGGCTTGAGGGATATCGATCATCGAACGTTCAACACGACGACAGACCGTCCGTGCCACGTGTAATGTTGCAGCTGCTTCCGTTCCACCGGGCAAGATGAATTTATCGAGTGGCGGTGATAACTCCGTTAACGTGTCGATCCAACTTTCTAAATCAACCGTCGCTTCTTGACTCAAGCGTGACGGGCGCGGTTCGACATACATCAAGTCACTACCACAATCGAATAAGGCGTGCTGGATCACTGTCAGTTGTTCCCGCACCTCGATTGATGATGCTTTCGTCCGGGCAAGTCCAACGAAACTATTCAATTCGTCGAGTTCTCCCATCAAGCTAATCAAACGATCATTTTTTTTGACTCTCCCACCAACGAGGGATGTTTCTCCTTCGTCACCAGACTTCGTGTAAATTTTCATTTTTCATTCACTCCTATAGCGAAAGGAAGCGACTCATAATGTTCGCTTCCCTTGTTTTTTCGGTAATCGGATCCGGAAGGTCGCTCCCTCACCCAAGCGGCTGTCGACTTCGACTTCACCACCATGAGCTCGGACGACATTCGCCACGATTGCAAGACCGATTCCTGTACCTGTCTTGCCACGTGTCCGCGCTTTATCGGCTTTATAAAAGCGGTCAAAGACGAACGGTAGATCTTCTTCTGGGATTCCGTCACCCGAATCAATGACGGATAATGTAATGTTTTCCCTATCTTCATCAATCTTAATCTTGATTTCGCCGTTCTCCGTGTAGCGCAAGGCGTTACCGAGGAGATTCGTCAACACTTGTTCCATCTGATCCGGATCGGCATCAAATATGATGTTCGGACCGGAAACTGAGAACGTGACCTGCTTATCGCGACCCATCTGTTTGAACTTCTTGATAACTCGTTGTGCGAAGGAAACGGCTTCGACGGCTTCGATCCGTAATTCCTGATACCCCGCTTCCATCCGTGCGAGATCGAGTAGATCATTGACAAGACGGGACAGACGTTGCGATTCATCATAAATGATTGAGGCGAATTCTTTCGTCGCCTCATCACTTTCGGTCATCCCGTCGACGATTGCTTCCGAATATCCTTGCAGCATGACGAGTGGCGTCCGCAGTTCATGACTGACGTTCGCGACGAAGTCGGCGCGCATCTTTTCGAGTTGTTGCGCTTCCGTCATATCACGCAGGACGGCGACCGCTCCAATCTGTTCTTCTTGTTCGAGTAACGGACTGACGATGATGATGTAGAAACGTCCCTCTCGTTCGAAGGACACGGTCATCTCCGTCTCTTCCTGCATGACCGTCTGGAACAGTTCGATCAGTTCGTCTGGTACCGGAGAACCTGCGAGGAATGCCTCTGCCGGTGGATTCGTCGCGAGGAGTTCGCCTGATTTCGAGAACGTCAGCACGCCATCTGCCATACAGCGCAGAATCGAGGAAAGCAAGTGCCGTTCCTTATCGAGATCCGTGACATATTGATTGAGTTGACTACTCATTTCATTGAACGCAAGCGCTAAGTCACCGATCTCATCACGCGAACGTTGCGTCAGGCTCTGATCAAACTTTCCTTCACCGGCCTCAACGACAGCTTGACGAATCGTCCGCAGTGGTGCTGTGATTCGTGTCGAGAGGAAGAAAGCAAAGACGGTCGTTCCAATGATCGCTAACAGGACACAGAGTTGGATGATCTGACGTGCTCCCTCATTCGCCTGTTCGATGTTCGTCAACTGCTCGATCAAGTAGATTGTTCCGTTGCCACTGTCCGTAATGAGCGGTGCCCGATACGCGAGTGCCGCCTTTCCATCGAAGGTCTCATAGTTGCCGATCGCCGTCTCGCCTTCTTCACCGTCAATTGCTTTCCAGTTCTGACGTTCGAGTTCCTTGATGATCCGGTTCGCCTTCGCTTGTGAGATGTTCGCTTCGACGGAATCGTCCTGCGTCTTTGCGATCAGTGTCGCGCCGTAAATATCCGTGATTTCAACAGCAGTACTCGACCCTTCCTCGATGCCGGCGTGCGCCTGAAAGACGGTCTCGACTTGTTGACCGAGTTTCGCGAGGTGTCCCCGCTCCTGTTCGATATGGAACGAGTTGAAAAATTCAAGTAACAAGATCGTCAAGGCGATCAAGACGACCGAAACGAGTAACAGAATCGTTCCCCATAGTTTGATGACAACGCTTTGCAACCATTTCATCGTCAGGTCGGACTATTCTCGAACTTGTATCCGACACCCCAGACCGTCGTGATCATTTGAGCGGCGTTCGGAGACAAACGATTCAGCTTTTCACGCAGACGTTTGACGTGTGTATCGACCGTCCGCAGATCCCCGAAGAATTCATAGTTCCAGACTTCCTTGAGTAGTTGTTCCCGCGAGAATACCTTATCCGTTTGTTTTGCTAAGAAATACAGGAGTTCGTATTCTTTTGGTGTTAAATTGACTTCTTGTGATTCAACCGTCACGCGGTGGGCATCATTGTCGATCGTCAAGTGTGGGAAGACGATGACATCTTTTGTTTTCGCATCCGTGTGGAGGAATTTCGTCGCACTTGCCCGACGAAGGATCGCTTTGACACGCAAGACAACTTCGCGTGGGCTGAATGGTTTGACGATATAATCATCTGCCCCCATCTCAAACCCATGGACGCGGTTCGTCTCTTCGCCTTTTGCCGTCAACATGACGATTGGCGTCGCTTTCGTTTTCCGCAGTTCTTCACAGACTTGCATCCCGTCCATCTTTGGCATCATCAAGTCGAGGAGAATGACATCGTATTCTGTCTCAAGCGCCATTTCAAGCGCCGTTTCTCCATTGTCTGCTTCCTCGATCGTGAAATTTTCCCGCTCCAGATACATCTTCAACAGGCGACGAATCCGTTCTTCATCGTCGACGACTAAAATACGTGCTTCTTCTGACATGCTGTCTCCTCCTATGAACTAAACTCTACTCCTCTATCCTACTACTCTTTTAGTATACTATGAAACGAAAAGAATGGCTTGCTCTGGCTGATTTCTCCGAAAAGGCACACTTCGATCGGACGGATACGAAAAAGCAGCGGACCGTTTCCGGATCCGCTGCTTGTTTTTTCCTTATGCGTAAGAGTGTAATCCTGCTACGACAAGGTTAACGAAGACGAGGTTGAACATGATGACAGCAAATCCGCCAACACATAGCCAAGCTGATTTTTTACCAATCCAACCACGCTGGATGCGCATATGGAGATAAAAGACGTAGAAGAGCATCGTAATGAGTGCCCATACCTCTTTCGGATCCCAGCCCCAGTAACGGCTCCATGCCATTTGCGCCCAGATCATCGCGAAGATCAGACCGCCAAGGATGAAGATTGGAAGACCAATCGCAACAGAACGATAGCTGATCTCATCTGCTGTCTCAAGATCGATCTTACGCGCGATCGGCTTCAAGCTCTCAGCAAGACGCTTGCGAAGAATGACGAAGCGAAGCAAGACGTATAAGACGACGCCGCCGATGATCGACCATAAGACCGTGTTGACTTTGTTCGCATTCAAGAAATTCGGTAATTCAATGACGGCACCTGAACCCGATAAGACTTTCCCGCCTTCAGGACCTGTCAAGACTGGCATCGCATAGTCATGCGTCATCGTTGCACCGTTTTTCGCCACGTATTCGATCGTCGACGCAGAACCTGTCGCTTTGAACAACAGCCCAACTAAGATGTAACCGACGACACATGCGAGTGAGAACATGACGACTTCGAGCCACGTCCGTGTTTTCGATTCCTTGCTGAAATCCGTCGCGTGAATCAGATACAATAATCCGGTCGCGAAGCTGACGGCAAGAATCCCTTCGCCGAGCGCTGCCGTCGTGACGTGGATTTTGAGCCAAACACTTTGTAGTGCTGGGATCAACGGTTGGACTTCATCCGGGAACATCGACGCATAAGCGATAACGAGCAATGCAACTGGCATCGCAACCAAACCGAGGACATTGTTTTTGTAGATGGCATAAACGATCAAGAAACCAAGCACCATCATCATGCCGAAGAATGTCGTGTATTCATATAAATTCGAAACTGGAACGTGCCCAGCTCCAGCCCAGCGCGTGAAGAAATATCCGAGCTGCGCGAGGAAACCGATGATCGCAAGCGTAAAGGCGATTTTACCAGAACGCGTCGGTCCTTTTTTACCACTCGTCGCTACAGCGAAGAATCCTGTACTGACGAGGTAGACGATGAATGATGTAAGGAGCAGGTTACTGCTCAACTGAAGCAAATTCATTTAGCTTCCCCCTCTTCCCGCAACTTTTGTCGATCCTCAAGTTCTGGCAGACCGACTTCCGTCAACGCGAGATTGGCTTCCTTTTGGAGCCCCAATGCATTTTTGTTCGTAAATCCAGCAATCTGGATTCGACCGTTCTTCTCTTTGAGCCAGAGACGACGGTGCGGCCAGTACATCCCGATCAATAGGCCTGCCATGAAGATGATACCACCTGCAAACAGGAACGGTAGCGTCAAATCTTTTTTAATCCGGACACCCGAGATGTTCGAGAGTTCCGTACCGGCGAATGCCATCTTGTACTGATTCTCATCTCCACCGACATTAAGTTTGATCCCAATCAAACTCCGTTCACCTTTCGGATGTTCCGGTGACTTGATGCTGAAGACGAAGGCTGGATTGACTGGACGTCCCGAGTTCGTCGTTGGCTGACCATCTTTGACGACGAAGTCCGGAAGGAAGTCCTTCAGTTCGACTTCATATCCATCTTTTAAGGCATATGTTTCTTTCGGATCACGCAAGTCGACCTTGATCGTATCGACGACTTTGTCCGTTTTCTGGTTAACGATATTAAACGACATCGTCTTGAATTCCGGATCTGCCGCGTACTGTTCCTGGAAGACTTGATAATCGTCGAATTCGAATGGGCGGTTGACTGCCGTCTCACCTGACTTGATTTCTTCAAGCTCCGGTTTGAAATCGGATGTTTCGCCGACTTTCTTGTACAGCGTCATCTTCGTATCATAGTTTTTCGGTACGTTTCCGCCTGCTGCTTCAAGTGATTTCTTGAACTTCGCATCGACCTTCTCAGGATCATAGAATTCGATGTTGAACGCTTCATTTTTCAAGTAGTACTGGTTATCCGTCGCCTCGATCGGCAACGTCTCTCCTTCACGGAGCCAAAGCAATTCATCTTCGTGCATGCCTGGTACGACTCGAAGCATCGCGCCACCGAAGAATAAGACGAGTCCGATGTGATTGATGTATGGACCCCATCGTCCGAAACGTTGCTTTTCAGCTAAAAGTGCCCCGTCTTGTCGACGGATTTTATAGCCTTTTTTCTCAAGCAACGGTGCGATCGCATCGATTTTTTTGACATCGCCAGTCGCTTCCGCGCCAAATCGCTGACCGTTCATGAAACGGTCCGACTGGATGACCGGTTGTTTCTTCAGTGCTCGGTAGAGCGGGAAGAATCGGTCAATCGATACGATGATGATCGAGAGTAATAAAAGCGTGATCAATCCGATATACCACCATGATTCAAACAGATTATGGAATCCTAACGTATAGTAGATGTCACCTGCCGTGCCGTATTCCTTTTGATAAAACTCTTCTGGTGGTGTTGCCTGTGGAATATACATCTCCTGCGGGAAAATCGTTCCGACCCCGCTCGCGATGATGATCAAGGCAATCAACCATAACCCGACCTTGACGGACGAAAAGAACGTCCATGCCCGATCGATCCAAGATGGATTTTTACGTTTCGATCGAAGCTCCGCTTCTTCGTAACGCATGTCCAGTTGTTTGAAATCTTCTTGCTCCTGCATCCTTAAATCCCCCTTCGATGCGTTACTCGTTCGCCTTCTTCACCATCTCTTCGAGCTTCGCTTGATCAATCTCACCTTCATACTTCTCGACGACTTCACCCTTTTTATTGATGATGAACGTCACAGGTAAGTTGTAGATCCCGTAAGCCTTCTCGACCGAACTGTTCGTATCCATGAGAATCGGATAGTCCGTTCCGCCAATATCCTTGATGAAGCTTGAGACACGAACTGGTGTTTCACCGACATTGACCGCTACGAAATTGACGCCCTGGTCTTGCATCATCTGATAGTTGTCATTGATCAATGGCATCTCTTTCTTACATGGTTCACAGAATGTTCCCCAGAAATTGAGTAAAAGTCCTTTTCCTTTATACTCGTCCATCGAGTGCTGTTTCTCACCATATAGATCAACGAGTGCGAAACCAGGGGCATCATCGCCTGCCATGACACGACCGTTTTTATCACGTGTCGCTTGATCGACGAATTGCATGATGACAACTGCTCCGGCGAACAAAACGATCGTCATGATCATTAGACGCCAGAAGGAGCGTTTTTTCTTTTTTTGCTGGGCCGCTGCTAAGCGTTCTTCCGGATTTTGTTTCGTTTTTTTCATATTTTACCGCCTCCACCCATATTGTACTTGAAATCGCTTTACCGTTGACAAAATGTGAAATTCGTTAATCGTTTTGTCACAAAAAAAGAAAACTCAACCCGGAGGATGAGCTTCTCGCTTTACAAATTAACGTTTTTTTGTGTTCTTACGTCTTTTCGTAGGTGGAGCGGCTGGATCCGCTAGCTCACGCAATTGATTGACTTCTTTTTTTGAAAGTTCACGCCACTCGCCAGAAGTAAGACCTGCCAGTGTCAAGAAACCGAACTGTTCACGTTTCAACTTCAAGACTTCCGAACCGAGTGTCTCGACCATTTGACGGACTTGGCGGTTATGCCCTTCGTAGATGACCATTTCAAGAATCGCCGTATTTTTCTTCTTATCGATATCTCGCATCTCGACACGTGCTTTACCTGTCTTGAAACCATCCGGTAAGACGACACCTTTTTCAAGACCTTTGACGTGGAAGTATTCTGGCACACCTTTGATTTTGACGATGTAGCGCTTCGGTACCTTATATTTCGGATGAAGCAACAGGTTCGAGAATTCACCGTCGTTCGTCATTAAAAGAAGACCGCTCGTATTATAGTCGAGTCGACCGACTGGGAAGACACGGTGTCCGGGTGGTACGAGATCAACGACCGTCTTACGTCCTTTATCGTCTTCAACCGTCGAGACGACACCTGTTGGTTTATAGAGCATGTAATAGACGTGCTCTTCACGCTCAAGCTTCACGCCGTCTACTTCGACTTCTGCACGTGCTCCGACTTTCGTTCCAAGCTCCGTGATGACTTTTCCATTGACCTTGACGCGACCTGCTGTGATCAATTCCTCTGCTTTACGCCGCGAAGCGACACCTGCTTGTGCGATGATTTTTTGTAACCGTTCCATTAATTCACTCTCTCCTCTAATGAAGGATCATTCCGGAAGAAGAGATCTCCATCCGATTCGAACGTTTCTTCGAACTCGAGTGGCGGTAACTCTTCAATACTGTTTAGACCAAAATGGTCCAGGAAATGATCCGTCGTTTTATACAATTTTGCGCGACCGACGCCTTTGGCGCGTCCCGCCTCTTCAATTAAACCTTTTGCACTTAACGTATGGATGACACGCTCCGTCTTCACACCACGAACGACTTCGATGTCAGCACGTGTGACAGGTTGTTTGTATGCGATGATGACGAGTGTCTCCATTGCTGCTCGAGACAAGGAATCTTCTGCGAGCGAACCGGCATATGCCTGAATATACGGCGACATTTCTTTTCGTGTCACCATTTTAAAGACACCACCCGACTCCACGATTTGGAGCACACGCTGCTCTGCTTCGAATGTCGTTTGAAGAGCCAGCAACTGTTCACGTGCTGCCGCTTCACTGATCTCTAGCGCTTGACTGAGACCACGTGGATCGATCCCATCGTCTCCGACGACGAATAACAGGCTCTCAATGATTTGTTCATACGCCAATCTGACTCTCCTCCTTCACCATGCTCCGCAATAGGATATCATCGGTCATCTGTTCACAATCAATGACCCGTTGCTTGACAAGCTCAAGAACAGCGAGGAAACTGACGACTAGTTCTTCGACCGTCGGTTGCTCCGCAAAAAAGCCGAAGAATGTCGTACGCTCCCGTGTCGCGACGTACCGGGCAACGGACTCCATCTGTTGCTCGAGTGAACGTTCTTCTCGTTTGACCGTCTTCGAACGACGTACCTTCCAAGCTTCACGTTGGCGCATTTTTTCATAGGCACGTAATAAATCACTCAGAGATAACGTACCATTATACTCTTGTGCATCCGTGTCGAGATAACGCATCAAATCCTCTGGTTGTTTCGAGAACAGCTCAAGGCGTGCCTCTTCCTTTTCTTTCAGGACGAGTGCTGCTTCCTTATATGCTTTATACTCGATCAACTGTTGAATCAGACCTTCTCGTGTCGGTTCTTCCTCGAAATCAGGAATCTCATCGTATTCCGTCTGTTCGATCGGCAAGAGTTGTTTGCTTTTCAGTTGCAACAGCGTCGCTGCCATGACAAGATATTCACTAGCAACATCTAGTTCAAGATGCTGCATCGCACGGATATAGGACACATATTGATCCGTCACCATGGAAACGGATATATCATAAATATCGATTTCTAATTTACCAACCAAGTGTAACAGCAAGTCCAGCGGGCCTTCAAACGCATCCATCTTTACACTGTATGATTCCATGATTCTCCCTGCCCATCAACGTTTTTTGCGCCTTAGTATACCATACAACTGGTGGGTTCGACTATGTTATATTCAAAGGAAGAGGTGATTCCATGAATCCGATTGAACGATTCGTATTTGAATTCAACATCCGGCACGATTACTTCGAGTGCCATGAAATTTTAGAGGAAGTCTGGCAAGAAGGACAACGTCAGGACGAGGCGCTTGTCGGTCTGATCCAGCTGGCCGTCGCCCGCTATCATCATCGTCGCAATAACCAATCCGGTGCACAACGGACGTACAGTAAGGCATTCGATAAGATCGAACGCCACCGAGCAGCGCTTATCACGTCTGGTATCGATGTCTCACGCCTACTCGATCATCGCGATCACTTCACAGATCCGGTCTATCGACACATCCCGTTACCTGTCTTCTCGGACGTCATCCGAACCGTCGCACTTGAAGCGACAGCACCTGATCTCGATTATGTGACGCATAAACACCGTTTGCGCGATCGTACGGACGTCGTCACGGCACGACAAGAAGCGCTACAAAACCGAAGAGACCGGTCCATTTAAGCCATGGACCGGTCTTTTTATTGATTTTTCCATTTGTCGACAAGGCGTTGCGTCTCTTCGGTCGCACCCGTAATATCCGTTCGAAGAAGCTTAGTTGCTTCATCCAGTAAGAGATACGACATCCGTTCTCCCCGGAATGACGGCGATAAGGCGATATGTTTCAATTCAGCATGGCCATCCATTAATTGAAACCCGATGACACCAACGAAATCCTCATCTTGTTTGTACAAATACAAGCGTTGGTCTTCTTCCTGTTCATAGGCTTGAACCGTTTCAAGCAAATACTTCGGATCCTTCACTTCGCACGAAAAGGCGATCAGCCCCATCGCGGTCCGTTCATTCAACTTCTTATATTTTACTAGCATGTGATTCTACACCTTCCTAATTTCAACAACTCTCAGGAGCATGAACGACTGAGACTCATTCATTCTACACCTTCTCACACCGAATTACTGCATTTTTTTCATAATCCACTAAAAATGCAGGAGTCCGTCTCGTGACGTCCCCTGCATCTGAGTCATGCTTGTTCTTCCATCACTTGGATGAAGGCACGCATGTAGTCTGGTAGATCGGGCGGACGACGACTCGAGACGATATGCCCGTCGACGACGACTGCTTCATCGTGCCAAATCGCACCTGCATTCGTCATATCATCCTTGATTCCTGGCGTACTCGTGACGTTGACACCTTTTAAGATGCCTGCAGAGATCAGCACCCAACCAGCGTGGCAGATTTGACCGATCGGTTGCTTGTTCTGGTCAAAATGACGCACCATATTCAGAACGGAGTCAAAGCGACGTAACAAATCGGGTGACCAACCACCCGGAACAAGAATCGCATCATATTCCGACGGGTTGATCTCATCGAACGTCTTATTTGATTTAATCGGGACACCATACTTCCCGATGTACGTCTCATCCGCCTTCTCTCCGACGATATCGACGATTGCCCCTTCTTCACGTAAACGATGGACAGGATACCATAATTCTAAATCCTCGAAGTCATTGCTGACGACTTGGATGATTCGTTTTCCTTCTAAACGCATGACAAACACTCCTTTTCGAGTTGAGTTCCCTTACTGATTGTACCCGGATCTAAAAAAAGAAAAACTCCTCTTCGAACGTTCGAAGAGGAGCAAGAACTTACGCTTCGACGCGGATTTCTTTGATGCCAGCGCCTTGCTTCATTTTTTGTGCATGTTCGAGACCTGAAGTCACTTGTCCGAAGACCGTGTGTACGCCGTCGAGGTGCGGTTGTGGCTCGTGTACGATGAAGAATTGGCTTGATCCTGTGTTACGACCAGCGTGTGCCATCGAGAGTGAACCCGCTTTGTGTTTGTGTGGGTATGATGTTGACGTTTCACAAGGAATCGTTTTTCCTGAACCGCCTGTACCGTTTCCGATTGGGCATCCGCCTTGTGAGACGAAGCCTGGGATGACACGGTGGAAGTTCAATCCATCGTAGAAGTTCGAGTTCGCAAGGTTTTCGAAGTTTTCAGTCGTGATCGGTGCTTCATCGTTGAACAATTCGAATTCGATTTTATTTCCATCTTCTAATAAGATATGACCAGTTTTTTGCATGTTTGACCAACCTTTCGTGCTTTTCAGCAGGAGATTCGTCACGATTCGAGATCGTGATTCCATGGTACAGTGTACCAAATTTCAGGGCGTCGTGCAGACCTTTTTACTCGACAGCCGCCTCTAATACATCGAGTGTGACCGAATCCGTTGCTTCGACACGAATCTGAATTCCATTCGCCAGTGTCGCAACAGGATCCGTATGTCCGAAGTCCGCATCGAGAATGATTGGGAAATCATAGCCCCGCGTCGCACGCAGAATGATGTCTTTGAGCGGAAAATCCGGATCAAAATCGACTTTGCGTGGGAAACGTCCGACGACGAGTGCCGCAATCTTGTCATACGCACCCATGTGTCGTAATTGCGTGAAATATCGGTCGACCGTTTCCGGTGACTCACTTTCGTCATCCTCGAGCATCAAAACGACACCATCAAATGATGGCAAGTATGGTGTTCCGGCAAGCAGTAAAAGTGTTCCCGTGTTCCCCGTTAGAATCGGTCCTTCTGCAACGCCTGTCTTAACGATCGTATATCCCGCGTTCACTTGATGTTCCCGTCTTCGGTCGTCCGCAACATCCCAGCGTAAAATCTCGTCCGTCCACTCTTCAGACGCTTCGATCCGACCGATCGGCTCCGTCTGCATGAACGTACGGTTGAACGACTCTTCCGTATACGGATCTAGACCATCGAATTGACCAAATTGTGTCAGCAGTGCGGGTCCGACAAACGTCGTCAATCCTGTCTGCTGATAGATGCCAGCAAACAGTGCTGTGATATCACTGAAGCCCACAAAGATCTTCGGATTGTTCCGAATCAATTCATAATCGAGTTCGTCGAGCAACTGGTGCGAGTTAAACCCACCGATCGTCGAGATGATCGCTTTGATCGATGGATCAGCGAACGCCATATGTAAGTCTTGCAGCCGTTCGCCGATCGTTCCTGCCGTATGACTATGAACAGCCGTTGCGTTCGGCATCAAGACGACTTCGAACCCCATTTTTTCAAGTGTTGCGATACCGCGGGCAAGACGACGCGGTACGTATGCTGCGACAGCAGACGCCGGCGAGACGATGGCAATCTTATCCCCTTTTTGTAAGCGTGGTGGTTTCACGAAAGTTCCCCCTTATTCATTACAAGTATTTCCAGTATAACAAATTGAATGGGAACCGCGTACTCTCATTTTTTTGGTCCACTTTATAACGTTACGAACAACGAATTTCCGTCCTCCAATAACTCACCTTTTTTCGAGACATAATCAATCTTGACCGTCATGTGTTGAAGAATTCCTTGCTCACGTAACGACTTTGCCCACTCTTTGATCTGTGCTCTATCCTGTTCATGTCGTTTGCGAGGCACGTCCACCAAGAGCGTCGGAGCGATTTCCGCACGTAAATAAGCATTTGAATCAAAACGGACCTTACCAAGTCGCTGAATTTTATCGTTGTCATAAAGTACGGTCACGCTCAATTGATCCTTCAGTTTTTCGAGAGTCGGCGACGGAATCCGTTGCTCTAACCGATCTTCCCAAAGTGCCGCATGATACGTATCGACGAACTTTCCAGACTCCTTCTGTTGATAGACGAAAAACTCAGTATTCGTTTTTTCATCGACTGCTCGCGCTGCATACTCAAACGAATAATTTCCCATATTGTCGTAAATACTACCGGTCACCTTTGCTTCCGGAAGGTGCTTTTCTAAGTATGTCTTTGCTTTTTGTTGTACTTCAGCCTCTTTCGTTCCATCTGACTCCATGTCCTTTGTAAAAGCGTACGTCATCATCAATGCGCCGCCTCCGATAACTCCAACTAAACTGGCAACTACTATGAACCAACGTTTCACACGATCGCTCCTCTGCGTATATCCATATTTTTACACTTTTGATTTTATCATAAAAAAAGAGTAGCGGACGAAGTCCACTACTCAGATATTGCTTATCGGATGGATTACTGGATGACAGCGTGAACGAGCGGACGTGCTTCCGGTTTCGTTTCACTGATATGGTATGCGTGATCCATTTTTTCGATTGCTTGGTCGAGCGTTTCTTTGTTTGAACGAAGCGTTGCGATGACATCGCCGACTTCAACACGATCGCCGACTTTTTTGTGCAGCGTAACGCTTGCTGCGTGATCGATCTCATCTGCTTTCGTCGCGCGTCCTGCACCGAGGATCATCGCTGCAACACCGACTTCGTCAGCGATGATTTCAGAGACGTAACCCGCTTTTGAAGCAACGAATGTTTTTTCGTATTTCGTTTCAAGTGCTTTTGTCATGTCGTCAACGAGTGAAGCGTCGCCACCTTGAGCTGCGATGAACTTCTTGAAGACGTCAAGTGCTGCTCCGTTACCGAGACGTGTTTCGAGATCCGCATATGCTTCATCGAACGTCGGGTAGAACTCACCGAGGACTGCCATGTGTGAAGCGATTGTCAAGGCGATGACTTTTAAGTCACGGACATCTTTTCCTTGAAGGACTTCGATCGCTTCCTTGACTTCGTTTGCGTTACCGATTTCAAAGCCGAGCGGCTGATCCATGTCTGTAATGACAGCAACCGTCTTACGATTGACACTCTTACCGATCGAAACCATCTCTGTCGCGAGTGCTTTTGCATCTTCGAACGATTTCATGAAGGCACCAGAACCTGTCTTAACGTCAAGTACGATGCTGTCTGCTCCTGCTGCGATCTTTTTCGACATGATCGAACTTGCGATCAATGGAATCGAGTTGACCGTCGCTGTGACGTCACGAAGTGCGTAGAGTTTTTTGTCTGCAGGCGTCAGATTACCCGTTTGACCGATGATCGCCATCTTGATGTCGTTGACTTGTGAGACGAACGCTTCTTCTGAAAGCTCGACGTCAAAACCAGGGAACGCTTCGAGTTTGTCGATGGTTCCACCTGTATGACCGAGTCCACGACCGCTCATCTTCGCAACCGGAATACCGATTGACGCAACGAGTGGTGCGACGATCAAACTGATTTTGTCACCGACGCCGCCAGTTGAGTGTTTGTCGACTTTTTTCCCGTGGATACGTGAAAGGTCGATCACGTCGCCCGAGTTGACCATCGCCATCGTCAAATCAGCGATTTCACGGTCTGACATTCCTTGATAGAAAATCGCCATCGACATCGCTGACATTTGGTAATCCGGGATCTCTCCGTTCGTGAATCCTTCTACCATTGCTTGAATATCAGCTGTCGCGAGTTCGCCACCGTCTCGTTTTGTTGCAATCAAATCTACCATACGCATAATCTAGTTCCTCCTCAGGAGTGGTTTGTGAGTTTTAAAACAGTCGTTACATTTTTTTAATCGAACCGCGAACGAGTGATAGGAAGTGTGCCCGGACGCGTTCTGTCGTTTCGATGACTTCATCATGGTGTAACGGTTGATCGAGAATACCTGCTGCCATGTTCGAGACACACGAAATCCCGAGAACACGCATATCTGAATGACGGGCAACGATGACTTCAGGGACCGTCGACATACCGACGACGTCGCCACCAAGCATCCGTGCCATCTTGACTTCTGCTGGCGTCTCATACGTCGGACCAGTGTTTCCGAAGTAGACACCTTGACGGACACGAATTCCGAGTTCATCTGCTGTTTCTTGTGCAAGACGAAGTAATTCTGCATCATACGGCTTCGACATATCTGGGAAACGTGGTCCCATCTCGTCGACGTTCTTCCCGATCAGTGGGTTCGTACCGAAGAAGTTGATGTGGTCCGTGATCAACATCAAATCACCTGGTTCGAACGCTTCGTTACATGCGCCGGCTGCGTTCGTGACGATCAACGTCTCGACACCGATCGCTTTCATGACACGAACAGGGAACGTGACCATATCCATTGAGTATCCTTCGTAGAAGTGGAAACGTCCTTGCATCGCAACGACTTGTTTCCCTTCAAGAGTACCGAAGACGAGTTGTCCCGCGTGTCCTTCGACCGTTGATACCGGGAAGTTCGGGATTTCATGATATGGAATCGCGATCGGGTTTTCAATCTCATCCGCGAGGACACCAAGTCCTGAACCGAGAATCAATCCGATTTCCGGTTTTGCCTGCATCTTGCTTTCTAAAAACGAACGTGTTTCATTCCAGTTGACTGTCATCTGAATCGCTCCCTCGAATTATAGTTCTGTTAAAAAGCTTGTTCCATGTGCCGGCATTTTGACGCCGAAGTTTTCTGCGACCGTCGCTCCAAGATCAGCGAACGTCTCACGGATACCGAGCGGTTTTGCGACACCATTTTTATGGTAAGCAAGCAGCGGTACGTATTCCCGAGTATGGTCTGTCCCAGCATGAACCGGATCGTTTCCGTGGTCAGCCGTGATGATCAAGAGATCGTCTTCGTTTAAGCGAGCAAACACTTCCGGAAGACGTGCATCGAACTCTTCGAGCGCTTGTCCATAACCTTGTGGATCACGACGGTGTCCGAACAATGCATCGAAATCGACGAGGTTCAAGAAACAAAGTCCGTTGAAATCCCGATCGAGTTGCTTCACGAGCTGATCCATGCCGTCCATGTTCGACTTTGTACGGATCGCATCCGTCACGCCTTCGCCGTCGTAGATATCAGCGATCTTACCGAGTGAGATGACATCCAGTCCTGCTGTCTCAAGCTCGTTCATGACCGTTCGGTCGAATGGTTTGAGTGCATAGTCGTGACGATTCGCTGTCCGCACCCACGCTCCTGCTTCACCAAGGAATGGACGCGCGATGATACGACCGAGCATATACGGGTCATCCCGTGTGATGTCGCGTGCATATTCACAAATCCGATACAGTTCCTCTAATGGAACGACTTCTTCGTGAGCAGCGATTTGAAGGACAGAGTCTGCCGATGTATAGACGATCAACGCGCCTGTCTCGACATGTTCTTGTCCGAGTTCGTCGAGAATTTCCGTACCAGAAGCCGGTTTGTTCCCGATGATCTTCCGTCCTGAGAACTCTTCTAAGCGATGAATCAAATCATCCGGGAACTTTTCAAAGACACGGAATGGTGTATCGATCCGCAGACCCATGATCTCCCAGTGCCCTGTCATCGTATCTTTCCCTGCAGATACTTCCTGCATTTTTCCGTATGCCGCAAGCGGTGCTTCTTCAGCTGAGACACCTTCGATCGGTTCAATATGCGAGAGACCGAGTTTTGCCATATTCGGCATATTGAGTCCGTTGCGTTCACGCGCGATATGACCGAGCGTATGTGAACCAAGATCTCCGAACTGTTCAGCGTCCGGTGCTTCTCCGATTCCTACGGAGTCCATGACGACCAAAAATACACGTTTAAATGATTGAGCCATTTGCTGTTCCTCCTATATACGAGCTGTAGTTGTGCGATTCCCGTTACGATTTTTCCCGGAAAGAGACTAGACAAAACGCATCATTTGTCTGAAGTCAGACCCTTAAAAGATAGAACCATCATGCCCGTGGATGATGTTTCTTATACACGTCGTGGAGTCGTGCTTTGTTAACGTGGGTATACATTTGTGTCGTTGACAAATCAGCGTGTCCTAGCATCTCTTGTACGACGCGTAAATCGGCACCATTTTCAAGTAGATGGGTCGCAAACGAATGGCGCAAGACGTGCGGCGTGATCTCTTTTTCGATCCCCGCTTCCTTTGCTCGTCGTTTAATCATCTTCCAAAACCCTTGCCGTGACAAACGATCACCGCGACTGTTTAAGAAGACATCGTCCGTCTGTTGACCACCAAGACTGTTACGCGCGAGATCCAGATACGTCCTAACGCTTTCAATCGATGTCGTACTCATCGGGATAATCCGGGATTTGTTCCCTTTCCCAAGACACGACAGATACCCGAGTTCGAGTTGCAAATCGTTCAACTTCAGTTGGAGCAGTTCGCTGACGCGCATGCCTGTTCCATAGAGAAGCTCAAGCATTGCTGCATCTCGTCGTGTAAGCGGATCGACCCCGACGACCGAATCAAGCAAGCGTTCGACGTCCGTTTGACTCCAGACGACCGGCAACTTTTTCTCCGGTTTCGGTAAATCAAGATGACGAGACGGATCATGTGTTGCAAGTCTCTCTTCGACCAAATATTGATGGAACGAACGGATTGAGCTCGTCGCCCGGCGAACCGTCGATCGTGACTTTCGTGCCTCAAGCAATCGTTCAATATGGTCGACGATATGATGTCGGTGAACCTGTTCGAACGAGGAAACTTCCGCTGTTTCAAGCGTCTGTAAGTATTGATTTAAATCATTTCGATACGCAGCTGCCGTATTCGCGGACATTTGCCGTTCAATCACTAAATAATTGATAAATGCTTCCAGTTGTTCACGCACTGAACTCATCCTCTTCGTTTACGAAATCGCTTACTTTCCCATCATATCAAAGGTGTAAACCGTTGTGAAGAGGTCTGACCTATAAAAATTGAAAAAGAAAAACCATCCGAAATTTCGTCGGACGGTCAGACTGTTTGTGTTTGCGATTGTTCCAACGCTTCCCGAGCATGACGCTCTTGGCAGACACGGCAGACGCCATGGAATGTCAGGCGGTGATCCTTGATTTTAAAGTGGAATCGGGACACGATTTCTTTCTCTACTTCTTCCAGCATATCGTCTAAAATCTCTTCGACGGATCCGCATTCGATACAGACGAGATGGTGATGCGAATGACTCGCACCCTCTTGTCGTAAATCAAATCGGGATACGCCATCTCCGAAGTTGACTTTATCAACG
This sequence comes from Exiguobacterium sp. s168, assembly GCF_018619035.1. Lineage (NCBI taxonomy): Bacteria > Bacillati > Bacillota > Bacilli > Caryophanales > Exiguobacterium > Exiguobacterium sp. s168. The sequence goes on along the minus strand of NZ_JACSNE010000004.1, from coordinate 57,733 downwards.
ACTTCAAGCTCCGTCAATAATTCAAGCGTCCGGTAAACCGTCGCAAGTCCGATGTCGGAGTTCTTTTCTTTTACAAGGAGAAAGACATTTTCGGCACTGAGGTGATCCGACTCATGTTCGAGCAGGACACGCACAGTCGCTTCACGTTGGGGAGTCAGCTTATATCCTTTACCGCTTAGCTGTTTTTTGATGCGTTCTACACGACTTTCCATCATAACGCCCCCTTTGTTCGAACTGATGCTATTATCATAGCTGATAATCAGTCTTTTTTCAAATTAAAATGATTATCAACTGAAAATCATTTAAATGAGAATCATTTTAAAGTACGGATCTGCCAATGCTGAATTGCCATGATCGTCTTCGCATCAACGATCGTTCCATTTGCAACGAGTTCGAGCGCCTCTTCGAGCTTCAATGTCTTATTCTCAAGGAACTCATCCTCATCGAGTTGACGATCACCGGCAGTCAGACCAATCGCTTCATAAATATGTACACGCTCACTACAGAAACCAGGCGCACCGTAAAAATCAAAGACATGTCGTAACTCTTTCGCGACGTATCCTGTTTCTTCCTTTAATTCTCGTCCGGCACAATCGAGTGGATCTTCACCCTTTTCGAGTTTTCCTGCTGGGATCTCGATCGATAGACTTTCAAATGCTTTTCGGTACTGTTCCACGACGATTAGATCACCTTGTTCATCAAAAGCAATGATCGCGACGGCACCATTATGATAGACCAGTTCACGGACGGACGTATTGCCGTTCGGTAACGTGACGACGTGTTTCTCGACATCAAAGACTTTTCCTTCATAAATCACTTCACGTTCAATCGTTTTTTCTTCCATCATGTATGCCCCATTTCTATTCTAGTTTCGTTCACTGTCATGATTAGTATGCCGTTTCCGACGTATTGCCGCAAGACTTCGAAACCGTCTTTTTCATCAGATATGATACACTAGAATGCAGAAGTTCCAAACTTACAGTTCATATAAGAAAAGAGGGAATTGAACATGTCATTAGGATTAGGTACGATGACGATCTTAAAGCGCGGCCAGGAAGAAGCAACGGCAATCCTGCGGACGGCACTTGATGCTGGAATCACGCACTTCGATACAGCGGACGTCTATGCGAACGGAGCGGTCGAATCCATCATCGGTCAAACCTTCTCACAAGAGGATCGAAGTCGTTTATTCCTTGCCTCAAAAGGTGGGAATCGGATGAACGCGACCGGAACCGGTTGGACATGGGATCCGAGTTATGACTATTTGAAACAAGCCTGTCTTGAAAGTTTGAATCGTCTTGAAACCCCTTATCTCGACCTGTATTACGTCCACGGCGGCACGATTGATGATGATATCGATGCATCAATCCGCGCAATGGAAGATTTAAAAGCAGAGGGGAAAATCAAGGAATATGGTCTGTCGTCACTGCGGCCGAATGTCATCGAATATTGGCTCGAGCATAGTAATTTCTCTTACTTGATGACGCCTTATTCGTTGCTCGATCGTCGCATCGAAGAGTTGTTACCACGCTTAAAAGAGAAAAACATCCAAGTCGTCGCTCGTGGTCCACTAGCAAAAGGTCTCTTGACACATGAGAGTGCTTCACGCCTGCAGTCGGTTGATCGGTTCGAACAATTCGATAAGGAAACGCTTGAGGCAAGTCTACAAAAACTTCAAGATTTCCCGCTTCCGGCGCTTGCATTGCAAGCCATCGATCAACAGGTCGACATCGTCCTTCCTGGTGCATCGAGCGTGTCACAACTTCAGTCAAACGTCCAAGCGATGAAAGAGTCGATCTCGCAAGCTCAAATCGACCAGGCACTTGCTTCACTACCGATTCATCACTATACCGAACACCGGTGAGGTTTAACTCTTCATTTCTCCGGGAAACTCCTTCTTTGTAACGTTCATACAGAGGAGGAGTTTTATTATGGCTCGTATTTTAATCGTATCAACAAGCGCAGATGACATGAATGGTCACAAAACAGGATTATGGTTCGAGGAGTTCGCAGCACCATACAACCTGTTCAAGGATGCAGGACATGACGTGACAGTCACGTCGATCAAAGGTGGCGACGTCCCGATCGATAAAGCATCGATCGTTAAAGAAATCTTGCCGAAATTCCAAGATGCACGCCGTGCGTTGCACGACACGAAAGCACTCTCGGAAGTCGATCCAGCATCGTTTGATGCCGTTTACTTCCCAGGGGGTCACGGTGCGGTCGTTGATTTCCCGAATAACCCACAAGTGGCGGGTGCCATTGAAGCCGTCATCAAAAAAGATGGCGTCGTCGCTTCAGTTTGTCATGGTCCTGCTGCCTTTGCGCACGTCATGATCGATGGCAAACCATTCGTATCAGGTCGTCAAATCAACGGCTTTACGGATGAAGAGGAAAAATCAACAGGTCTCGAAGATAAAGTACCATTCTTGCTCGAGACGACACTTCGCGGTGAAGGAGCTACTTTCCTGACATCGGATGCAGGTAAAGAATTCGCCGTCATCGACGGCAATGTCGTCACAGGACAAAACCCGGCTTCAAGTGAAGCAGTCGCAAAACTAGTCCTCGCGAAACTCGCGACACAAGCTTAATAGATAGTATTCATACAAAATGGAGCACGCGACATCATGTCGCATGCTCCATTTTTTCATACGTTATAGACGGTGAAGTGAATCCAATCGTTCGAGATCAGCTTCTGTCTCACGTGTTTTTTGTTCGAGTCGCTTTAACTCGTCCTCGAGTTGTTGTTGTTGAGCTTGCAATGCAGATCGTTCTTCCTCTGTATAGGAACGTGATACTTCTTTTTCTTTGAGATACCACCACTTTTTGACCTTTTGAGGTGGCGGTCCGAGTTCAATCTGTTGCTCATGTTGTTGAACTTCCTCCATTTGTTCCGCATGCGCCAATTGAAGCTGCTCTAATTCCGCCTCATAGGCAGTTTGTCTAGCTTCAAGAATCGGTGTCAGGTACGCGAGGATATGCGCAGTAAAGTCTCGCTCGACGACTCGTCGTAATACATCTCGACGAAGGGAGGCTTCCGAATTGCCTATGGCATTCTCCCACACGCTCGGATCCGCTTGTTCTAGAATCTCTTCTTCTTCCGCTTCTCCGAGCCAACGTAGTTTCAGTAACAACGGTTCAAGTAGTGCTTCTTCTACATACGCCGTGAATTGCGAATACGACGTTGCTTCTCGTGTCAACGGTTCCTGATGTAAGCGAAATAAGGCTTCCGCTTCTTCTTCAATCCAGTCTTCGTAATCATTAAAATACATCGTTTAGCTCCTTACTTCATATCATCAAAAACAACACTGGCTCGAATCCGCCACCTACATGACGATCGAGCCAGTGTTGTTAGACGTTTGCTTCGTTTTTTTTGATTTCCGCGATTGCCCAGTCACACCAATCCAAGTAATTCAACATCATACGCAAGCCATACTCACTCGTCAAGGTCTCCCCTAGTGTTGCACCGTTTTCGAGATGGTCGTGACGCCAACTATGCATCATCTCGACGGCAAATTGATGGTGTCGCTTCGACTCTTCCAAATAAGCAACGGCTTCCTCTGGTGGGAGCAGATGCAAAAGCGACACCCGCATCAGGTTCTCATCCTTCATCTTCGGTTTGAATTCATTCGGTGTACGTAACCATTCAACGAGCTCCGTACGCCCTTTATCGGTGATGGAATAGACTTTCTTGTCCGGCAAGTCTTCTTGGACGATATGGACACTCGTCACGAGTTCTGCTTCTTCCATCTTTAACAACTCTCGGTATATTTGTGTATGATGTGCGGTCCAGAAGTGGATCATCTGTTTTTTAAAAGTCGCGCTTAAATCATAACCGGTCGCTTCCCCTTGGGTCAGCAGCCCGAGTAGTGCAAATCGTAATGCCACTGGCTGCACCTTCTTTCCTTCTTTTGTATATATACTTAATTATCTCAAATATATCTTAATTTCGCTACTCTTGCGTCGAACGAATGTACGATTAAAAAAGACCTGCGAGCGAAATCACATTCGATCGTAGGTCTTCATGCGTTATTGCTTTTCGATTGTTTCTATTTACGTAATTGCTCGATTCCTTGTCGTACATGTCTCCAGTAAGAAGAAGGATGCGGAACGAATTGACGACGATCGAACCATTCGCCTGTCGTGTCCTGAATGCGCTCGATGGACTCGTCAGCGATTCGTTCAAACTGCTCGATTGGAAAAGCAATCAATCGCTTCACTTCTGTTTCCTGGAGGACGTATGCGTCTATCGCTTGATCACTTTGAGCAAGAAAGACATGGCATCGCTCACAGTCCCAAAGCGACGCATCCCGAAACTCCTCTTCCTGGATGCCAAGCGGTATCAATTGATCCAATGTACACGTCAAACCAATCTCTTCCTCGAGTTCCCGGACACCATCCTCGATTGTCTCATTCGCAAGCAAATGACCGGCTGCCGTGATATCGATCATTCCTGGAAAGTCCTTCTTTTGTTCAGAACGTTGCTGGAGCAACAAGACGTCCCGCTTTGGATCATAAACGAAACAATGAAACGTTTCGTGCCACAAGCCGTTTGCGTGGACTTCCGAGCGCGGACGAGGTCCGAGCAGGTTGCCCGCTCGATCTACTGTCATGATCATCTCTTGTTCACTCATCGTAACACCTTCGAAGCTTGATGGAATCGCTCTCCGACCGTATAGAGTTCAGCAATCAAAAAGACGATTGCGATCCAAATGATGGCGCTTGGGAACAGAATCATCGCTGTCAGGAATAAAAATCCTTCCGTCCGTTCGACGAGTCCTGGTTGATATTGAAACGACTTGTAGCCGTAATTTTCACTGACCGCTCCGATTGCAAGGAACATCGTCATCCCAATGACGAATGATGCGACGAGCAACAGAATGACGACCTGCGTTTCCGGAAATCGGAGTGCAAGACCAATCAATACTGACAGCTCGACGATTCGGTCGAGAACAAGGTCAAGAATCGTGCCGATCGGAGTCGTCTTCTCTTTTCGTGCCATCGTTCCGTCGATGACATCGAGCATGCCCGAGATCCATAACAAGACAATCGCTGTTCCCATCATGTCGTTATAGACGAAAAAGCCCGTTGCACCACCGATGATACCGGAAATAATCGTCACCTGCGTTGCCGATAATCCGATTTTCTTAAATAAGGTCGCCCCTTGATCAAATAGGGGTTGAACGATTTTACGCGCACGCGTATCTAACATATCACCCCTCCTTTCTAACGATATACCCTTCTTTCACCTGAATCGTCTCGTCTGAAGAGAGCACGAGACGTTCTCCGGACGCCCGTTCTACTTCGTAGAAACGTACACCGTATTGAATGAGTTCTTTTGTAATCGTAACACGTTCATCCGTTTCCTTCGTCGGTCTTGAGACCAAGTTGACTGCCGTCAACGGATGCCATGTTTCTTCAATCTGAATGCCTTCGCCAAAAAACGGACTTGTCTGGCTAAGCGTAATCGGTGTACCATGATCGACGATTCGCCCCTGTTCTAAGACATATACCACATCCGCCATCGCCATTGCCTCTTCCCGGTCGTGTGTGACAAGGAGTGTCGTGACACCTTGTTCCTCGGTCAACTTCCGAATCAATGTCCGAAGTTCCCGTCGTCTCGGTACATCTAGACTCGAGAACGGTTCATCGAGCAACAAGAAGTCCGGTTGACTTGCTAGCGCACGAGCTAAGCTTGCCCGCTGTTGTTCACCCCCTGAGAGTTCGTGGACGGCACTTTTTTCTCTTCCCTCGAGTCCCACGCGATGTAACCAGGATTTGAGCTCGATTGGTGTTAATTGTTTTGCACCGAGACGGATGTTCTGTTCGACGTTCAAATGTGGGAACAATAGAGACCGTTGAAACATCATCGTCACACCACGTTGATTCGGCGAAAGAACAGTGACATCTCGATCCCCGAATTGAATCACTCCACTCGTCACACGTTCAAGACCCGCAATCAGCCGGAGTAGCGTCGTCTTCCCACTACCGCTCGGTCCAACTAATGCCACACATTGTCCAGACGCGATCTTTAAATCGATATCAGATAATACACGCTTCGTTCCAAATCGTTTATTGACTTGTTGTATCGTGACTTCCATTTAAACGCCTCCGTACGATTCGTATCCAACTAGAAAAAATAACGGCTTGCAACGCATAAAAGAGAACGGGCAACCCGATCAACCACAGTGTCGCGAGACGCGCCGCCCCTTGAGAATTACCGGAATACGCCGGGAACACCTCCAGTGCGATCATGCGGACGATCCCACCACCGATTAACGCCACCAGTGCATACTGACTGATCGTGATCACCGTGACGAGCAACGTCACGGATTGTAGCGTCGATCGAAGCATAGGACCCGTCAAATAGAACCAACGTTTGAATCGATTCCCCTCGATCAAAACCATCTGTTCGAGCATCCGTTCCCCGAGCGCCTGAAATCCGTTCGTGTACAAGCGAACTGTATATGGCAAGGTCGGCAGAAGTAACACGAGCAGGACACCGAAAAACCGATCTGCTAGACCAAGACGAATCCATGTCAAATAAAGACCAAAGGACAGCAACAAGACAGGAACAAACAACGGTAAACTGATCAAGAACTCCGCTATACGAACACGTTTCCCCGCTTGAAAGGCAATCGCTTTTCCTGCCATGTATCCGAAGAGATGATTCAACAACACGACGGCACAGATCATCGCGACCGTCGTACCAAGCGTCGCTTCAAGACGCGGATTCCAGTTCCACTTCCCCGGAATCAATCCGATCAAGGGGACGATGAATAGGAGCACGACGAATACAGTAGTACTAATTTTTTTCATTCGCTCCGCCCCCTACTAATCTTCGTTGCCAGTGGGCGTGTCAAACCAGTCATGAGCAACAAGAGGAAGAAAAGTCCTCCCGTCAAAACGACACTCATCGCAAAAGCGAGTGGTTGCTCTGATAAATCGCCTTGTGTATATAAATCGAACGCATAGACTCCGAGTAATTTCGGATAGGTCACACCAAGTAATGCAGGGATTTCATATGCGAACAGGATGAAGGCAAGTAAAATAAAAGCTGCTTCTAGCATCGGTACAAGTAAAAATACACCTCGCGCATGCCAAAAACGGCGCACCGGTGACAAACCGAGCATCGTACCGAGCTCTTGATAACGTGGATCAAGACGCCGGACCACCGGTAAGAGATAAAAAAAGACGAACGGAATTTCTTTATATAGATACGTCAGGATGACACTAAAATAATTCCCTTCGTGCGGTCCAATGACAGGCACATCACTGAGATAGAGGATGGCGAGATACGCCGCTCCTAGATGAGGAATGAATAACGGAATCGCAAGTAACGCGGCTAGTCGTGTTCTGCTCAAGAGCCGAGCGAGCACTACACCAATGATCAGCGCGAGCACCGTACTGACAATCGCCACGTAACTACTGACGGCTAGACTTTCTAAAAAGACATCATCCGTCAGTAGCTCGCGGTAATCAGCAGGTGAAGTCATCGAGACACTTACCCATAATCCATATAAGACCATGCCTGCCATCAAGATGGCGGCGGGATATGCGTTACCGCGCCACACGAGACGGCCATTCCTTACGGATCATCTCAAAGATGGACGGGTCGAGTTCCGTCCGGACCTTTCCTTCAAAGACACTCGGTTTCGGTGTTGACGGTGCAGCCGGTACATCAGCGAACTGTTTTTGTTCTGCCGTATCAAGTGTCGATAAATCAAGACTTGAACCGTCTCCCCAGTAAGTTGCATCATATTTTTTCAACTGCGCCTCTGGTGACAACAAGGTGTTGATCGCAACGAGTGCACCTTTCGGGTTCGGTGCATTGAACGGTACAGAAAGGAAATGTGTCGACGCGATTGAGCCCTCCTTCAAGACGATTGGACGTGTTTGTTTCGGGAACGTACCTGACTTCACTTCTTGTTCTGCCCGTCGTTCGTTGAAGCCCATCGTAAAGTCGACGTCTCCTTTTGCGTATAACTGATCAAGTTGCGCAAGCGTTTTTGGATACGTCTTCCCTTTTTTCCAAAGATATGGCTTGATTTCGTTCAAGTAAGCCCATGTCTTCTTAAAATCTGCTTTTGGATCCTTTAACGTTTCATTCGATTCGACACCATACATGACATGGCGGACGAAGGCATTCCCCGTAAAGTCCGTCACTTCCGGATAAGTGAAGCGCCCTGGATTCTCCTTGACCCAAGACTTCAACGCTTTCAAGTCGGTCGGTGGCGACTTCACATCGGCTGCGTCATAGTGCAACGTGTATTGGACTTTCCCCCACGCGGCTTCCAAACCTTCTGTTTTTGTGCCGCTATCTGAACTTTGCGCGGCAGCATCGACATACTTCATGTTCGGGAGGACTTTCGTGATTTCGCCATACAGTAAATCATCTTTTTTAGCATTTAAAAAATTATCGCCATTGATCCAGACGATATCGATGACACCTTTTTCCTTACCTGCCTGCTTCTCAGCACGCAGTTTTTGAATGATATCCGCCGTCTCGATTGGAACCCGTTCTAAGGTGATGTTGTGTTCCTTCTTCAGACGCGGTGCTACGTACTCATCGATGTAGGCATTGATGCCGTCATCGCCGCCCCACATGTACATCCGAACCGTTGATTTTTCCGCTTCTTTTTCAATCGTCTGATATGAAGTCCCTAAGACATTTTTCGGTTCCGGTGTTGCATCCGGTGTCCCACATCCTGCAAGCAGGGTACTTAAGGCAAGAAAGCTGATTACTTTTGTTTTCATTCGTTGTTCTCCTCCGTCATCACTTTTTGTCGAAACCTGATTTTCCTAACCACTCAATCAGCTGCGGCATAACGCCGTATCCTTTTGCCGAAAGCTCCATCCACCATGGTGCATTGACTTCTCGCTTGCGGCGCCGCATCGCCCGAACGACGGTCTGTGCAAGTTGTTCTTTTGATAAGACGATCGAAGCGACGTTTTTTTCATACTTTCGGCTAATGTCCGCTCTTACGAAAAATTCCGTCGCGATTGGTCCGGGATTAACCGTCATGACATGGATACCTTTTGGACGTAATTCCAGACGCAATGCATTCGAAAACTGTAACATTGCCGCTTTCGTCATGCAGTAGATCGTTGACTTCGGTGTCGGCAACTTGCCCGCCTGACTTGCAACATTGACGATCATGCCACCTTTTTTGAGTAATGGCAGACATGCTTTCGTTAAGCGAACGGGACTTAAGACATTGATTCGGTGCATCGACTCGATCGTTTCAATCGAGGTGTCGTCTAGGAAGCTGAATTCCCCGAAACCTGCGTTGTTAACCAACACATCAATGTATCCATAACGATCAGCCAACATCTGCGCCAGTGCTTCCGGCGCTTCTTCTAAATCATAGACAAAGTAGTGCGCTTGAAGTTCAGATGCTAATACTTGTAATCGCTCCTCGCGTCGTGCGACTAAAATCAAGTTCGCACCTTCTTTGTGTAAAGTACGGGCTAGCGCTTCCCCAAGACCACTCGAAGCTCCTGTGATGACGATTGTCCGGTTCATGAGTTGCATTTAACTTCCTCCATTTTCGAATAGTAGAGGATACCTGATCGTTTCTCAACCGTAATCGCACCACGTGCGACGAGCGTATCAAGGCGTGCCTTCATTTCACTCATGACGAGTGGGAATGATTTTTTTAATCGGTTACCATACGTCACTTGTGCTAATTCGAATAACGTGTGCTCTCCAGAAAAATACTTGAGTAGTTGATCGCCGCGCGCCTTGCGTTGCATCAACCGTTCTTCGACGAGTGCCGCAACATCCCGAATCGGGGCACCGTGTCCGGTATAGGCGATTCGGATTTGTTCACCTTGTAGTTTTTCTAAGGAGTCGAGGTACGCAAGGACAGGTCGTTTGACGAGCGCATCATCTCCTGGTTGCGGTTGTTCGAGCAACGGGTTCGGTTCGACCCGGTCGAGCAAATGATCGGCTGCGAACAACACACCATCATCACTTAGAATTCCGATTTGGTCACTCGCATGTCCTGGTAGTTCGATGACACGGTATCGCCCAGACTGTGTGATGGCGTCACCTTCTTGTAATGTGAAATCGAGCTGACCTTTCCCAAGCCATTTCAAGGCAGATTGATAGCTTGGTAACATTTCTTGAATGGCTGACGGAACACCAAACGATGTCGCCAATCGCTGCAAGAACGCATCTCCATTGTTCAAGAACGTCTCATCCTGTTCCAAGTACGGGCGTAACCGCGCATGTCCGTAAACCGGAATCCCTTTTTCTGAAAAGCGATGCGCCATCCCAGCGTGATCCGCATGGTGATGTGTCACGATGACACGATTGAGATCCTCGACTTGAAGATCATGTCGTGCCAAAATTTGTTGCATCGCTTGCCACGCTTCAAGTGTATCGGGGCCACAATCAATGAGGATGTTCTCCCCTTCTGTTCGTAATACGTAGCAGTTCACGTCTCCTACCGGAAATGGTGTCGGAATCGGAATCGAAATGATTTCGTCTGATACAGTCATGCCTACACGCCTCTTTTCTCTCGTCCATTTTCTTTCATTATAGAGAGAATGAAGCTATAGCGCCAAACTTTGTGCGTCAACGGATGATATTTGTTGTTTAGCATACGTTAGCGCTTCAAAAACGGATGCACAAAAAACCGACCTTTCCGCAGATTGAAAGGTCGGTTAACAACTTATTTTAAGTTAAGAACTGTTAATTTATCACGCGTCATCGAAGCGAGGCTTCGTCCGACACCTTGTACGCCGAGACCCGATGATTTCACACCGATGAATGGGAAGTGGTCAGGACCACGTTCCGTCCGGCCATTGATTTGAACAGAACCAGTTTCAAGCGCATCTGCTACCGCAAACGCTGCATCGATGTTCTCTGTGAAGACACTTGCTTGAAGACCATACTCTGATTCGTTCGAGTACGCGATCATCTCGTCAACCGAGTTAACACGGATGATTGGGAGAACTGGTCCGAACGGCTCTTCCCAAGCAACGCGCATGGCGCGTGTCACATTGTCAAGAAGCGTTGGTTCAATCAAGTTTGCCGTACGTCCACCACCAGTGACGAGCGTTGCACCTTTATCAGTTGCATCCGTGATCAATCCTTCGACGAAATCCGCTGATTTCGTATCGATGAGTGGTACGACGACACTGTCTTGTTCAGGTGAACCGACTGTCAATTTCGCGATTCGTGTCTTGAGTTCTTCAATGAGTGCATCCGCTTGGTGATCAAGAACGAAGACGCGTTTGATTGCTGTACAACGTTGACCTGAGTAAGAGAACGCACCACTAATGATATGGTCTGCCGCAAGTGACAGGTTTGCATCTTCAAGGACGAGTGCTGGGTCTTTTCCGCCAAGTTCGAGGACGAGTGGAATCATTGCCGATTGACGAGACAAATGTTGCCCTGTTCCTGTACCACCAGTGAATGTAATCATGTTGATTCCTGGGTGAGCTGTCAAGTAATCACCGATGACCGATCCACGACCTGTGACGATATTGACGAGTCCAGCCGGAAGACCTGCTGCGACGAGTGCCTCGACCATCAAGATACCGCTGATCGAACCTTGTGTTGCTGGTTTGAAGACAACAGCGTTCCCTGTCATGAGTGCAGGTGCAAGTTTTGCTGCTGCCAAGTTAACTGGGTAGTTGAATGGTGAGATCGCGAGCACAACGCCGAGCGGTGCTTTTTTGATGACTGCGATTTTTTTCGCGCTACCGCCAGGGAACGAATCCCCTTGCATCATCTGACCGTCGAAACGAAGACCTTCTTCCGCTGTGTAGCGAATGATTTCAGCTGTCCGTTTGACTTCTTTGACGCCATCCGCACGTCCTTTACCGACTTCGCGCATGATGACTTCACCGATTTCGTCGGCACGTTTCTCGAGTTCCGTTGCCCACGCATGAAGCAATTCAGCCCGTTTGTTTGCCGGTTGCTTTGCCCATTCTGCTTGTGCCGTTTTCGCTGAAGCGATGGCACGATCGACTTCTGGTTTCGTCATCGCTTGAACACGACCGACAAGATCCTCTTTATATGGTGAAGAGATTTCAATCGTCTCTTTTGATTCACTTTCATGCCATTGCCCATCTAGTAAAAATGTGTAGGTTGTTGCTGTAGTCATTCCACTCTACCTCCATTTATTTTTATCTCTCTCATTTCAGTGTGTGGCTGCATAGCTTATTGTAATCAATTGGTCAGACAAATGCCAAACTTTTTGCTTAACATATTATGAAAGCGATTACAACACTTTTTTTGTCAATTCAGAACTAGAATTTTTAGCGTAGCATGCCGATAACTAGTCAGAAGTGAAGTGAAGGTAATGGAAAGGGGCACAACCATATGTATAATCAGCACGATATTTTATTAGAAGCCGGTACGAATGAACTCGAGATCGTCATCTTCCATTGCGGTCCATATACGTTCGGAATCAACGTCATGAAGGTCCGGGAAATCATCGTTCCGCTCCCAATGACACCACTCCCAGGTACACCGGACGCTGTCAAAGGATTGATTGAACTGCGTGGCGAAGTCATGACAGTCATCGATTTGCCGACGGTCATCGGTGTTCCCCACGACGAAGCAACCGAGGATCGATTGATCATCTGTGAATTTAATGGAGAAAAGAGCGTCCTGCGTGTCGATTCCGTGACGGAAATCCGTCGTATCTCATGGGAGCAGATCGATACACCAAACGAACTCGCTCGTGGCATCGAAGGACTGACGAACGGTGTCGTCAAAACAGGCGACAAGATGATTATCCTGCTCGACTATGAAAAAATCGCACTTGAGCTCTCACGCAAGGATATCTTCGCCCGCGAAGAAGGACGACGCGTGCAGTCCCGTGACCGATCCGACAAAGTCATCTGGATTGCCGAAGACTCGGAAATGCTCCGGACATTGATCATCGAAACACTCGAGGAAGCCGGTTACCACGGACTGAAATGGTTCATCAACGGCAAAGAAGCCTTTGATGCTTTCGAACAAGGAAGTAACTGTGATCTCCTCATCACGGATATCGAGATGCCGAAGATGGATGGACTCCATTTGACAAAACGTCTTCGTGAGGACGATCGCTATGGTGAGTTACCAATCATCGTCTTCTCGTCGTTGATTTCCGACGATTTACGTCATAAAGGCGAGTCCGTTGGTGTCAATGCACAAATCACGAAACCGGAAATCGGTCGTCTGATCGAGACAGTGGATTCTTACGTCTTGTAAATCAAAAAAAGCCGACATGAAGTCGGCTTTTACTATTTATTTCATCCTTAACGTAAAGCGTCAATGTTTTTCCCAGTAAAGACATCGAGCCAGACGACACGGAATTCCACCATGCATTGCTCAATCCGATCGACGATTTCTTGTGTTCCGGTCATCGAACCAGATTCTGCTTCTTTTTCAAGCAGTTCGAAATCATCCGCTAAATCATCAGCAGCAACGGAATAGGAAGCACCTTTTAACAAGTGAGCCAGCTTTTCAGTTTGCTCAGCATCTTGTTTGGCGACGGCATCTTTTAGTTCAGGAAATTTCCGATCGAACTGTGCGATATACGTCTCTCCGATTTTTTGAAGAAACGCATGGTCTCCACCTGCGATCGATTGAAGTTCTTCGAGCTTCTTAGCATTAAAAAAAGGCATGTCTTCCCCTCCTCTGTTTTCATCTTATCACTAATCTTCATAAAAAAAAATCGGAGAATCATTTACACGCCGTCGTATCTATTTCTATAATGAGACAGTGAAGAGCAGGAGGGATAGACAATATGTTGACGATTTATCGAAGCGATGTCACCGGGGCAGTCAACGAGATACAGGAGTTCACGAAAGGTTCCTGGATCCATCTTGTCAATCCGACAAAGGACGAAGCCGACCAAGTCATCGCTGCTACGAAAATTCCAGAGGATTTCATTTATGACCCTTTGGACGTGGAAGAAAAACCACGTTTTGAAAAAGATGAAGAAGGTCTTCTGATGATCGTCGACGTTCCCTACATCGAAGAAGAATCATCAGGACGCCGTTATAATACGATCCCGCTCGGTATCATCGTGACATCCCGTCATTTTATCACCGTTTGTTCGCAACAGCTCGATGTACTGACGTTATTCTCGAGTGGTAAGTTGCGAGGATTCCGGACGAATTATCGATCGCGCTTCGTGTTCCAGATTCTCTATAAAGTCAGTTCTTCGTATCTACGTTTTTTGCGTCAAATCGACCGTCGTATGGACGAACTTGAGGAAGAACTTCAACGTTCGATGCGAAATCAAGAAATCTTTCAATTGATGAACCTTCAAAAATCATTGGTCTATTTCATGACGTCATTGAAATCGAACGATGGTGTCCTCGACCGGATCATCAAGACACCGAGTCTCGAGAAGCACGAGGATGACGAAGACTTACTCGAAGACGTCTTCGTCGAACACCGTCAAGCAATGGAGATGGCACAAATCTATAAAGATATCATCAGTTCGACGATGGATACATTCGGTTCCGTCATCTCGAACAATGTCAACTTCGTCATGAAGTTCCTTGCTTCGATTACGATCGTCATCTCGATCCCGACGATGATTTCCGGAATGTTCGGGATGAACGTTCATGTTCCGTGGGAAGGTGAAGTCATTGGTTTCTGGATCGTCTTCGGAATGATGATTTTCTTCTCAGGCCTTGCCGCATTTATCCTATGGCGGAGAAGGTTCTTTTAGTTCAAGTAGATTCAGAGCTTGTAAGACTCAAAAAAGACTCAGTGACGGTGTTTCCGTCGCTGAGTCTTTTCACTTACAGGTTAATTGATTTCGACCGTCACGAGACACAGGTCATCCGCTTCATCGCTCTGATCCGGTTGAATCAACTGATGGATGCTCGGTCCTTGTTGTTCGATCAGGTTCTGGATAGCGTGGATTCCCTCATCGATACCTTTACTGTACAATTCCATGAAACCATCCGTGTACAGGTAGACACATCCTGGTGAGACGATGTCGATCGTCTTGCTCGAATATGTCGAGTCTTCAAACATACCGACAGGAAGTCCCGTATTCTCAAGCGGAATGATTTGATCATTCATGCGCAACAAACCAGGCGGGTGCCCTGCGTTCGCATAGCTGAGCTTCATCTCATCTAGGTCGATGTAGAGGTAAACGGCAGTGAAATAGATTTCTGTCTCGTCTCCTGGGAACAATCGACTCATCTGCTGATTCAATTCTTCGAGTACTTGTGCTGGATCACCAATCCGGTGCACGAGTTCGAATAAAATCGAGCTCATTCCCATCGTGATCAGCGCAGAAGAGACACCGTGTCCCATGACGTCAAACAAGATGATGCCGTATTTATTCTGAGAGATGCGGTACCAGGCGTACATATCTCCCGCTAGTTTCTTAGACGGGATATACGTCGCCATGATGCGGATCTCATCGTCTTCAATATTCGCACTGAGCACACTCTGTTGCAGTTTTTGCGCCAAATCAAAGTCTTCCTGTAATACTTTTTCATATCGTTTTCGCGCATCGATTGCTTGCTTCAGACCGATCGCGTTACGAACTCGCGCGAGCAATTCCGTTTTACGGATTGGTTTCGTTGTATAATCGGATGCCCCTGCATTCAGTCCATCAACGATATCTTCTTCGTTTGATCGCCCGGAAACAATCAGAATTGGCAATTCATCGAGACCAAACCGTTTTCGAATCAAACGTGTCGCTTCGATTCCGCTGATCCCTGGCATTTCGACGTCGAGGAGAACGACGTCCAACTGTTCAATGAATAACGGATCGTCCATTAATTCGATTGCTTCTTCCCCACTCATTGCTTTGACGACGTCATAGCCTTCATTTTCTAACAAGCGCTCTAAGAGCATTAAATTGGTTAACTCATCATCTACGACCAAAATACTCATCCGCCGTCACCTCGTTCCGTTTAACATGTTTATCTGAAATTAGTTTAGCACACAACCTACAATTTCGTTTAGACGGAAGCTGCGTTTTCCGTCATACTAGAAAGTGAACGAAAGGAGGAGTGGACTATGTGGTTATATGTCGTCTCCATTCTCATCATCGTATTCGTCTTGGTCGCCTCGATTATCGTCATTTCCAAAGGATATGGCTACAAGGGCAACAAAGATGATATCGAAATCGATTATGATGAAATCAACCGAAAACTTCGTCACGAAAAAGATGATGATTCATTCAACAAATGAACCTCTTAGACCATCATATCACGGTGGTCTTTTTTGTTTCATTTCAAATACATGTTTTTTTTAGATGTTTTTGATTCAGTCACAAGGGTATATCCATATCATGGTCAAATATTATCTCAAGGGAGTGTTCATCATGGAACCGAAGCTTCAACATGATCCACACGCAGTACACGCAGAACAACCGAATCGCCAGTTCGATCAGGAAGAATCATCAGGTCGTCAAATCAACCTCGTCACAGGGATGTTGCTCGGTGCCCTTGTTGGCGGTTTATTGACGCTACTTAGTTCTTCGTCCCGCCAAAATACGAAACAGAGTTTACGTGGTGCGAAAGATTCCGTCTCGACCCTCGCCTCTTCCATCAAGGAAGATCCTTCAGGTAAAGCATCACAAGTCATCACTCAAGTGAAGAGTGCTTCAAGCATCATTCAAGAAGTCGCGTCTGATGTTCAGAATGTCTATGATAAAGTGAACAAAGAACTTGAAACGGTGAAGTCAGATGCCTCGACGGTGAAAGAGACAGTAAATGAGACGAAAGGTGACTTAAATGCTATCAGCAATAAAGTCGTCGAAGCGAAGGATGTCGCACTCGGCAAAGAAGAACCACCAGCAGAGCATGATGCTTCCGACAAACAAGCAAATGACTCTCAATCTTCTGAGGAAAAACATAAAGGTGAAGGCATTTAATCATTCAATGCACTTCTTCTTTCTCCCCGACATGTTTAGCGTGTCGGGGATTTTAGCGTAGAAATTGAACAACGATCGCAACGCGTTCGCGCATCCCGAATCGAAGAACTCCTGAAAGTGGCGTTTCAGCCGGAATCGCATCCGTCCGTAAACCGAGTTGCTGTGCTTCTTTACGAGCACGGTATAAGTGGAAATCCGACGTGACGATTGAAACTTGATTAACATCATTTGGCAACAACGCTTTTGAAAACTTTAGATTTTCTGTCGTTGATGTCGAGTCGGCTTCAAGGATCAATCGCTCTTCAGCAATCCCGGACGCCATCATTCCGCGTCGCATCGCTTCTGCTTCTGAAATATCTTCATCCGGACCTTGTCCACCACTTAAGATGAAGCGGACTTCTGAATGTTGTTTCCCATATGCAGCAGCTGCCTGAATCCGATTATGTAGGATTTGCGAAGGTTTTTCTCCTTTGACACCCGCACCGAGGACAATGACATACGGTGACGTCCCATCAGCGAGTGGTCGCTCCCCTTTATTGACGAAAATACCGACACTGTACCAGAAGGCGACACAAGCGACGAGCCCCCCACCAACCATCCATTTGATGTTTCGTTTGTTAAACGTGCGTTTGATCATACCGTACGACCTTTCTACTAAAAAATGGCTTACGGTAAGCACTACGCATGATTCTTCAAAAAGTTTCAAGACCGTGGTGCTTCACAGCATAAAAAATGCGATCTTCTCTTCTCTTGAGAACATCGCATTTTCCTATTGATTGATTCGTCATCAATTTCCCCAAATTGATGTTACGTATTCCGGATGATCGATGAACGGATTCCGGTTTTTTTGCCACTTCTCGAAGATGACATCGTTGCGACGTTTCTCGAAGCTATCGACTGGGTCAAGCTTATTCCATGCTTTCAGCGTCGACAATTTGCCGTGTAACGGATTCGAACCATTATTGACGTTTTCTGAGGCTTCGAGATCGATTTCTCCGCCACCTTCATAACGAACCGCCATGTAGAAGATCATCCGCGCGATATCACCTTTGACACGGTTTGGTGGTTCCCACGAATCGCTATCGCGGTAGCAATCACATCCACTGTACTTCGTACCGCCATTATCGAAATCTAGATTCCCACGTGCGCTGTTGACGACGACATCTTCCGGACGCAAGTGATGCAAGTCTGTTCCAGGACCGTTCGTCGTACCAAAGTCACCGTGTGACTTGGCCCAGACATGTTCACGATTCCACTGACCGACATTCCCACCGTTACTGCTCTTTGAAATCGATTTCCCCGTGTATAACTCGATGACGTTATTCGCATTGTTTGGATCTTGATCCGTTTCTTTCAGTGCTGTCCATACCGTGTCGTATGACACTTGTGTATGGTTGTCAATGATATCGTGCAGCGATGCCTTCAACGCTGCCCCTGTCTTGCCCGCTGCTGGTAAATAATACGCATCGATCGTCGATTGTGACGTGACCATCTGCGGACCTGCTGAAACTTGTTTTGGATCAACTGTTTTTGCTGTAACCGGTGTAAAGACGATTGACCCGAGTGCAAGTGTTGCGGCAAGCGCACCTGTGACCTTTGACTTCCAGTTCATGTGTGTTCCCCCTTGAATGGTATGTATGAAAGCTGGTGTTACACGCTCATTTTCACACCGAATCCATTCCTGGTGGAAGATGGACGATAGACCTGCTTTTTTGAAGATGAGTCGTCGTTCAGAATATTCATCGAAAGGCAACGGTTAGATGGTCCTGATTTTTTTCATTCATGACGTCAATCCCATCAAAATAGTTCTTCAGAAGAAATATTCTAGGGTCAAAAGTCACGAACAAAATAGACTTACAAATAAGAATCCGGGACGATATTCCTCCTGTCTAAAGCTTCCCTATAATAAATAATGCAAGCGCTTTCACAAATCATGAGGAGGTCTTTACGTGAAACAAAAAAGATGGATTTTAGCAACCGTCGCATCCGCTGCTTTTTTAGCGCCACTTGTGCAACCGATTGCAGTCGGCGCAACGGCTGACAACGGAACGATGATGCAGTATTTCGAATGGTATGTGCCAAATGACGGTAACCACTGGAACCGTCTCGGGAGTGACGCAACAAAGCTTGATCAACTCGGAATTACATCGGTCTGGATTCCCCCTGCTTACAAAGGTACCTCGCAAAATGATGTCGGGTACGGTGCCTACGATTTGTACGATTTAGGTGAGTTCAACCAAAAAGGAACGGTCCGTACGAAATACGGCACAAAGGCGCAATTAAAAACGGCAATCGGACAATTGCATACCGCTGGAATCGATGTCTATGGCGATGTCGTCATGAATCATAAAGGTGGCGCCGATTTCACGGAAGCCGTCACGGCAGTCGAAATCAATCCGGGTAACCGTAATCAAGAAATCTCGGGCGATTATCAAATCCAGGCATGGACGGGATTCAATTTTGCAGCACGAAATAACCTATACTCAAACTTCAAATGGAAATGGTACCATTTCGACGGCACGGACTGGGATCAATCGCGTTCAAAAAGCGCCATCTACAAGTTCCGCGGTACCGGTAAAGCGTGGGATACGGATGTCTCAACTGAAAATGGCAACTATGATTACTTGATGTATGCGGATCTCGACTTCGATCATCCAGAAGTCCAGCAAGAAATGAAGAACTGGGGAAAATGGTACGTCAACGAACTTGGTCTTGATGGGTTCCGTCTCGATGCCGTCAAGCATATCAAACACGGTTACTTAGCGGACTGGCTCGCAAACGTTCGTCAGACGACGGGTAAACCATTGTTCACAGTCGCAGAGTATTGGCAGAACGATCTCGGCACGTTGCAAAACTACTTAAGCCGAACGAATTATCAACAATCCGTCTTTGATGCACCGCTTCATTATAAGTTCGAACAGGCAAGTAAAGGCGGCGGGTATTACGACATGCGGACGATCTTTGACGGTACTCTCGTTAAGAGTAATCCAGTCCAGGCCGTCACACTCGTTGAGAACCATGATTCGCAACCTGGACAATCGCTTGAATCAACGGTTCAGTCATGGTTCAAACCGCTTGCTTACGCGATGATCCTGACACGTGAACAAGGTTATCCGTCGGTCTTTTATGGTGACTACTATGGTACAAAGGGCACGTCGAATCGCGAAATTCCAGCACTCGCTTCGAAGATTGATCCGTTACTCAAAGCACGGAAGGACTTCGCGTTCGGGAAACAAAATGATTACCTCGATAACCAAGACATCATCGGTTGGACACGTGAAGGCGTCTCAGACCGGACGAAATCCGGTCTTGCGACAATCCTTTCAGATGGTCCTGGCGGTAGCAAGTGGATGTACGTCGGTCTTCAGAACAAAGGAGAAGTTTGGACAGACATCACCGGTAACAACACGAAGTCGGTTACGATCAACCAAGATGGCTACGGTCAATTCTTCGTTAACGGTGGTTCGGTCTCCGTCTATCGTCAACAATAAGCAATCAAAAAGGACTCTTCCATATATGGGAGAATCCTTTTTTCTTCATTCTGCTAAACCGACACTCGATTTAATATGATCCTCTGTCTCGATTGCCTGTAAGAGAAAATGCGCCACATCTGCGCGATTGATCTGTTTTGCGTCTTCCGGTACACCTGTATCTGCTTGACGATAAAGCCCCGTCAACGGACCGTTCAGTAAACGGAGTGGTCGGGCTACCGTATAGTTCAAATCTGCTTGTTGCAAAAGCGTGATCGCTTGACGGTGATCCTTTAGTGGATTTTTCAGAATCCGCTGAGCGAGCATCCCTTGTACACCCGGTAATTCATCATCAACACCGGCAGACGCAACATAACCGATCCGGTCTACCCCCTGTTTTTTCATCGCTGTCACGATCCGGACGAGACTCCGTTCTAAAAAGCCACTGTATGCAAGACTCTCTGTGCCAAGAGCCGTCAGGACAGCCTCTTGTCCGGCAACAGCAGCCGTCACCGCTTCTTGATCGAGCACGTCGCCTTTAACGACATGTAACCGTTCATCATGTAGTGTCAGTTTTTCCGGACTACGGACGAACGCTGTGACCTCATGCCCGTGATCAATCGCTTGCTTGACCAGTTCTTGCCCCGTTTGACCCGTCGCTCCAAAAATAATCAATTTCATACAAAACACCCTTTCTCTTTCAAGAACCACTGATTCCATCATACCCTCACCACTTGAAAATGAATCGTCTCACATCGTCTTTATTTTCAGAAAATTGTTTTTATTTGTTAAGCGTGTATGCTAAAATCTTCCTAAGTACATATGGATATTTTTTCCTTAAATACAGGAAGGAGAATCGCTTGTGTTACGGCAACGCTTCATCATGTCGCTTGGTGTCATTTTGATTGGTCTGTTCTTGTTTCAAACCGTCACAACATACGTCTATACGCATTACATCATGCCGGGTCCTGTTAAAAATCCATCAGACTGGCGATACGTAGATGGAGACATTGATCGTAAAACTGATCCTGGTCACTCTCATGTTAAAACAAGAGACAAGATGCCATTTAGTCCAATCGCACGAATACCTGGTCCAAAGGAGCTTTGGAAATCCCTTAAAGCGGATGCCTCTGACTCCCCTCTTTCTTATCTACAATATGTCATTTTAATCAGCTTGTTTAGTTTCATGGTCTGGAAACTCGTTCAATCGCGTCGCGTGAAAAAACGGAGCAGTCCTAAAGGAGAGTTGACCGATGACGTTCCACTAGCTCAATCGATCTTTCGTCCTGCTTCTTTAAGAAAATCGCCTTATCTGTATGCATCATATTCATCTTCACGTGTCCGTAATCTCGTCATCCGCTTTGAGCAACACTTACCACGCAGTCAGCAACGTCGTCCGAACGAGACGCTTGAAGACTGGTTACGTCGGATTGAGGTCCCTGTCGACTTTCAGTTATATCGGGATATCCGCTACGGTGACGTGTCAGAAACGATCGTCACGGACGATGAGATTCTGCGCTTTGAACAACAATTAGCACGCTACTCAACCATTTAACCTTGGAGGGATTTCCTATGAAACTACAACAATTAAAAGACCAACTCAATTCGATCTATCTCGGTAAACCGGACGTCATCGATCTCTGTCTGACGGCACTCATCGCTGAAGGACACATCCTCCTTGAAGATGTACCGGGAACAGGGAAAACGATGCTTGCCAAGGCACTCGCTCAGAGCTTTGAGAGTGCCTTCTCGCGGATCCAGTTCACGGCGGACCTTCTCCCGTCAGACGTCATCGGTTCAGACTTCTTCAACTTAAAGACGCAGGAGTTCGAGAATAAACGCGGTCCATTATTCGCGAACGTCGTCTTGATTGATGAGATCAACCGCGCTGTTCCGCGGACACAATCGGCACTGCTCGAAGCGATGGAAGAACGTCAGGTCTCGATCGGTGGAACGACCTATCAGATGCCGGCCCCATTCTTCGTCATTGCGACACAAAACCCGATTGAATCGGCAGGAACGTTCCCACTACCGGACGCCCAACTCGACCGATTCATGGTCGCAATCGAAGTCGGTTATCCGGATTTTGAGAACGAACGCCGGTTATTGTCTGAGATTCTGACGAACGTCCGTCGGTCAGCTGTCGGCATCGCGTCAGGCGGTGACTTGATTTCCTGGCAGGAAGAGGCACGCCGCGTCCATGCATCGCAAGACGTGCTCGATTACTTGCTCCATATCGTCCAAGCGACACGAAACCATGAACTCATTGAAGTCGGCGTCAGTCCGCGTGGAGCGATTGCGTTGCTTCGCGCCTCGCAAAGCTACGCGTTCTTGAATCAACGCGACTTCATCATCCCGGAAGATATCAAATATCTTGCAAAACATGTCCTGTCCCACCGCCTGACACTGACACTTGAAGGTGGAATCAAGACGACGAAAGCGGCTGTCTTGACGCATATTCTGGACGACGTGCCGGTTCCGGTCGAGATGGGGTGATGAATCATGCAGATTGAACATTCCGTCCCGTTTTGGCTTGAACGCCGACTTTTTCCACTGTACGTCACGATGACGTTCATCTTCCTCTTCATTCCGCGTCTTTCCGTCCTCGGTTTCCTGTTCGCAGCTTTGGCGACGATTCATTTCGTCGTCGGGCGAACAGAAAAGCAGCTCCAACGGGACGTCGCAATCGAATGGAAACATTATGAATCCCTGATGTTCAATCAAGAACAGACGTCGCTCCACTTACAAGTCTTCGGCGTCGAAGCCTTGAATCAGCTTGGGCTCGAAGCGACACTTCGTTTGCACACAGATGGCGGAGTCATCTTCCCGGAGATGGACCCACTACACCCGGCAACATTTTATGCAGTGATTGACTCTGAAGACACGGTGACGATTCCGATTCAGACGGTTCGCCGTGGACCGGCCGAGTTCGATGAGATCATCTTGACGATTCGCTTGCCTTGGAAGATGGGCGTCTATCTCTTTACGTTCGATACGTATCCTTCATTTACGGTTTTACCGTCCTTGACAGCGCAAGCGACGCCGCTTCTTTTACAACGTTTACGGATCGGTGATCGACCAGACCGCTACTCACCGCTCAAGAACAAACTCGTTCAACTTGGTGCAAAACCCTATACGGCGGAACCGTCAAAAGAAATCGATTGGTATGCGACGGCGAAGACCGGTCGCCTGCAGGCGAAAGTGTTCGAAACGAGCAATCAGGATACGTTTACGATTGCCTTGAATTTATCAGCCCCGAGCGGTTACGGTCTCCATCAACAATTTGAGACGTTCATTGAACAAGCCGCATTCCTGATCAGTGAATTAATCAAAGAAGGCTGTAAGATCGAACTATTCCTCAATCGACTCGACGGAGCGAACCGAATGACGCATCTCTCATTACAAGAAGGACAACCACAATTAAAACATGTCCTGATGACGCTCTCGACGGTCTCGACGCGTGATTCGTTCATCGCAACGCAACAGTTCGAACGCTACGTACTGCGCCGGAAACATATGAACAGTCAGTTGATCCAAATTGGCAATGACCGGATCCTCGCTATCGGTTGAGGATCCAAAGAAAGGAGTTTTTCCCTTCATGTTTTTTATCGCCCGAAAATCAATTCAGCTCATCGTGGCTTTTTTTGTCTTGATTGCGATCAGCGCCCTTCCGGCGCTCGTTGCGCAAATGAAATTCAACCCAGCAAGCTACTGGGAAGGTCTGAAGCAACAATTTGCTCAATTAACGAAACTTGATGAGATTACCTATTTTAACGTAACCGCTCAAAAGGAGTTCTTATTGCTTCCTACCATCAGTCCCTTTATTAAAGAGACGTTAATCATCTTTACGACAGCTATGCTGGTCTCCGCTGTGTGTGCGATTTTTTATGCTTATTTGTTTTATCGGAGTGGCCGCAAAACACGCATGATGCTGAAACAGACGACACGGACGCTTGAGATGGTTCCGGATCTGTTCTGGATCATTCTTTCACAATTCCTTGTCCTTTATCTGTTTAAAACGACCGGGTATGACAAAATCGAAATTGCGGGATCCTATGCTGAGTACATTCGTTTTTTACCGATTCTTACCCTAACGTTGACAACACTATTCTTCTTCATCAAATGGTTGACGACGCAAGTACTCGAACAGGAAGCTGCTCCTTTCCTTGAACTTGCACGGGCTAAAGGGATTCGTCCTGCCGCTCTTTTCTGGAAACACTTGATTCCGACAATGATCTATCGGTTTTATCTGTTTTTCCGAGCGAATATCATTACGGTCTTATCGAGTCTCGTAATCATTGAATACACATTCGAAGTCCAAGGTATGTTCCGGTTCGTCTTTTATAATGGACAAATGCCGATTTTGATGGTCATCTTGTTCTTAATCTATCTGCCGATCTTTATCATTGATTTACTGGCAGAATGGCTAATTCCGAACGCCTGGAAAGGGGGCATTTGATGCGTCGTACTTTGATGCGAGATCCTATCTTCTGGCTATGTTTAGTTTTACTCGCTGGTTTACTGCTGCTTAGTTTTGGAAATACAATCTTCCGTGATGGTCAAGTCGATCAAATTTCGAACCGGTATGCTGAAGACGGCACGTTCCTTGCGACGTCACCACTAAAACCGTCAAGTGATCAATGGCTCGGTACAGACCGCTCTGGCAATGACCTCTTTCAATTGATGATTGAAGGATTTAAATGGACAGCCGGTATTTGTATGATTGTTGCGCTCGGTCGAATGTTTCTTTCGCTAGTGATTGCGATTCCGCTAGCTTTTAGAAGTGCTCGCGTCAATCGATACTTAAAACTTATTCTTGATGGATTTTTAGTTTTACCGCTCTCTCTTGTCGCGTTACTCATTTTGCTTCCATCACTTACGTTCTTTGATTCGACTGCTATCCCACCGTTGTTCGACCGTGTATCGTTCGAATTAATCGTCTTGATTTTGCTTGGTCTCCCCTCTTTATCGCTTTATCTGATTGCTGAGACCCGTCAGTTGCTTAGTCAAGAATTCATGATTGTCGCTCAGACGCTCGGTGGCAGTCCGTGGCATCGTTTCAGACACCATATTTGGCCACACCTTATTCCGACGTTGACAATCGTCTTTATGCAACAGTTCATTCAAACGTTGATGTTACTCGTTCACTTATCACTTTTCAAAATTTTCTTCGCTGGAACGGTTAATTTACATGTCGGAACTGCCCCAACGATTTTTGAGTGGTCCTCGATGTTCGGTTATTACTTCAACCAGTTTTCAGCGACGTCGTGGCTCAATCATATGTTCCTCGTTCCATTGATTGGACTAGCACTGGTTGTCTTTTTCAGCAATCTATTCATGAGTCGACTCGAACGGGCTTTCCGCTTCCGCCAGCAACTAAAACCAATCAAGCTATCGGTATCTCGTGCTCAAGACGAAGCCGCCGCGACATCGATGGTCGATCCCTTTACACTCGTTGCCCGGAACTCCCGTCACGATTCTGATTGACAATCCATTTTTTTCCTCTTACACTAGAAAAAAACATGAAATGAGGGCGTCCGTTGTAAGTCATTCTGAATTCTCACTCCTAACTAAATACGTACGATATGGAGGTCATTCAGAATGAACCGGTTTACGCTTTTATTGGTCAGTCAATGGATTGCGAATGCGGGAGATGCGCTCTATATCGTCTCCCTGATCGCCATGATCTATCAAACGACAGGGCAAGCGAGTCTCGCTGCCCTGTTTCCCGTTCTCGTCACAGCAGGCATGACAGGAAGCGGCTTCTTATTCGCCCAAGTCGCTCAACGTGTTCCTCATGCCTCCTTGTTGTTCGGCAGTCAACTCCTCAAGACGATCCTCTTAGGCGTCATCTGGGGATTTGATCTACCACTGCCTCTCGTCCTCGCACTCGTTGGGTGTATCGCTTTCTTCGACGGATTTGCTCGTCCGATCGAAAGTGCCTTCATCCCTCGACTGTGTCAGGATGTCCAAAAAGCTAACAGTCTCGTACAAGGTTCGAATCAAGTGATTCAGCTCATCATGTGGCCGCTCGGCGCCATCCTGGTCAGCTTGTTATCCCCTCTTTCCGTCTTGTCCGTCTCGGCTGGTCTGTTTTTAGGTGCCAGTCTCATCAGCTATCTGTTCTATCGAAGCGTCCGCTCTCTACCCGACCCTTCGATGGAAGAGGAAGACGTCTCCTTCCGGTCGAGTATTCGCTACACGCGAACGCATCCTTTCGCGAAAGCCAACACGTATCTCGTCGGAATCGATGCGTTCGTCAGTACGGCTTGGATTTCTGCTCTGTTCCTCGTCTACATCGATACACATTTCCAGCTATCGGAACGCTGGTGGGGTATCTTGAACGCCTTCTATCTGCTGAGCATGATTGCCGGCAGTTACATGATGTTATGTCGACACAGAACACGTTCGTTGCTTTATCGCAGTATCGGTTTATCAATTGGGGCGACCTTCTTGTTTGCCTTCGCTCCAGTCGTCACACTTGCCGTGATCGCCTGTCTGTTCCAAGGGTTTGCGAGTCAAGTCCGGGCAATTGAGCTGAATACGTTGTTGCAAACGACGACACCACTCGAGCGGTTACCATATGTCTACAGCGTACAACAAACCGTTTATGCACTCTGCTTCTGTCTCGGTAGTCTATTGTTCGGATGGCTTGCCGATATGTTTGCGATCGAGCTCGTCTATGCGCTTGCAGGCGTCCTCTCCTTATTGATGTGGCAACCGGCTCGCCAAGTATTAGCACGTTCCTCTCAGGAACAACGACACGTGTCGTAATAAATGACAGTCAAAAGGACAAAGGTCAATGCACCTTTGTCCTTTTTTTGATTCAGTTCTGACGCGTTCACGTCACACCATACAATAGAAGCAACATAAGTGAGACGAGACCGAGCGCGGCATAGGTCATCTGAAGCGAGAAGACACGTTCGACGAAGACGAACAGCGTACCGGTTCCAAGCACAGCTAAACGTTCAATGACCGAGATCATCGACGCAAACGTCGCACGTCCGCTTTCTGGCGCTACTTCTTGAATAACTGTCGTCACATACGGCTCAGCCCAGCCGTAGCACAAGTACAGCATGCCGAGTAACCCGATACTGACAAGCGGGGAGGCAACCGACAATCCCGCAAGACACACGATATAGATTATCGCCCATCCGACAGGTGACCGGAAACGAGATAAGGACGCACCGATCGCCTGCATGATTTGGAATAACACGAAAACGAGACCCATATAGATCATCGGTATCGTTTGATCCCGTAGATAGAGTTGCCAAAACTCATCGACGAAATCAATCGTCGCCCCGTATAACAAGACAAGACAAAGAATTCGGACGTAGACGCGTCGAAACGAAAAACCGTTTAGCAACGTCTTCAACGAACTCGTCTCTCCGTCTTGTTCTCGCGATGCTTCCTTTAAGAAAAACGTCAGGAGTATTGTTCCGAGCAAAACCCACCAGGACACGTAATAGTGCCAGATCAAGTCTACCGATTGTGCGGCGTAACTACCGACGAGTGCTGCGAGTCCGGACGTTAACAAACCACCAATCGAGATCTTTCGCCAGACCGTCTCGAATCGCTCCTCTATCCTATGCATTCGCAATGTTTCATAGACGTGGGCTTCAAGCGCTCCACTAAGTGCTGCGCCACCGATCCCGGCAAGGATCATCGCCAAAAGGAAGGCAGATAGTGAGTAGGCTTCAAGCAACACAGTGAATGACAACCACTCGCATACGAAACCAACCAGAATGAACGGCTTTTTCCCCCACCGGTCGGATAACAAACCAAACGGAACCTCACCAATCAGCATGACCCAAGCAAAGACAATCTCTGCGATGACAACGTCGGCAATACTCATTCCCCGGCCTTCCCAGTAAAAGCGCTCAATCACATACGCTGGAATGAACGAACTACTGGCTTCGATCAGGATCCAAAGAATGAGTGATCGTCGGACTTAACAAGGCCATCTGCTTCGCCGCATCTCCTCACTTCCTTTCAGTTTGATAGTAATCCGTTCCCGTTTTGCAGAGGAAACCAACAAAAAAACGCCCTTTGATTGAAAAAATCAAAGAACGTTTTTGACATTAACATTCATCTGCCGATTCCGTGACCGGTATGACGGACTGGACGATCGGTAGTTCGACGATGAACGCGGAACCGACACCTTCCGTTGATTCGACATGGATCATTCCTTCGTGTGAACGAACGATTTCCTGACAAATCGCAAGACCGAGACCGGTACCGCCGATTTTTCGACTATCCGAATTATCGACTCGGTAGAACTTACTGAACAGTTGTGGTAACGCGTGACGCGGAATGCCGATTCCTTCGTCTTCGATCATCAGCTGGACACGATCTTCGACTTGACGCATCGTAATCGTGATCTGACCACCATCCGGTGAATACTTGATCGCATTGTTGATCAGATTCGTGAACAGCTGGCGCATTTTTTGTTCATCAGCATGAATCCGACCCGTCGTCGTTTCTTCAAAATCAAGGACTAGCTCGTGATCTTTTGCCGAAGCCGTATGGAACTCGACCGTTTCCTGAATGACTTTCGTCAAATCAAGCGGTTTAAAGTCATACTGTTGCTGACTCGATTCCATCCGCTGAACATCGAGGAAGTCGTTGACGAGGTTCGTCAACCGTTCGGTTTCCCCATGAATCGTCTCGAGATACCGCTGACGTTTTGATTCATTGACGTCTCGCGCAAGCATCAATTCTGTATAGCCGTAAATCGAGGCAAGCGGAGTCCGTAACTCATGCGATACGGTCGAGACGAATTCCGATTTCATCCGGTCGATCGCCGTCTCTGCCGTCACGTCACGTAAGACGAGCATCGTACCGCGGAAACAACCACCGTAATGAATTTCCTCTGCATATAACGTGACGAATCGTTCTTCCTTATTGAGGGACAGCGACAAACTCTCTGTCGGAACTTCCTGATTGCATATTTGATCCATGTACGCTAGGAACGCTTCGTGTTGATCAACCTGTACCGCTAGTTCTTCGATTTTGACGTCAAGCGTCATTAGACCTTCATCCGTCACTTGATCGTGCGCCGGGTGATGGAACAAGGCGAGCAATGGTTTATTGGCAAAAATTATCTCCCCTTCGATATAAATGA
Organism: Exiguobacterium sp. s168; assembly: GCF_018619035.1. Lineage (NCBI taxonomy): Bacteria > Bacillati > Bacillota > Bacilli > Caryophanales > Exiguobacterium > Exiguobacterium sp. s168. The sequence goes on along the minus strand of NZ_JACSNE010000004.1, from coordinate 28,280 downwards.
CAGCTTCTCGAATCGAATGTAGGAGTTTTGATGTCTTTTCACGCTCCCGTTCGACTTCTTCAAAAACACGCATCCGGAGCAAGGATAGTGCCAATTGGCGGGAGAACGACCAGATTTCGTCCGTCTGGTCTTCCGTGAAGGCATCCCGGTAACGAACGAGGTAGATACTTGCAATCATCGTATTCGTCGCCGGGTCCATCACTGGTACGACGATCTCATACATTGTGTACGGATAAGGCAACGGATGATGACTCGCCACTTGTTTACTGGAGCGTACAGCACGTTTATTTAAACGTGCGCGTTTGAGTAGTGATGTCGAAGCATGCAACAACTGATGCTCTTGGTCTGCCGTCATCCCGTACGAAACGAGATCCGTATAACGGTCTTGCTCTAAGAAGACGATGGCTCCGAGTTCGGCACCGGTGATTGTAATCAATTTTTCAATGATCGCCGGATACGCCGTCAATGTTTCACGAGAAGCAAGCGTTTCGGTCAACTCATTGCGATAACGCAAATGGGTCTCATTGCGTAACGTGACATCGAGTGCCTCTTCGAGTTCTTCCTGTTGCGATTGAAGCTCTTCTTGCTGGGCAATTAATTCTTCCTGTTGACTTTGTAGTTCGTCGTTACTCGCGACAAGCTGGTGCTTTTGCCCCGAAATGGCGGCTGCCATCTGATTGAACGTCGTCGTCAATTCACCGATCTCATCTTGACGATTCGTGATGACGATTGGTGCCGCATCCTCACCTTTAGCGAGTCGTCCACTTTCCCGGTTCAACTGACGCAACTGACGCGTCAAGCGGCGGACGAATGGTCGGACGAAAACGAGAGTAATCAATAAGAGGATTGCGATATTGACTGCTCCGAGAATTTGCGATGAGTTGACTTGTTTACCAAGCCGCTCTTGCGCTGCCATCTCTTGATCGTTTAAGGAATTACGATATTTCGTAAAGACCGTCTCCATATCAACGATACTTGAACTCATATCAGCCGCACTCTTCGTCTTGATGTTAAACTTCCGCTGTGGATCGAGTGGTTTTGATTTTGTGACCTTTCCAAGCGTCGGCATCTTCAAGAACGGTTCCGTCACTTTGCCGTCTTTTTTCGCCGCGACATAATTGACGAGGCTCGGCATGACGCGTTGGGTATACGCTGTATAGAGTTCCCGTGCGTCCGTTGCATACTGCCGTTCTTCTTTGAAACGTGCATTGCGCTCGAACCACGTCGTTTGTTGATTGATACCATTTTTCTTTGCTTCGATTTCTTTTAACATCTCTTCGTCACCAAGCAAGACGAAGCCACGCATCTCGTACTGCATACTTTGCCATGATTCGTATAAATCCGTCGCTCGTGTCCGATGTTCGTTTAACATCTTTAATTCTTGGCGTGATTCATCCACCTGTTGTTTCGTATATAGGTAGACACCACCTGTCGTTAGCAGCAGTGTCAGAAAAATCACATAAAACGCAGACATGATTTGCCGTCCAATCGTTCGATTCAGCCATGTTTTCATTAAAGGAATTCAACTCCTTTCCCTTTATCTTTCTCCAGCAATAAAGGTATTCCCGTTCATTCATTGTAAACTTTTTTCAATCGATACACAGTATTCTGCTCAAAAAGATTTCAATTTCATACAACTTTAATCTAAATCATTGTATATGACAATTAGATGTCACAATTCAACCGTTTTCAACAAAAAAAGAGCCCTTAGGACTCTTTTTAATGGTGATGGTGATGTCGATGGACCGGCTGTTCATCAGCTAAATGATCCGCATCTAAAATGCCGAGCCGTAAGTACTGGACTTCGATCTGCTTTTTAATCGTTTCAGAGATTAGATCTGTCCCTTGAACGAGCTTTAAGATACCAGTCGCAATCCGGAATGGTTCAAGATTCGTCTTTTCGACCGGAAACCGTGTCAACGTCTTTAAGTATGCGACGTAGTTCAGTGCGTCCGATTCACCCGGACTCACGAGACGCGCCGCATGCTCGCGCAGTTGCTGCGTCAAAGAATTCGTTGAGATCCCCTTTGAGGCTGCAGATATGACTCCGAACAGAATAAAACCGATGATGAGAACGAAAAATCCGACCATAAAAATCGGCATGCCCGAGAAGAAGCCGTCGCCTCCCAATTCGCTTTCCATGAATGCTACTGTGAACATAGTGAACCCTCCAAATGACTAGAATGATGACGATCACTTATCCTACGTCATCCTCTTCAAGGAAGTTTCACTTAGTTAGGTAGTTTTTGCAAATCAGCTTGGAACCAGTCTTCAACGAAGAAGCGTTCCGTCTCCGTCTCGATTTGATACGAATACAACACCTCGAAGTCGCCTTCGGTCAACATCGGTAACGTCAATTCGCGTACGAGTTGGCGTAACTCTTCCGTCAGCTCGGCTTCGTAGCGGATGAAGCCATCTTCCCGGTGCTCGACTTCCGTCAAATATGGAAGCAGGATATGCTTGCCGAATGATTGTGGATCATCGATCACTTCCGCAGTCACACCAAACAGTTCTTCTGCTTCTTCGACGAGTCCTTCTGCCGACTGTACCTCGATATGATCCGGAAACCAGACCGTCAAGCGGCGCCCTTCCTGTAACAGTCGTTCAAAGACAGGACGAAACGTTTGATTTTGAATCAGTTCGTATTGCATCAGTCTTCCCCTTTCGTGAATTCGAATTTTAATTGATCGCGTTCGAGATAGAGCATCGCCTTGAACTGACGCGCATTCTTTTTCATCTCGAGCGGTTTTGTTTTTTGACCAGCGAGTACTTTTTTAACTTCCGTTTGTGTCAGTCGGGCACCTAGAATCGTTTTCGGTAATGTAAAACCACAGTTATTCTTCTGGTATCCACTGCAACCATAAAACTTCCCACGATCAAGCACTGCTGACTGGCATAGTGGACATGGACCGACCGGGCGATTCGTTGCTCCACGCGGTGATTTGCTTTTGACTTGTGTTGGATCAACAGCGAGTTGTTCGATTCGTTGTTTGGCATCGACGACGAGATGCTCCGACAATTTTTTCGCCTGTTCGATGAACTGGGCAGCAGACGCTTCCCCTTTGCCGATCTGCTCTAACCGGCTCTCCCACTTCGCTGTCATCTCTGGCGAAGCAAGAATGCTTCCCGTCACGGCATCGATCAATATCCGACCTTTTGGCGTCGGATGAATCTCTTTTTTGACGAGCTTGATGTACTCCCGTCGTTTTAATCCATCAATGATCCCGGCACGAGTCGCTTCCGTCCCGAGTCCTTCGACTTCCTTCATGATCGCTTGCAGCTCGTCTTCAAGCAACTTACCGGCTGTTTTCATACCGAGGATGAGTGTCCCTTCTGTATAACGTTTCGGTGGCTCCGTTTGTTTCTCGAGCAGACGGCAGCCTTTGATCGGCATCTCTTGTCCTTGTTCGACGGCTGGTAATTCGACTTCCTTTGACTCGATTTGTAAGACCTGTTTAAAGCCCGGATCAATCGTCCGACTGCCACGTGTCAAAAAGCGATCCATCTCGCGTGTCGTCACGATTTCTGTCTTCTCCGAGACGGCGTCCGGTGCAAAGGCGGCAAGGAATCGACGGACAATCAAGTCATAGACTTGCGCGTCCCGACCAGATAACTTGGCGACGGCACCCGCTTCTTCTGTTGGAATGATCGCATAGTGGTCGCTGACCTTCGCCGGATTGACGTAGCGTTTATCGTTGGCCGGATTATTCGTCAAGACATCCTTGATCGGGCTATATTCCGCTTGCTTCAGTAAGCGATCAAGAATGACCGGGAACTGTCCCGCCTCCTCTTTCGTCACGAAGGAAGAGTCCGTTCGCGGATAACTGATCCAACCACGGATATAGAGCTTTTGCGCGATATCGAGTGTCTCTTTTGCACCGAGACCAAACCGTCGGCTCGCTTCTGTTTGTAAGAGCGACAAACTGAACCAAAACGGCGGTCGTTCCGTCTGCCGCTTTTTCTCGATCGATGCGACGACTCCGGTTCCTTTCGTCCGATCGACGATCGCTTGTGCCTGTTCCCGGTCACTCAGCTTCGTCTGTTTCTTTGCATTGAGGTATTTTCCTTTGTATCGCGTAAAATCCGCCTCGACTTCGTAGTACGTCTCCGGTCGGAAATTCTCGATCTGTTTTTCCCGTTCGACGATCAGTGCGAGCGTCGGTGTCTGGACCCGTCCGAGAGAAAAGACGTCGGCGATGCCCTTCTTCTTCAGTAACGTCGTATACGCACGGGACGCATTCATCCCGATCAGCCAATCGGCGCAAGCGCGACTCATCGCCTCGTGAAAAATGTTCTCCGTTTCTTTGCCATCGAGCAGGTTCGCAAACCCATGGTCAACCGCTTGAGGCGTCAGACTCGAAATCCAGAGTCGTTGCAGTGGTTTCGCGTTGTTCGCGAGACGTAAGATCAATCGGACGATTGCCTCTCCCTCTCGCTCGGCATCCGATGCTATAATGATGGAAGTCGTCGTCCGCTCATTCAATAATTTCTTGATGACCTGGTATGGTTTACTCTTGCCTTTTGCCAGTCGGTAATCAAATCGTTCCGGGATGATTGGCAAATGATCGTAGTTCCATCGTTTCCATTTGGCGTCATAATGCGCCGGCTCCTGCAGTTCACATAAGTGCCCGACCGCATAAGCGAGTTTTGCTCCTTGCGGAAACCGGTCACATGGTTTGATTTCAATGTAGCCGTCCCGCTTCACGGACGGATACGGAGCTGCCAGTTTTTCCGCTTGTTTTGGTTTTTCAGCAATGATCAATTGCACACGCTTCACCCTCATTTCCTTACTTCAGACATGTGGAGGTACCCATGCCCTATTTTACGTTATTCATGGCTTTATTCTTTATTTCAACATCGGCAATCTTCGTCAAGTGGGCGGAGACCCCGATCGAGGCTGTCGCCTTTTACCGCATGTTGTTCTCGACCTTGTTGTTGCTCCCACTCATTCGATTGAAGGAACTATTGCAACTCAGTTCGTCGACGATCCGGCATATGCTGTTAAGTGGCATTTTGCTCGCCGGGCATTTTTGGCTGTGGTTCCTCTCTCTTGATTATACGACAGTTGCGAGCTCAACGCTCTTCGTGACCGCGAGTCCGATTTTTGTCCTTGCCGGTAACGCGTTATTCTTCAAACAACACCCGTCGCGCAAGGCACTCCTGTTCGTTGCTGTCGCTTTATTTGGTGGCGGTCTCGTCGCTTACGGAGATATCGCCGTCGGCATGCGCGCCTTGATCGGGGACGGTCTTGCTTTGCTTGCAACGATTTTAGTTGCTGGTTACTGGTTGCTCGGTCAACACGTTCGCACAAGCGTTTCGACGAATCTCTATTCGTTCGGTGTCTACGCCGTCGCGTCGCTCGTCTTGCTCTTGTTATCTTTGATTCAATCAACGAATCTCGTTGCTGCGTTTCAACAGGATTGGTGGCTGTATATTCTTCTGGCGGTCTTCCCGACGTTACTCGGGCACAATTTATTTAACTGGGCGCTCGCTCGTGTCAGTGCCAGCATTGTCAGCATCACGATTCTTGGCGAAGCGGTTTGGGGGATGATCTTCGGATACTATCTGTTTGACGAGAAGCTAACATGGATTCAAATCACCGGTGCCGCTTTACTGTTGATCGGAATCGGATTGTTCCTCCGACGCAATGAACGTGACATCCGTGAACAGCTCGCCCAGCGTGAGAGTGCCACTAGTCAATCTTCTTAACAACAAAAGCGAACCAAGATGATCATCATCCTGGTTCGCTTTTTCATTACGATCGTGGATCGTCAGGTCGAACTTTCGGTAAACGCCAGGTCATCGCAAACGCAAGAATGGCACAAACGACCCCACCAATGAAGATGTAACGTAATCCATGTGATAACGCGATTTCTGCCGCATACTGCACGTCCTGTCCGAACGTTTTTGCCGTACTCGATTGGAAGAATGGATCAATCGCGTACCCTGACAGCGTGTCCGACGCTGCAAACGAACGAAGGATTGATAGGTTGAAGATCGTACCAAAGATTGCAACACCGAGCGTCTGCCCCGTCGTACTCAAGAACGAGTTGACGGCGGTCGCTGAGCCACGAAGTGACCAATCGACGGAAGTCTGCAAGACGACCATAAAGACCGGTTGTGAGAGACCAAAACCAATTCCGATCAGCGAAACGGCAAGATAGATGAAGACATCACTTGATTCGCGCGTGATCAACGATAAAATCGTCGTACCAACGATCAGCAGTCCCATTCCGGTCATCGTCCGGTACCGGGGTGAAGCCACACCAATCGTCCGTCCACCGATGATGGCGGTCAGCGTCCAAAAAAGCGACAGTGGCATCAACATGAAACCGGCTTCGGTCGGACTCTTCCCGAGTACCCCTTGGGCGAAGATCGGAATATACGCTGACATCGAGACGAGCACCCATGCGGAAAAGAAGACCGCTAAGTTGATCACGAGAATGACCGGATGGCGAATGACTGCTGGCGGTAAGAGTGGATCGCTCGCCTTTTTCTCGACCCGATAAAATGTGAACAATAAAACGAAACTGATGAAAAAGCTCGCTAGAATGATCGGACGCAAGAACGTCTCCGACTCACTCCCCGACAATAAGCCGTACAGAAACGCACTCATCCCGAGCGCAAACAACAAGGCACCCCGGTAATCGATTTTCCGCTCCGTTTCACGGACTGTCTCTTTGTAGTAAACGACGATCATGAAGAACGACAATAACGCAAACGGTACGTTTAGTAAGAAAATATACCGCCACGAGAGCGATTCGACGAGGAATCCACCGACGAGTGGTCCAGCGACACCCGAGATTCCCCAAACCGCGCTCAGAACCCCTTGAATCTTACCTCGTTCCTCATATGTATACAAATCACCAATGATCGTCATCGCAATCGGCAATACGGCTCCTGCCCCGATGCCTTGGACGGCGCGAAAGACGATCAACATCTCCATCGATTGAGCAAGTCCACAGGCTAGTGACGCGACGGTGAAGACACCAATCCCGAATAATAGAACCCGTTTTCTCCCATATAAATCTGCCATCTTTCCGTAAATCGGCGTCGAGACCGCCATGAACAATAAGAACCCGGCAAAGATCCAACTGACTAATTTCGCCCCGTTCAGTTCACTCGCCATGACAGGCGTAGCTGTTGCGACGATCGTCCCCTCGATCGCAGCTAAAAACGTCGCGAGCAACAAGGCGACGGTTACTTTTTTCCTCATCTGTTCCACTTCCCCTCTACTGTTCTATCATACTGGTTGAACCAGTGATAAGAAAAGTAAATGCTTACGAAACAGGATTCGCGGGAACGGTATGGAATGGTATACACTAGACTCAGATTCACGATTTCGAATGGAGGAATGTCCTATGTTACGAAAAACGGCACTGATTACCGGTGCATCGGGTGGAATCGGACTCGATCTCGCTGTCCTTGCGGCGCGAGACGGTTTCGATTGTGTCCTCGTTGCCCGCAATGAGAAGAAACTCAAGGAACTGCAACAGGTCCTTGAAAAACGCTATCAGATTAAAGTCTATGTATTCGCTGCTGATTTATCACTAAGCGACAGCGTTGATCGTCTCGTGCAGTACTTAGAGGAGCAAGAATTGACAGTCGATCTATTGTTCAATAACGCTGGCTTCGCTACGTCGGGACGCTTTGCGGAAATCGATCCAACAGAAGACATCAACTCAATCCAGGTCAACGTCGTCGCCTTGACGGATTTGACGAAACGTCTTTTACCAGGAATGGTTGAGCGCGGCTTCGGACGCATCCTGAATGTCGCATCCGTTGCCGCCTTCATGCCAGGACCGTACATGAGCGTCTACTACGCGACAAAAGCCTATGTCCTGTCGTTCTCGGAAGCACTGGCAACGGAAGTCGACGGCTCTGGCGTCAGCGTAACCTGCCTCTGTCCGGGACCGACTGATACGAACTTCTTCGACCGGGCGAACATCACGCTACCGTTCAAGAGTATGCCGTCACACCTCGTCGCCTTCGCTGGGTATCGCGGTATGCTCAAAGGGCGTCGCGTCGTTGTTCCAGGTGCGAGCAACCGCGCCATGGTTTCCTTGTCTCGTCTCTTGCCACGCCGCCTGTTAACAGAAGTGACAGGTCGAATCCAAGATCCTGCTCGCCAGCAAGAATCGTCGACAGAAGAAGAACTCCTGTACGCGAATTCATGAAAAAAACGGAAGGACCAGCTAGCTGGTTCTTCCGTTTTTGTATTTATGCCTCGTGATGACGAAAACGCCGCGTCGCATAACGTTTGACGCGATCGAACGTCGTCGTATAGCGATACAGATAACGAATGACGAGCGCACCCGTGATCGAGACGATATAGCCCGTCGATAAGACGAGTAACCAGGAGACAATCGCGAGGAACCATGAACTCTCGAATCGTAAATGTTGCCAAAGTAATCCTTCTGACGAGGTAATGAGCATGGCGCTTGGAAAGATGGCGGCAGCAAGTAAGTAACAAGCAGCGTAACGTCCTCTAATCGTACCTTTCATCAACAGAATACTGCCAAACACTAAGCCGACACTCGAGACGATGAGCAACATGACGACATAAGCAAGCGAAATCGACGATCCCAGCATATGCCTTCCCTCCTGTTCGGTATGTTACTATTCTGTACCCCTCTTTTCATCGAATGAATGCATAATTCGTAAAAAAATCGGAAACAATATCCAAATGAAGATCGCGTTACTGAATCCGTGAAGCATATCAAACGTTCCCCCGGTCACAAGCAAGGTGAAGAAAGCCTGCCACGAAAATCCGGTCAATACCAAGAAACCGAGATTACTTACCCAGCCATACAGAAAACCAGCGAAAAAGGCATACCCGGTCAACACGAGCCGGTAACGAAGAAACGGAACGAATCCCAGACTGGCAATTGTCGCATACGCCAGCGCTTGAAAGAGGACGAACGGACCGCTTCCGAGAAACAAGCTCGTTAACACGACGACAAGCATCCCAGAAATGGCACCGACGATCGGATGGATGAAGACGGCTACTAATAAGATGAGTGCCGTTGCCGGCTGGACGTTCGGCAAACTGGAGAACAACAATCGTCCAACGATTGCCGCTGCCGTGATGATAGCGATGAACCGTAATCGTTGATCCGTCATCGGTAGTTTTTCGAAGATGATCAAGAACAGACCCATAATCAGAATCGTTGCGACGATCATACAAATAGCCGGCTTTCACGTAAAAATTGCTCCGTTGGTCCGTCAAACGCTACTTCTCCGTGCACGAGATAGATGATGCGCTGTGCTGCTCGAATCAGAGCTGAGTCATGCGTCGCCATGACAATGAGCGTTGTCGGGTTCGTATTCCACGAATTGATGAAAGTCGTTCGATCCATGTCATCGAGACCCGCTGTCGGCTCATCAAAGTAATAGCTGTCTTTACTCCAATCGATACCGTCCAAGAGACGTTTTTTTTGTGTCGTAAAACTACCGCTTCGATCGTCTAATGGCGCAAGCATCGGATGCGCTGGTACATAATGCGTCTCCCCCCACCGCCGGACTTTTCCGTACAGCGGTCGCTCGACACCGAGCGCGAGTCGTAGTAACGTCGATTTCCCACTACCATTCGCACCAATGATCGCAATGCGTTCACCTTGATGAAACGACAATTTTTCTGTTGCGAGTGCATAGCTTGTCTGTAACGGATAACGGTGTTGGACGTTTTCGATCCGATTCAGGGTACGACCTGTCAATTCAGTAGCGCGACTCGTAATTGACAAGTCGGATTGTATCGTCATCGAGCAATGAATCTGACAACCAAACCGTCGTTCGATTTCTTCAAGCAATCCCATCAATCGCTTTCGCCTGACATGATCAAGAAAGAGAAACGGTTCCGACAAGAACAGCGTCTTTGGTGACGAAGACAACGCATGACCGAGTCCGACGAGCTGTTGTTCTCCGGATGAGAGTTCACTCGACTCCGCTTCAAAAAAAGCTTCTAGTCCAAGCAAGGTCGCGAGTTCTCCTGCCCGAAACAAGGAATCCGTCGCCAGAAGATCTCGGACACGTCCATGTAGTAAGTGCTCCGGTGTCAAGACGGGTTGTTCATGTTCGCTCGCCTGTTGACGTAGTCGCTCTTCGCGATTGGTGTCGGTATACATGATAGGCATCCCGGATTCCTCCTTTTGTAAATAATAGCACTATGGGCAAAATCATCGCCGGAATGATTGCCCATGGTGTCAGACAAAGAACCAGTCCTGTCGCAAGTAATAAGCCTGTCTGAACATCACGTCGCGTGATCGGCCTTAAACGAGACGGTACCGCTTCAATTGGTAGGATATGATAGGCTGCCATCCGCTCTAGTCGAACAGCAAGTGACGCATCCGGATGACTCATCTTGACTTCGGGCCAGGTTCGTAAGAAAGACGGAATCAGCGCCAGCACCATACCTGTCAATCGCGTCAGTCGTGGTAAGAAGCGAAACAACGGTCCCATCTGATCGAGTCGAACCAACGTAAAAATCCACTGACTCGAGGTGATGAATAGCGTCACTTGGACCGTCGTTTCATAAATCGCTATTGTGTCGATACTTGCACCATAAAGAAGCGGGACACACATCATGACGGCATAGAGGGCTGGAAGTAACAGATATCGAAAAATAGTCCGTTCTTGAACGAATAAAAACAACAGCAGATGATAGACGACGATCACTGATTGATTGTGTGTGAGGACGAATGGGATCGTAATCATCCCGATGAAAAAGAGAGCGACGTTCACTGGGTGAAGTCGCTCCCGTTCTGGTTTACTCAAAATAAGCCATTGCATCTTTTTCAAATCGCCATTCGAGACGATCTCCTTTTTTCAGTTCATAACTTCCGGCACCGACTTCGCCTGGTTTGCCGTTGACTCCGAAGACCCAGCCACTACCTGCTCCAGCTGATTTCTCTCGAATCCCATCGACTGCCGTGACATATGCCATCTCACCTTTGCCTGTTTTGACGACATCGAGCGTCGTATCTTCAAGTGCATCCAGTGCTGTATCTTTTTCGTTCAAGCATACGTCTTTATCAAACAACGTCTTATCCTTAACGTGATCTACGACCGATACCTTGACTTCCGCCTCACAAGACGCTGTTTGTTGTTCCTCTTTTGCTTCCGCGCAACCGGCAAGTAACACGATACTTGCAGCAAATAACCATTTTTTCATCGTACGACTCCTTTTCGCCTTGATGTCTCAAAGCTGTAATTGTATAACAGAATAGTTTTATCACGTAAGGATTGACCGTCAGAACGGTAATAGGTCAGACGGACTGCATTCGCTAAGACATCGTCCCCTGTATTGACGTACGGAATCAGTTTTCCTTCGTCATCAATCAAGAAGACCGTTGCATCCTGCAGACTAAACGTTTCATAGAGCCCATCGAGATCCATCTCGACGTAGGGTGTTTTGGAATCATGTAAGATTTCATGAATCGACAGTTTTCGTAACGTCTCAAATGATTGATTCGCATCAATCAGTTTCTGGTAATACGACGTCAACGATTTCGTCGTTAACTCTTCACGTGGTCGATAGGAAATCGTTCCTGTCAGCTCCTGGTAACTCACATCGTAACGAATGAAGCGTTTCGGTGTTTCGACGAGCATCTCAAACGATGCGTTCCTAAGATTCCCACCACGATCGAACATCAACTGACTTTGTTCCATCCGCAGTCCCTCTTCACCGACACGTCGTTCGATTTGAGAAAGGAAATTGTCGAATGAGTCATCCGTGATCGTCACACGACCAATCTGTTGTGTTTCTTCCCGCAACATTCCAGCATCAAACGGACCGAGAAATAGTTGGAACAGGAAGAATAAGAACCCAAAGAGTGCCATGTACCGTTTATAACGCGAGTTCTTTTTAGGGTGCAGGACGATCAGGAAAATGATGATGCCGAGCGGTAACTGAATATCATAGACTGGAAACGACACGGCACCGAGGCACGCATAAAAAATGAACTTCATGTACAAGTATTTTTCTTTTTCCGTCCGACGTTCGAGCAAAAAACCTAATCCGCTAGCAGCCAGTAAAAAGAGTGCCCATAGAATGAGAAAGTCCATCGTCTACCCTTTGACCGGGACGACCCGGTGATCAAACATGAGATGGCTGTTCGCGAATACTTCTCGTGCCTCTTGTTCCAGTACTTCTTCCTGATCGACATAACGAGCAGATACATGCGTCAATAGAAGCTTTTTCGCCTGGGCCGTTTCTGCAATGACAGCTGCCTGTCGAGCGGTCGAGTGACCGAAGCGCCCCGCATGTTCGACTTCCCGATCAGCAAACGTCGCTTCATGGACTAATACATCAACATCTCGCGCCAGTTCGACCGAGGCCGCGCATGGCATCGTATCGCCAAGAACCGCTAGCTTGATCCCTGGTTTTGGTGATTCTAAAAAGTCGGACGACGTATAGACTGTTCCTTCGAATTCGAAGGTATCTTCCAATGTGATTCGGCGATAGATCGGGCCAGATGGCACTCCAAGTGTCTTCAGTGCATCAACGCGCAAGGCACCCCGCTCTTCTGGTCCTTCGAGTCGGTACCCGAACGCCGGGAAACGATGCTCAAGCGACCGCGCCGTCACGCGGAATCCGTCCTGTTCATAGGTTTGACCGTCTTCGACTTCAACGATCCGGAGTGGATAACGTAGATATGTTCCTGTGATGCGTAATGTCGCGTCCATCCATTCCTTGATCCCGGTCGGTCCATAGATCGTTAGCGGTGTCGTGCCTTCAAGCGCTGCTCTTGTGCTAATGAATCCTGGTAAACCAAAGATATGATCCCCATGTAAATGGGTAATGAAGATTGCGTTGACTTTTCGTGGTTTGATCGGGCTGTGTAAGATTTGATGTTGCGTTGCTTCTCCACAATCGAACAACCAGGTCATTTTGGGGTGTAACAAGGCAATCGATGTGACGTTTCGTTGTTTCGACGGCATACCGGCTCCTGTCCCTAAAAAATAAAATTCCATCTTTTTCCCCTTTTCGTAAAATTAGCATTTTTTATACACAAAATACACCTTTCTTCTAGTGAAGCATGGTAAACTGTACCTATTCAGATTTGGAAGGTGGTTTTTTCCATGACTAAGATTGAACGGACCTATGCCCGCATCGTCCGGGAAGCCCGCAAACTGAACGAGAGTTATCGGCAAAAATACGGAAAGTCGATTCAAATTGATGAAATCGCTTCGACCTTATTATGTACAGAAGAACTCGTTCTAGAGTCTATGGAATATGTTGATCGTCCTCAAGTAGTTTAATCGTACAATGATAAAGAGTGTACCGCAATGTTGCGGTACACTCTTTTTTGTGTTTCATCAGCTTATTTGTTCGTGATGTAATCAACTAACGTCACGCACAGTTCCGCTGTTTTGACGAGTTCTTCGATTGGCATCTTCTCATTCGTCGTGTGGATATCTTCATATCCGACAGCCAAGTTGACCGTTGGGATACCAAAACCAGCAATGACGTTGGCATCTGATCCACCACCAGAATGTAAGAGGCGTGGCGTGCGTCCGAGTTGTGTGATCGCTGCTTTCGCGACTTCGACGACTTGATCTCCATCCTCGAACTTGAAGCCCGGGTACATGACTTTGACTTCAACTTCAGCACGACCACCAAGCTCTGCTGCAGCTTCTTCGAACGCCGCTTTCATCTTCTCTGTCTGTGCTTCCATCTTCGGAGCGACAAGTGACCGTGCTTCCGCGAAGATTTCGACATAATCACAAACGATGTTCGTTGATGGACCACCACCGCTGAACCGTCCGATGTTCGCTGTCGTCTCTTCATCAATCCGACCGAGCGGCATTTTCGCGATTGCTTTTGACGCAATCGTAATCGCCGAGACACCTTTTTCCGGTGCGACACCAGCGTGAGCTGTTTTCCCGAAAATCTTCGCATTGACTTTTGCTTGCGTTGGAGCAGCTGTAATGATGTCTCCGACTTTTCCATCTGAATCGAGTGCAAAACCGTAATCGGCATCGATTTTTGATGGGTCAAGAACCATCGCACCGACAAGTCCAGATTCTTCACCGACTGTGATGACGAACTGAATTTTCCCGTGAGGTTGTTTCGTTTCATTCAATACATGCACGAGTTCGATCAGAGATGCGAGACCTGTTTTATCATCTGCCCCAAGAATCGTTGTGCCGTCCGTCTTGACGTAACCGTCCTCGATGATTGGTTTAATGCCTTGCCCCGGAAATACCGTGTCCATATGGGAAGTGAAATAAATTTTGTCGACCCCTTCTTTTGTTGCTGGAAGTGTGACGATCAAGTTATTTCCTTTATGTTCGGTCTTAGACGAAGCGTCATCCTCAAACACATCACATCCGAGATCCTCGAACGTTTTTTTCAAGTGAGCACAAATCCGTGCCTCCTCTTTTGATTCCGAATCAATCTGGACAAGTTCTAAAAACGTATCTAATACGCGTTGTTCATTGACCATGACAAAACCCTCCTCCTAATATGTTTCAATCCATTAGCGCTTTTTTAGTATACCATCCCCATCGTCATTTGCACTTCTGAAAGGTTGTTTGTACAATGGCATTAATCAGTTGATGTAAGAGAGGAGTAGTGGATATGGCAAAACCATCGAAACAACAACGCATCATTAAATGGACAACAATCGGGATTTTAGCAATCTTCCTGATCGGTACGTTCGCTTCGACGATGTTTTATTTCTTTTGATTAACGTAGCGTTGTTTTAAACGTAAATATTGCTCCGCTTCTTGTAGCATGTGCAGTAAGGCAGAGCGGACCTCGAATTCCTCCCGCGTGACGGGTAAGGCAGAGGCACGAAAACGTGTCAATAATGCCTCTAGTTCTGAAATGTACACCATTGCGTCGGCTTCAGGTCGGACATTGTCACCAATCGTCCGAAAGAAGTCGGCGACTTTTTTTCCTTCTTCGACGACGAGGACGAGTTCCTCGGCATGATGGACGATACCGCGTAGTAACTCGAATTGTTGTTCGCGCATCCGGAAGTAGGCATAATCTTCATCATCGTTCCGACGACCGATCGCGTTTCCCATTCGTTTTAAGGCGGCATCCTTCCCTTCACGTAACAGACGTTCTGTCTCGTCAAGCGTCAACGCATGATGATTGACCCGCCCTGTCTCGATCGCAGCGGCAACTTCGAAGAATAAGGCGGCGATTCGTTGGTCGATCTTTTCTCGCCGGTCGTCAATCAATAAATCAAGACTTGGCATGTACATGTTGACAAGTAATCCGACACCAACACCAATGCCAAGCAATAAGGATTCGTTCAATAAGATGTGCGCGTTAAGCTGACGTTCCGTATACAAATGGGTCAAAATGACGACACTCGTGATGAAACCGTCCTGAAGTCGGAGGCGTTGCACGGATGGAAGGAATAAAATGAAATAGATCAATAACGTCACCGGACGATAGCCGATGACTTCGAATAGAATAAATCCGAGCACGATGGCAAGTAATGATGCCATGATGCGCTCGTAAGAAGACCGGAACGTCTTCTTTCGTGTCGACTGGATGCTCAAGATGGCGATGATGGCAGCGAAGACGTAATAGTCGAGCTTGAGTTGTTCTGCGATCCACATCGCGAGCGCAGCAGCGACCGCTGTCTTCAGCGTGCGATAACCGATTTGCAACAGGTTCACCCCCTTTTGTTTTTCTTTGTTAGACTACCTACGTTGGACAGGAATGTCCATTGCTTTTTAAAGGACGTGATTTACTTTGACGACACGCACTATCCGCCCCGGTCGTCCCGTGCGCCGGACCGGTTCGATAAAAGGATTACTTTTTTTCTTCCTCATCGGAGTTCTCTTGTTCTTTTGGCTCCGCGAGGAACCGAAGACTGTCTTAACCCCACCAGCGCCTTATACGGCTGAGCGCTATGAAAAAGGCAAAATCAACGAGCAAGACTTCCAGACGTTCGCCGAAGCGAAGCAGTACGCGGGACAGCGTGGTGCTGTCAAGCGTTCATCGGACGACCGCTACGTCTACCTCGGTGGACCAGGTACTGGGATCGTCGATGATCGTGGTATTCTATCGATTCATCGTGATCCTGAGTTAACGAAGCGACTCACGTACGTCGCTTCCGGCACACGTGTCCAGTTGCTTGAGTTCGGTGAACAGACAAGTCGTGTCAGCATCGCCGGCGTGACGGGTCATGTCCCAACGGACCGCTTACGTCCGTTCCCGGCAGAACGAGTCTCGAATGCATCGTATTATCAGACGAAAGGAGATCGTCTCCTTCACTACATCGTTGCGGACAGCGGACTTGGTGGACTGATCGTTGCCGGTGAAGCGACGAAAACGACGCCTTGGACGACAAAATATGTTGAATCGAAGACATTAACACGTGATTTAACGAAGCCGACGCGCCTCAGTGCCAAACAACTCGATGCGTTCATCAAGGAGCAAGCACCGGACAGCCCCTTGATCGGTAAAGGAAAAGTCTTTAAGTCCGTTGAAAAGAAATACCGTGTCAACGCGGCCTATCTACTCGCACACGCCATCCACGAATCCGATTATGGACGGTCGGAGATTGCCCGCGAGAAAAATAACTTGTTCGGCGTCAATGCGACCGATTCCGCGCCGGGAGAAGATGCGACAGTCTATAAATCCTTGACGGACTCGATTCAGCAGACCGGTCGTTTCATTGCAAAGGATTATCTCGATCGGGACGGTCGCTATTACCGTGGTGCGTACCTCGGAAACAAACAAAAAGGGATGAACGTCTTTTACGCGTCAGACCCTTTCTGGAGTGAAAAAATCGCTGGTATCATGGTGAAAATGAACGCTTTCTAAATCCGAGATATGATACACTATAGGGCGAGACAACAATCATTGAGGAGTGAACACGTCATGGAAAAAGTTTTAGTATTTGGTCACAAGAATCCTGATACCGATACGATCACATCGGCAATCGCTTATGCAGAATTAAAGAAAGCACTCGGTGTCAATGCCGAAGCCATCCGCCTTGGTGAAATGAATGATGAAACGTTATTCGCACTCGATACGTTCAAAGTGACAGCACCACGTCTAGTGACAGAAGTCGCAACGGAAGCATCACACGTCATTTTAGTCGACCACAACGAACGTCAGCAAAGTGCGAACGATATCGATGCTGTGACTGTCACAGAAGTCATTGACCATCACCGAATCGCAAACTTTGAGACATCAGATCCTGTTTACTATCGGGCTGAACCGGTCGGCTGTACAGCAACGATCCTGAACAAGCTCTACAAAGAGCATGGTGTTGCAATCAAACCAGAAATCGCTGGTTTGATGCTGTCCGCAATCATTTCCGACTCGCTTCTGTTCAAATCACCGACTTGCACGGAGCAAGATATCATCGCAGCGCGTGAACTCGCAGAAATCGCTGGTGTCGATGCGAACGTCTACGGTCTTGAGATGCTCAAAGCTGGAGCTGATCTCTCGAAGAAATCGGTCCCTGAATTGATCTCACTTGATGCAAAAGAATTCACGATGGGAACACTCAAAGTCGAAATCGCTCAAGTCAACACGGTCGATACAGCAGAAGTCTTGCTTCGCCAAGAAGAACTCGAAACAGCAATCAACGAAGTCATCCTTGCAAAAGGTCTTGATCTATTCGTCTTCATCGTCACGGACATCTTGACGAACAACTCAGTCGGACTCGTCCTCGGGAAAGAAGCGAACCTCGTTGAACGTGCTTACGGTCTTGAAGCGACGAACAACCTTGTTTACCTCGAAGGTGTCGTTTCACGTAAGAAACAAGTCGTTCCTGTCTTAACAGATACAGCTCTTGCAACACAATAAGTTCAAAAAAGAAGGAGTTCGCTCCTTCTTTTTTGAATAAAGAATATGAATGGCTGTTCATTCATTACATAAAGGAGGAATCTATATGACACAAACGATCATGGTGACGGGTGGAACAAACGGAATGGGGAAAGCGATGGCGCTCGCCTTAAAGGAAGCCGGCTGGAACGTCGTCGTTACAGGACGCGACGCGGAACGCTTGCAACTGATGGATGAAGCCTTGGATCAGATTCAAGGCGAACATCTGACGATTCAGATGGATGTCCGTGACGCAGACGCTTGTCTGGCTGCTGTCAATCAAGCACGCGAACGGTTCGGTCGTCTCGAGGCATTGATCAACAATGCTGCCGGGAACTTCATTTGCCCGACCGACGAGTTATCACCAAATGGCTGGAAGACGGTCATCGATATCGTCCTCAACGGGACATTCAACTGCTGTCACGCTCTGGTCAAAGGATGGCAGGAAGATCAAGTCGTTGGCGGACAAATCGTCAACATCGTCGCGTCTTATGCGTGGCAGGCTGGCGCTGGTGTCGCTCCGAGCGCCGCTGCGAAAGCCGGTGTCCTGAACTTGACGCGGACGCTTGCCGTCGAATGGGGCTATAAATATCAAGCCCGTATCAACGCGATCAGTCCAGGACCGATCGAACGGACAGGTGGTGCTGACAAACTCGCATTATCACCAGAACACGCGGAACGAATTCGCCGCAACGTCCCGCTCGGTCGGTTCGGGACACCGGAAGAGATCGCAACACTTGCAACGTGGATGGTGTCAGATCAAGCTCGCTACTTAAACGGAGAATGTATCGCTCTTGATGGTGGACATTGGTTAAATAAACAACCGTTCTAATGATTGAGATGTAATGGCTCAAGAAGTCGGTCTCCACAAAGATAAGAATGACGCATTTCACGTCACTCCTACAGGAAAAAGCGCATCTTTGCACTGTCAGAGACGAACAAGCTAGTTTTCTTGCTTGTGTCTCGCCTGAGGAAAGGACGTGAAAAGACGCGTCATTCTTTTTTTGAGTCAGCCCCTTGTATGCGTCTCGAACTATTTTTCTTTCTTTTCGCTATGTTTATGATTTATCTAGAACAGGTAGAAAGGACAAGAAGGAGGCGATCGTATGTGGGAAGCGTTCGGTTGGGGAGCGTTAGCAGGTGGTGCCGTCGTCATCGGTGCCCTGTTTGGATTGTACTTACCCTTAAAACAACGACTGATCGGCTATATCATGTCGTTTGGGACCGGCATCTTGATTGGAGCAGCGACGTTTGAGTTACTCGATGAAGCATTAAAGAAGTCAACAACACTCGTTGTCGCGATTTCCTTCATCGTCGGAGCACTCGTCTTTACAGGATTCGACCTATTCGTTTCGTCACGCGGCGCGAGTAAACGAAAACGCTCATCTGGTGGGAACGAAGGCACGGGAACGGCGATTTTCTTCGGGACGATCCTTGATGCGATCCCTGAATCAATCATGATCGGTGCCAGTCTGTTATCCGGAAATGTCAGCGCGGCACTCGTCGCGGCCATTTTCGTCAGTAACATTCCGGAAGGTTTATCGAGTACGACCGGTTTGCGAAAAGATGGCTTCTCGAAGAATAAAGTATTGCTGATGTGGGGAGTCGTCTGGTTGATCTCCGCTCTCGCTTCTCTCGCTGGCTATACGATTCTTGCAGAACTCCCGGACATGCAGTTTGCCATGATTGGTGGCTTCGCAAGCGGTGGGATCATCGCGATGCTCGCTTCGACGATGATGCCGGAAGCTCACGAGGAAGGTGGTGCGATCGTTGGTCTGTTCGCAGCACTTGGGTTGATTACAGCAATTATCCTCAGTTAATAACAAAAACAATGCGCATTTTCCGTAAGCTTAGTCGGAAACGCGCATTGTTTTTTAGTCATTTCGAAAATCAGTCTTCAGCTGTCTGTCGTACCGTCCCACTCTTGCTTGAACCGAGCAACAAACTCTTCCATATAGCGATGCCGCTCCTCTGCTAAATGAAGTGCTGCTTTCGTATTCATTAAATCTTTTAGTCGGAATAACTTTTCTTCAAAATGATTCAGGGCACTCGTCTCTCCCGTTCGGTCACCGGGCTCTCGTGGTGCTAGTCCAGGCACATGCATCGGCTCTCCGAACCGACCAGCGAACTGAAACGTTCGTGCAATTCCAATTGCACCAATCGCGTCGAGACGATCAGCATCCTGGACGATTTTCCCTTCGATTGTCCGCATTGGTGGGCGTGTACCGTCTTTATAGGACAAGCTCGTGATGATGGCTAGAATCTGTTCCTGTTCTTCTTCCGTCACCTTTCCTTGCAAGAAGGTCGCGACCTTCTCTGCCGTTCCCCCGAGTTTGCTATCTGCTACGTCATGAAGTAAGGCAGATAGTTCGATGATTTTGACGTTTCCGCCTTCTTGTTTGGCAATATGTAACGCTAAACGACGAACCCGTTCGATATGGGCATAATCATGACCTGAAAAGTCCGTCGCGTGAAACGACCGGACGAAGATTTCCGTTTCTTGAATCATTGTCGATTCCTCCATTCTGGTTCGAGTAATCCATAAAGTAACATGTCATGCCGCTCTCCGTCTCGTCGTAAAAAGGCACGGTATCTTCCTTCCTGTACGAATCCAAGGCGTTCGTACAGCTTAACCGCACGTGTATTATACTCAAAGACCGTCAATTGAATCCGGTACAGGTTCAGCTCTAAGAAGGCGTATTCGAGGATTGTCTGTAGCGCATCCGTCGCAGACCCTTGCCCTTCACAATCCGGATCGATCCCGATCATCAGCCATGCCGTTCCGTGTGTAAATAGAATATCTTCCAGTGCAACGACGCCAATCATCCGTTCATCTTCAAAATTGCGAATGGCAAAACGGAATGTTTCCGGTGCATCTGTCGCCATCATCTGTTCGACCTTGTCCATCGATAAATGGCGGTATGGCGTCGCACTAAAATGACGGGCAAACGTTACATCGTCAAGCAGACGTTGCATCACTTCGGTATCTTCCCGTTGAAAACGCGTCAGCCGGATGTGGTGACCTTCCAGTAGTTTTTTCAATTTTATCCCCCTCTATACTAAAAAACCGAAAAACGCTAACCCTTTTCAGAGTTAGCGTACTGTGATCATAAAACTTTTTCGAGGAATTTTTTCGCCCGGTCCGTCTTCGGATTGTCGAAGAGTTCAACCGGTGAACCTTCTTCCATCAAAATTCCTTCGTCGAGGAACAGGACACGATCCGCAACTTCTTTCGCGAAGCCCATCTCGTGTGTGACGATGACCATCGTCATCCCACTCTCAGCCAGCTGCTTCATGACGTCAAGAACTTCGTTGACCATCTCCGGGTCAAGAGCGGACGTCGGTTCATCAAACAGCATGACGTTCGGTTCCATCGCAAGCGCACGGGCGATCGCGACCCGTTGTTTTTGCCCACCTGACAACTGGTTCGGATAATTATCGCGTTTTTCCGCTAGACCGACACGCTCAAGTAACGTCTCCGCCCGTTTAACTGCCTCATCCTTTGAGATACCAAGGACGTTGATCGGTGCGTACGTCAAGTTATCTAGAACGGACTTATGCGGGAACAAGTTGAACTGTTGGAAAACCATTCCGATGTTCTGACGTGCTTTTGAGATATTTGCTTTTGGTTTCGTCAATTCGAAACCATCGACGATGATTGTTCCACTCGTTGGTTGCTCCAGTAAGTTGATACACCGCAGAAATGTTGATTTACCGGATCCCGACGGTCCGATGACAGCGACGACTTCACCGCGTGTAACCGTCGTCGAGATACCTTTTAATACTTCTAATTTTCCGAACTGCTTATGCAAATCGGTGACTTGGATCATAGGTTCCATCTGATTACCCACTCTTTCTCATAGCTTTTTCGACTTGTTGGCCTATCAAGCTCAATCCCATGACGAGAACAAAATATACGAATCCGGCAAACAATAACGGTTCGAAATAAATCGCCTTTTCTCCTCCGACGATTTGCGCACGACGCATGACATCAAGCACACCGACCGTCGAGACGAGTGCTGATTCCTTCGTCAACGTGATCAATTCGTTCATGATCGCAGGAAGGATATTTTTAAAGGCTTGCGGTAAAATGATCGAACGGAGTTGTTTGAAATACGAAATACCGAGCGCATCCGCCGCTTCCCACTGTCCACGATCAACAGCCTGAATCCCTGCCCGGATGATTTCCGAGATATACGCTCCAGAGTTTAGGGAGAAGGCAATGATTGCCGATTGATATCCTGTTGTGACATACCCTGTCAGTTGCGGTAATCCGAAGTGGACGATCGCCAGTTGCAAGATCAGCGGTGTTCCCCGGAAGATCGCCGTGTAGGCATGACCGATGAAACGGAGAACCCGACTCTTCGTGATTTTCAGTGCCGCGACGACGATTCCGATCAGCATCCCGGCAATGGCCGCCACGATGACGACTTGGAACAGGACCGGAATCCCCTCGAGAATATATGGAATTGAATCTTGAATCTTTGTAAAGTCTATCATAATCAATCTCCTAACGTCGCACAAAAGGGATGAGGTTACCCCCACCCCCATGCACTTGACTTATTTTGCTTCTTTTTGGAACCATTCTTCTGCCAATTTATCGATTTCACCACTGTCGATCATCTTCTTCAACTCTTTGTTGAAATCGTCACGCATCTTGTCCCCTTTTTTGAAGGCGATCGCTGAACCAGCTGGACCATCTTCTTCAATCTGGTACGTTTTCAGGGATGCATCTTGATCCATGTATTTGACGGCTACTGCATCCTCGATGATGAGGGCATCAATCCGACCTGTATTTAATTCTTGAATGATTTCTGGGATTTTGTTTAAAGGAACCGCTTCGCTGTCTTTAAAGCGATCTTTTGCGAGTCCCTCTTGGATGGAACCAAGCTGGACACCGATTTTTTTGCCTTTGAGTTCGTCTTCCGAACTAATGGCTTTATCTTTCGTCATGACTAAGTTTTTTGATTCGAAGTAGATATCCGTGAAGTCAGCGTTTTTCTTCCGCTCTTCTGTTGGTGTCATGCCCGCCATGACGAAGTCGACACGACCTGAGCTGAGGGCACCAAGTAAGCTACCGAACTCCATGTCTTCGATTTTTAAGTCATACCCGAGATTTTTCGTGACTTCTTTGGCGATCGCAACGTCGAATCCGACGATGTCCTCTCCTTTTTTCGTATCGATGTATTCAAATGGGAAGTAATCCGCTGACGTTCCCATCGTCAATACTTTATCACTTTTACTTGATCCACCTGTTGATTCTTCCGACGCGCCACATGCTGCCATCGTGACTGCCAGAATGCCTGCCATTGCCGTTGCTAATAATTTTTTCATTCGAGTTTTCCCCTTCCAACGCTCAATTGTCAGAACTTTAACAATAGTATGGCTTATGTGTATGTCCAATTCAATACCGAAAAGCCTGACCTGTTCTATTGCTTTTAGGATATACGAATATTTATTCACTGTAAAGCATAAATATATAAATTTTTTTGACTTTCTATTCATAATTCATGCATAAATGACTTTTTATACAGTTTTGCAAACGCTTTCAAATTTCAAATTTATTATTTTAATCTCATGAATGCGCAAAAAAAAAGACCCCTTTATCAGGAGCCTTCTTTGTTTATGCGTAGATTTCAATCAATGATTCAAGTTTCTCGACGACCTCTTCTGCCGTGAACGATTCGATGTCGAACCGCTCAACCATCGAGAGGATGTTTCCGTCTTGCATTAATGCAAATGATGGAGATGAAGGTGGATAACCTTCGAAGTATTCACGTGCACGGTCTGTCGCTTCGCGATCTTGTCCAGCGAATACCGTAACGAAATGATCGGGCTTGATGCCCTCTTTCCGATTGACATACGCTGCAGCAGGACGGGCGATCCCGCCAGCACATCCACAAACAGAATTGACAAGGACAAGTGTTAACCCTTCGCGTTTCATTGCTTCATCCACGCTCTCTGGCGTCGTTAATTCTTCAAATCCAGCAGCTTGCGCTTCTTTGCGGGCTGTTTGGACAACATCTTCAAAATACATTTGGAAATCCATCGTATTGCCTCCTTTGATTCGTTCTCCATCTTATTGTACGAGTTTCGGTGAAATCTGTCCAAGTCTGCCGCTTAATTCACTTTCTAAAAATGGACGGGCATGCAACAAATCACGGAAAGCGATATAACGATCAATCTTTTCTTCTGTTGGTCGTTTATTTTGTTTATAGGCGCGAATCAAGATGTTCTTCGGTGTGTGCTCGAGGTCGATGAATTCGAGAAGTTGCGCTTCATAACCGACGAGCGTCAGTAACTCGGCACGAATCGAATCTGTCGCAAGTGATGCGAATTTTTCTTTAATCAGTCCGTGCTGGAGCATGACATCGAGTGGCGAACAGTCGAGTTGACGGTTCAATTCCTTTTGACAACACGGTACGCTCAGAATGACTGATGCATCCCAGTCGACAGCTCGCGCGAGTGCGACATCGGTTGCGACATCACAAGCATGGAGTGTCACCATCAGGTCGACTTCCGTCTCCCCTGTGTAATCATGAACGTCCCCGACGCGGAACGTTAGATCGGTATAATCCAGATCACGCGCAATTTGTGTACATTCTTCGATGACTTCTTTCTTTAAATCAAGACCTGTCACTTCGAGGTCGAATCCTTTGACGACTTTTAGATAATGATAGAGAGCGAACGTCAAATACGATTTCCCGCAACCGAAGTCTAGGATCCGGAGTTTTTTTCCTTTTGGCAAGGCAGCAATGCTATCCTCGACGAATTCAAGGAAGCGATTGATTTGTTTAAACTTATCGTACTTTTGCTTTTTGACCTGTCCCGCTTCCGTCATGACGCCAAGGCGAATCAGAAACGGAACCGGCACACCGTCTTCTAATAGATAGGTTTTTTTTCGGTCATGCGACAAGAGAGCTTTCATCGGTTCCTTTTTGGATGTCTTGAGCGCGACTTTCATCTTTTTCGAGAGCTGGAACTGCCATTCTTCTTCTTCAAAACGGAATAAGAATTGGCGGAATTCCGTGAACCAGTCATCGAGTCGCCCGACGAAATCGTCCATTAAAATATTTTCATGCTTCATAACGCGTTCAAATTGAAACTCAACCTGCATCATCACCGTATCTCTTAATAGAATCGGTTTTACCTTGATTCGTCGGAGATCATTTGATTTTTGACGCGGATTACTTATCGTTGCATGGATCAGTGTTCCTTGCGTGATTTGCGAGGCAAGGCTCGCTTTTAATTCATGTAGTTCCACTAGTCGTCCCGTCCTTTTCTGATGTTCTTTCGAAACTGTAGCAAATTCGTACCTGTTCGACAAGTTTACACGCTTCATCATTCGCACATAATCAAAAGGAGGAATTCATCATGTTCAAAAAAATTCTCTCACAAATCGGAATCGGTGCCGCAACGGTCGACACACGGTTGACGGATGATCGCTGTGAACCAGGCGGTCAAATCCACGGTGTCGTCCATATCAAGGGCGGAAACGTCGATCAAGAAATTGACCGGATTTATCTTGAATTCAACACGCAGTACAAACAAGAAGTCAATGATAGCACGACATTTACGACCTTCACGCTCGACCGGTTTGCTTTAAATGAAGCAAAGTTCACGATCGAAGCGGGTGTCGAGCGGGAAATTCCCTTTACACTACGCGTGCCACTGAATACGCCACTCTCGGTCAGCCAATCGAAATCGTGGATCGAGACGGGTCTCGACATCGCTCAAGCCGTCGATCCATCGGACCGTGACGCCGTCATCGTCGAAGCAAACCGTTACCAAGCAAAAGTCTTAGATGCCATGGAGTCACTTGGCTTCCGATTGAAAAAAGCCGACACGGAAAAATTACCTGGACGATTCCGGAAAGATTTACCGATTGCTCAGGAGCTTGAGTATTCAGCTCGCAATACACACTACGCTCATAAACTGGATGAGATCGAAATCATCATGCTTCAAGACGGATCTGGGATTGATTTAATCGTCCAAGTCGACCGTCGTGCGCACAGTCTCGGATCATTATTCAGTGAAATGGCTGGTGCGGATGAGTCGATGATCAAATTGCGTCTGTCCAATAGTGAATTGCAAGATCAATCGTTCGTCGAACGTCAGCTGACAAACATCATGGAACGCTATAGCTAATCAATCGATCGAATTTACTTGAAAGTGATTCCTCTTCAGGGGAATCACTTTTTCATTGAATTTTATTTCAATTTGAAATCGTTTACAAATAAAATATTGTTTTAAAATATTCCCCTTGCTATACTGTCCGTATTGAAAAGAATTCCAGTCACGGTTTGACTAAAGGAGGACATACATCATGAAAAAAATCGGACAGTTCACGTTAACAGCAGGACTCGCAGCAGTACTTGTCTCAAGTAGTTTGCCTGTCATGGCAGAGGCAGGGTCTTCAGCCGATCGGATCAGTCAAAAAATCGACACGATGACACTCGAACAAAAAATCGGACAAATGATCATGCCCGACTTCCGGAAGTGGAATGGTAGCAATCATACGTCGCTTGCCCCAGAAGTCGCGAACATCATCGACCGCTATGATTTAGGTGGCGTCATCTTGTTTGCTGAGAACGTCAGCGAAACCGAACAGACGACAAAACTCATTCATGATCTGCAAGAAGTCGTCAAACAGGACGTTAGCAACGATATTCCGCTTTTCGTCACGATCGACCAAGAAGGTGGAATCGTCACTCGGCTCGGGACAGGAACGAACTTACCTGGCAATATGGCGTTAGGTGCGACCCGTAATAGTGCATATGCGAATGATGCCGGTCATATCATCGGTTCCGAACTGCATGCACTCGGCATCAATGTCAACTTCGGTCCGGATCTTGATGTCAACAGCAACCCTGGAAATCCCGTTATCGGTGTCCGCTCGTTCTCGAGTGATCCGGAGCTCGTCGGAACGCTCGGTTCTGCTTTGATGAATGGAATTCAGGATGAAGGCGTTGCAGCGACCGCCAAGCACTTCCCGGGTCACGGCGATACGGCGACCGATTCCCATTATGGCTTGCCGATCGTTGACCGCTCCCTGCAGGAGCTAGAACAAGTCGAGCTCGTTCCATTCAAACGAGCCATTGCTGAAGATATCGATATGATCATGACAGGACACATCGGAATGCCACAAATCGAACCTGAAGTCGTCACGTCGAAAAGCGGTACCTTCCCTTTACCTGCTACGTTGTCGGATGACGTCATCACCCGTGTGCTACGCGAAAAACTCGGTTACGATGGCATCGTCATCACGGACGCGTTGAACATGCAGGCGATCGTCGATAACTTCACAGAATCAGAAGCCGTCTTAAAAACTTTTGATGCCGGTGTCGACATCGCCCTCATGCCGACGATTCTTCGTTCCGAACAGGATGTCGAAAAGCTCGACCAGATTTTCGAGGACGTGATTGCAGCGGTCAAAGACGGTCGCCTTTCAGAGGAACGAATTGATCAATCGGTCGAGCGGATCCTGACGCTGAAGGCTGAACGCGGAATTTGGAACGGTACGACTGACACGACATCACTAGCTGAAAAAATCGCGCAGGCGAACCAAATCGTCGGTAGTCCCGAGCATAAAGCAAAAGAACGTACGATGACGGAAGCCGCCGTCACACTCGTGAAAAATGATCAGCGGACATTACCATTCAAACCGAAAAAGAATGCCAACGTCCTTGTGATCGCCCCTGCGGCGGATCAAACGGACAGCATGAAAAAGACGATTGCTTCCCTACCGAAGAATCGGAACTGGCATGTGACGACAGCGAATTACTCGGCTGCTGCGCTACCACTTGAACAAAATCCAACCCTTCGAGCGCAACTCGATGCAGCGGACTATATCATTGTCGGCTCAAACGTCAATACGAGTGCTAAACTACTGCCTACCGCACCAGAACAAGCGATTCCGGCTTCGATCTTCCGCTATGCGAAACAAACAGACACACCATCCGTCCTACTCAGTCTCCGTAATCCATATGATGTCGCCGTTCAACCGGATGCACCGGCACACGTCCTCGTCTATGGTTTTAAAGGGGATCCGAACGGTCCAGACTCTGAAGCAGGCAATCTAAAATCAGCGGGACCGAACCTTCCGGCAGGTATCCGAGCGATCTTCGGAACGTTCAAACCGCAAGGCACTTTACCCGTTGATGTACCGGTCTTTCAGAACGGTGTCTTTACCGATCAACTGCATCTTAAGTTCGGTGACGGCTTTAAAAACTGGAAGAAATGATGACATGATACAAAAAAGACCGAAGCTCCTTAAAGGATGTGGGCTAACCTAAAATTTTGAGACAATATAAAACACCTTCGGAGTGGTACACTTTTAAAAAGTACTAACATCGGAGGTGTTTTTGCATGGGCAAAAACGTATATTCAAGTGAAGTGAAATGGGCAGTAGTCAAAGATAAGCTGAGTGGTAAGTTAACGACGAGAGAAATCATGGAGAAGTACGGAATCAAAAATG
>NZ_JACSNE010000030.1:0-38052 GCF_018619035.1 Exiguobacterium sp. s168 | reverse complement strand
AATAGGTACAGTATATCGATATCTTTAAACACAAAAAACCCCGAATGGGGTCTTTTATCAAGTGTCCACCATTCAGGGTTCAGTTCAGTATTTGGAAATGAAGAGTTTTCAGTAAAAGCAAGACAAGCTTGGGTGAAGCAGTTGATTCAGTCGACTGTGCGTTTGACTTCTTTAAGCGAGAGCTAATAAAGAGGCGATTCTAAGTCAAAGAATCGCCTCTTTATAGTGAGAATGTCTGATCAATAGTGTTTTTATCATGGTTCAATATCCAATGCTTATAATCATCGTAGAGATCACGGATAGCGTCAGGTGTTTCGCCGATCAGGTCACAGCCTCGATCATCATAGATGTGAAACAGACTCTTTCGTCTCGGATTAAAGAAAAAGGTACGATGGATAAAAGAAGGGCGATCCGTGACATCGTGACTGCAAATATCACGGATTAAAGCTGGATAATGAATCTCTTGCCGCGTACAGGTCAAAGACAATGTGTATGTAGCATAGGGATGCTCTTCCACATATTGCGGTGTACGATCGCATCGCAGGCGATAGCGTAAAGAAGGGGACTTCAAGTACTTCACAAATCCACTATGCACGACCGGTTTCCAACCGCTTGTTCTTTTGTAGGGACTGACCTGCACGATCCATGTGATAAGATCAGATGGAGCATGAATGGCTTCGAATAAGGTTAGGGCTTTTCGATAGGCGGACTCTAGATAATTCGGATCATCTAGACCAACGTTTTTGAACAATGTTGGATTGCCTAGCTCAAAGCGGATTCCGTTCGCATTGTGATAAAATAAGTTCGGATATAAGACGAGCTGGGGAAAGATCGTATACAGCTCTTGGTGATTCAATAGGAACTCCTCCCTTCCATGTATGGTGCGCTACACTTATTCATTAGCCCATACTCGTTTCATGATTAACCTGCCATTGTACGCCAAACGCATCTTCGACAATACCGTATGCTTCACTCCAAAACGTCTTTTGAATCGGCATGATGATCTTGCCGCCTTCAGCGAGCCGCGCGAACGTTTCGTGCAATAGCTCCACATCGGCTAAGTGAAGGGCTAGCGTAATGTTTTGTCCGAACGTCACAGGGTTTTGTGGCATCGCGTCTGAGAACATGAGACGTGTGCCATGGACGATAAGCTGCGCATGTAAAATCAGTGTCTGGTGCTCCGGTGGATACGGTTGACCATCCGCATCCGGTCCAGGACCTGGTCCGAACTCCATGATTTCCGGCATTTCTTCCTGAAACACCTCCGTGTAGAACGTCAATGCTTCACGGGTATTTCCATTAAAGACAAGATACGGATTAATCGGCATGGGAAAGCTCCTTTCAAAAGGAAGAATGTGTTTCTTTTAGTGTACCAAACATTTGTTCGTATAAAAAGAGTGGATTGCTGATTTATTTAGTATAAATGATAACGGTTTCAATTTATCTGATTTTTATAAAAAATAGGTTGCAAGTTCCAGAAAGACTTCGTATACTAAATTTATCGAAAGCGCTTTCGGTGAAATGGAGTGAGTAGTATGGGAACAATTTATGATTTAGCGAAGATGACCGGATTTTCGATCACGACGGTCTCGAAAGCCTTAAATAATTATTCAGATGTCAGTGAAAAGACGAAAGCGAAGATCGTCCAGGCAGCAGCTGAGATGGGATACTTGCCGAATGCACATGCTCAATCGCTCTCGACAAAACGTTCGTGGACGATTGGTGTCATGTTTTCAGAAGCACATGGTGTCGGCATGATGCATCCGTTCTTTAATGCGATCATTGAAAGCTTCCGGAAAGCAACGGAGCAACAAGGGTATGATCTGATTTTTGCATCACGAAATTTACGTAATCGGGACATGAGTTACTTGGAGCACTTTCGGCACCGAGCAGTTGATGGCATTGTCGTCATCTGTTCGGACCAGTTGGATCTGCACGTTCAAGAATTGATTCAAAGTACGATTCCAATCGTTGTCGTTGATATGTACAGTCCGGATTGTAGCGTCATCTATTCCGACAATATTACGGGTGGGCGACTAGCCGTCGAGCATCTATATGAATTAGGTCATCGCCGGATTGCGCATATCGCTGGCGACACGACGACGGATGCTGGTGCAGCAAGGATCGAAGGTTATAAACAAGCAATGACTCAGTTCGGTTTGCCGATTCCGGACGGCTATATTGCAAACGGTGGGTTGTTTTCCGGAGAAGAAGGAAAACGGGCGATGCAAGAATTGCTGGTGCTACCGGATCGACCGACTGCTGTCTTTGCGGCAGGGGACCAAATGGCAATCGGCGCTATTGAAGCGATTCATGAAGCTGGCTTACAGATTCCAACAGATATCTCACTCGTAGGCTACGATGATATCGAGATGGCGAAGTATATCACACCGAAGCTGACGACTGTCCGGCAAGATACGGAAACAATTGGTCAGCAAGCGGCTTCAGTCTTGATCGAACAGATTGTCGATAAACAGCGGATGACGACACAAGACGTCATTCCCGTCGAGTTGATCGTTCGTCATTCGACAGGTTCTGCACCTGAGTGACGTGCGACGATTTCGGAATCGCTCTCGCTGGTTGTCAGGGAGAAAACGCGAGAGCGATTCCGAAATTATTTTTACGGCAGTTACGAAAGGGCTTTCGATTATTTTCTTGTCATTTTCGAAAGCGCTTTCGGATTAAACGATTAAATTGAAACCGCTTACTTAAAAACTATTAAAAAAGGATGGGATGAAATGAAAAAGGCGTTCATTAGTGCAGTCACGATTGGTGCCATGACAGCAACTGTCTTAGCGGGATGTACGGGAAGTGGCGAAGACACTACAAGTGGTGGCAAAGAGGTCTTAAAAATCTGGTCGTTTACGGATGAATTAAAAAAACCAATCAAAAAATTTGAAGAAAAGAATGGCGTCAAAGTCGAATTGACGATCGTGCCAATGGCCGACTATCCGACGAAGTTGAAACCAGCTCTTGAAAGTGGCGTCGGAGCACCAGATATCTTCACGGGTGAAATCGCCTTCTTGAAACAATGGGTCGACGCTGGCTACTGGGCAAATTTATCCGAAAAGCCGTTTAATGCAGATGACGTCGCAAAAGACTACATTCCGTATGTATTTGACATGGGGAAAGATAAAGAAGGAAACGTGCGTGCGCTCTCTTGGCAAACGACGCCAGGAGGCATTTACTACAAACGAAGCATTGCGAAAAAAGTACTCGGAACAGACGACCCGAAAAAAATCGGTGGCATGATGAATTCAATGGATGGGGTGTTTGAAGTCGCCGATAAAATGAAGCAAAAAGGCTATAAAATGTTCCCGGATGAAGGATCGATTCGCTGGTTCGTGCAAGGCAATGATCCACAACCATGGGTCAACGACAAGCAGGAGCTCGTCTTGACCGATGCGCGAAAAGAATATATGGACTACGCAAAAGAACTCCGTACGAAACAATATACGGCCCTTGCACCGGAATGGTCACCATCCTGGTACGCCGGCATGGATAAACCAGTCAAAGTCAAAGAGAATGGCAAGGAAATTCAGACAGAGGTCTTCTCGTATGTGTTACCGACTTGGGGACTGCATAGCGTCTTGAAGGAAAACGTGAAAAAATCCGCAGGAGACTGGGCTGTCACGAGCGGACCGAGTCCTTACTTCTGGGGCGGAACATGGTTAGGCGTCTACAAAGATTCGAAAAAGCAAAAACTTGCGTATGATTTCGTCAAAATGATGACGCAGGACGAAGAATTCTTGACAGACTGGGCAAAGGAAACGGGTGACGTCTTAGCATTCAAGCCAGTCACGGATAAAATCAAGACCAACTTTAAAGAAGATTTCTTGGATGGACAGAACAACTACGAATTTTTCTTAAAGCAAGCAGACCAAATCAAACCAGGCATCGTCACGAAGTATGATCAACAACTTGACACGCTCTATGGAGCTGCCGTGACTGAGTATGTTCGCGGAAAAAAATCAAAGGACGAAGCTCTAACGGAATTCTATAAAAAAGTCAAAAACGCGTACCCTGATGTAAAAGTACCCGAATAACGAGCAGGTGGGGCGCATCCTGCCTCACCTTTTCTCATGGAAGAAAGGAGCTTAACCTGTGAAAAAAATCGATCGCACTGGGTATCTCTTCATCGCACCGTTTTGGATCGTCTTCCTGATCTTCAGTATTTATCCGGTCGCCCTGACATTCTATTATAGCTTTACGAACTACACGGGAGCTGAAGGGGAACAAGTCGTTGGTCTTGCGAACTATACTCGGCTACTGAGTGATAGTTACTTCATCGAAGCGTTCTTTAACACGATCAAGATTTGGGCTGTCAACTTTACCTTACAAATTGGCGGGGCATTGTTGCTTGCATTGCTGTTCTCCGACCTCCAATTGAAATTGAAGGGGCTCGCGTTCTTCCGAGCGACCTTTTATCTGCCGAACTTGATTACGATCAGCTCCGTGGCGTTACTGTTTGGAATCTTGCTCGACTGGCAACATGGCTCGCTCAACATGATGTTGATGAAGATCGGTATCATTTCAGAGCCAATCAACTGGTTAACACAACCTGTCACAGCACAAGTATCTGTTTCACTCATCCTGACATGGATGTGGCTCGGTCACTCGTTCATCGTCGTCATGGCAGGCGTGTCTGGCATCTCGAAAGATTATTTTGAAGCGGCCTTGATTGACGGAGCGACCCGATGGCAAATTTTTTCTCGAATCACTTTGCCGCTGCTCAAGCCAATCTTATTGTATATCATGATCACCTCACTGATTGGTGGTTTGCAATTGTTCGACCTGCCGATGCTGATCACAGATGGAATCGGGGCGCCGGACGGGGCACTGAATACGATGGTGCTGTATCTCTATAACCAGGCATTCAAATACAACAACTATGGCTATGCTGCAGCTGTCGCTTATGGGTTGTTTGCCATCACGCTTGTTTTTTCAATCATCGTCTTCAAAGGGATGTTCCGAAAAGAACGTTCACCGAAAGGAGCCTGACCGATGGAACGAAATGCAGAAGCACGCCGGCTCGTGCCACAAACGGAAGAACAACCAGAACGCTCGGAGCATCCGCTTCGATTGACGCCGCCTCCAAAACGGAAAAAACCATGGCTTGTAAAAACGATCATTTACCTCGCATTGATTGCCTTGACGATTGCCTGCATCATTCCATTCTTGATGATGATCGTCAACGCAACCCGGTCAAATGAAGAAGTCCTGTCCGGCTTTTCTTTGATCCCGGGCAACTCGCTTGCTGACAACTACGCGGCGTTGAGTTCGTACGTCAATATCTGGTCCGGCTTTAAAAACAGCTTGATCATTGCTGTACTCGTGACCGTCTTGTCGGGATACTTTTCCGCCCTGACCGCATTCGGTTTTGCATTCTATCAATTCAAAGGAAAAAATGTCTTGTTCGTGTTCATGCTGATCATGATGATGATTCCAGGACAGCTCGGATTGATCGGTTTTTATGAGCTCAGCAAAAACTTAGGATTGCTCGATAGCTTCATTCCGCTCATCGTACCGGCTATTGCTAGCCCGTTCACCGTGTTCTTCATCCGTCAGTACGTCCAGACGGTCCTCCATCCAAGTTTGATTGAAGCAGCGCGTATCGATGGAGCAAGCGAATGGCGGATTTTCCATACGATCGCCTTACCGATGATGATGCCCGCGATCGCGACGATGTCGATCTTCACCTTCATCGGTTCGTGGAATAACTACATCATGCCGCTCGTCTTACTCTTCTCGCCGGAAAAGTATACGCTCCCGGTCTTGATGGGATTCTTAAAAGGTTCACAAGTCGCAGAGAACTTAGGGTCACTGTATCTCGGCATCGCGATTTCCGTCGTGCCGATCATGATCGCTTTCTTGTTCCTCTCGAAGTATATCGTTAGCAGTATCTCGGCTGGTGCCGTCAAAGAATAATTCATCAAAGGAGATGACACATATGAAATTTGCACCAAACTTTGTATTCGGAACAGCCACATCGTCGTATCAAATCGAGGGCGCTTACAACGAAGGTGGACGGACGCCTTCCATCTGGGATGCGTTTTGCGCAGAAGATGGCAAGGTCTTCAACTGGCAAAACGGTAACGTCGCTTGTGATCATTACCATCGTTATGAAGAGGACATCGCCCATATTAAGAAGCTTGGCGTCGATACGTATCGCTTTTCGATTGCCTGGCCACGGATTTTTCCGCAAAAAGGAATTTATAATCCTGAAGGCATGGCGTTTTATAAGCAGCTTGCAACACGCTTGCGCGAAGAGGGCATTAAGCCGGCTGTCACACTGTATCATTGGGATTTGCCACTCTGGGCACACGAAGAAGGCGGCTGGGTCAACCGAGAATCGGTCGACTGGTTCCTTGATTTTGCACGGGCATGTTTTACGGAGCTTGACGAAGTCGTCGACTCTTGGATTACGCACAATGAGCCGTGGTGTGCTGGGTTCCTCAGCTATCACATCGGGGAACATGCACCCGGTCATACTGATCTGAACGAAGCCGTTCATGCGGTGCATCATTTGCTCTTATCTCACGGAAAAGCAGTCGAAATGCTGAAGGAAGAGATGAAATCGACGACACCGATCGGCATTACACTTAATCTGGCGCCTAAATATGCAAAGACAGATTCGGTCAATGATCGGTTAGCGATGAATAATGCAGACGGCTATGCGAATCGTTGGTTCCTTGATCCGGTCTTTAAGGGACATTATCCGGTCGACATGATGAATCTTTTCTCAAAATATGTCCATTCGTTTGCTTTCATCCAGGAAGGGGATATGGAAACGATTGCTGTACCGTGTGACTTCCTCGGGATTAATTTCTATAGCCGTAACCTTGTCGAATTCAGCGCAGCAAATGATTTTCTACAAAAAGCTGCGTATTCTGACTACGACAGAACCGCGATGGGATGGGACATTGCACCGAACGCATTCAAGGACTTAATTCGCCGATTGCGGGCGGAATATACAAATTTACCGATCTATATTACAGAAAACGGAGCCGCATTTGACGATGAGCTGATCGAAGGACGGGTCGCCGACCAAAACCGAATCGATTATGTTGTGCAACACTTGCAAGCAATCTCGGATTTGAATGAAGAAGGCATGGATATTCGTGGCTACTACTTATGGTCGCTTCTTGACAACTTCGAGTGGAGCTTCGGTTACGAAAAACGCTTCGGAATCCTTTATGTCGATTTCGAGACACAGGAACGAATTTGGAAAGACAGTGCTCATTGGTATGCGAACGTGATCAAGCGACATAAAGCTACGCTTCCCCAAAGCGTATAAGGAAAAAGGCAAGGACGACTCATCGTCCTTGCCTTTTTGCCCGGATTAGATAAAAAAATCAATAGAGATCGGGTGAAAAAATGTGTGAAAGAAAAAGGATTAAAACCCATCATATGGAATGTAAAAAGTGTAGAGGTGACATCTATTCGTTTTCAGGGGAGGAAACGTCATGCGTCAGAGGGACTTACCGTATCGGTTCATCTTTATTTTAGGTTTACTTGTCATGATCGGAATTAACGGATGGTCCGCCATGCTCCATCCGGACGGAACGATTAACGGATGGCAAAGCATTGCCTCCGTTGTCTGGCTTGTTGGTCTAGTCGGGTCTCTATTCTATATCAAGGAAGATAAAGCGCTTCGACTTATGGTCTGGTATATCCGGATTGGTCTCGTTGCGGCGTTATTCATTTACGGTGTTTCGTTACTTGAAGGCGCGTTTTCTGAGACGATTTGGTTTGATGGACTGGCGAGTGTTCAGTTCATATTCTATTTCCTCTTCGTCATCCCATTGTTTGGATTAAATGCCTGGACGGATGTTCTGTTTGGTGAGTTTTCGTTATACATGAGTGTTCTGTACGGTATCGCCTTGATCACGCTTCACGTAAAAGTCTGGAATGATGCATCACGGCATTTAAATTATTGATTCAAAAAGGTGACCTGGTGTCATCTTTTTTTTGTTGTGTCGTCAACTTTTTTCTCGACTCGCCCGTCTTAATGATGTATACACAGAACGATATCGAAAAAAGGAGCCGCGGCCTATGACCTCTCGTCAAATGAGAAAACGGGAAAAAGCATTCGTCCGTTTTTTAAAGCAATACAAACCGAATCTTTACTGGTTAGCCTACAGTTATATGAAAAATGAACAGGATAGTCTGGATGTCATTCAGGACAGCATCCAAAAAGCGTTACAGTCGCTTGAGCGTCTCGAGGATGAGGAACGGATGAAAGCCTGGTTCTATCAGATTTTGACACGAACAGCGATTGATGCGATCCGGAAGCGGCAACATAGCGTCAGTTACGATACGGATCGATTGATTGAACTCGTCGCGACGAAAGAAGATACATATCCGGATGCCGATTTGCGACAAGCACTCGAGGAGTTACCGGTCATGTACCGGGAAGTCGTTATCTTACACTATTTCGAGGATTTGATCTTAAAAGACGTCGCGACGATTTTAGAGCTGAATCTAAGTACGACCAAGTCTCGCCTCTATAAAGGGTTGACCTTACTGAAAATGAAATTGAATGGAGATGATCTAGATGTCAAACAAACTTGATGATCTGAAACAGGCTTACCAACAACCACCGGTTCCAAAAGAACTCGATGAAATGATTGCCCGAGTCGAGCATCGAATTCGTCCCTCGCGGACGAAACGCTCCGTGTTGATCACAGCCGCCGCGATCACGTTATTCGTTGGCGGATTAAATAGTAATGCTTCGTTTGCGGACGCGATGGCGAAGGTGCCGGTCTTTGGTCAACTGACCGAGATCGTGACGATCGACTGGAAAGAGACGAAGACACAACAGTCGGCTGATATCGAAGCGCCTCAGGTGACGTTACCGGATAAGGCACTCGAGCAACAACTGAACGAAAAGTATATCGCAGAAGGACAAGCGCTCTATGAAAAGTTCAAACAGGAGACGAACGGACAGGAAGGGGTATTTGCCGTCGATAGCCGCTACGACGTCAAAACAGATACGGACGACTTGTTGTCGATCGGGCGGACTGTCACTGAAACACGGGCAAGTGCAGCGGAAAGCGTCCAGTACGATACGATCGATAAGAAGCAACAGCTTATCCTGACGTTACCATCCTTGTTCAAGGATGACGGATATATCACGACGATCAGTGATTATCTAAAAGAAGAGATGCGTCGTCAAATGAAAGCAGATGAAGGAAAGGTCTACTTTGTCGAAGGAACATCAGATGTGCCAGAGGACGAGCAGTTCAAGCACATTTCAGCGAAGCAAAACTTCTATATTACGGCAGACCACAAATTAGTCCTGTCGTTTGATGAATACAGCATCGCTCCAGGATATATGGGCATCGTTGAATTTAAGATCCCGACATCGATCTTAAAAGATGA
The DNA here is from genome assembly GCF_018619035.1 of Exiguobacterium sp. s168. Lineage (NCBI taxonomy): Bacteria > Bacillati > Bacillota > Bacilli > Caryophanales > Exiguobacterium > Exiguobacterium sp. s168. The sequence goes on along the minus strand of NZ_JACSNE010000030.1, from coordinate 28,668 downwards.
CCTCGTCAGTTCGACCTATATTCGTTGATCGTCAGATTTTAAAAAACATTGACGTAAAAATGAAAAAAGGAAACAATTTCTAAAAATGACCTCTTATAATCAAAAGACGAATCGTTGTTTTTTGAAAAAAGGAGGAATCCCTATGAAAAGATGGAGTCGGCTTGTACTCGCAGGTGTCGTCAGTCTCGCCTTGATCCATGTTCCGGCAGCTAGTGAAGCGGCGACGAAAGCAAAAGCCTTTTCAAGTTGTGCAGAAATGCAAAAGACGTATAAAGGCGGTGTCGCGAAAAAAGCGGGTCTAAAGAATCGGCCCGGGTATGACAAGAATGGAAAACCGATCTATAAAGCAACAAAGTACAAGGCCTACGTGAGTCTTGCGACGTATAACTTAAACACGAAAAGAGACCGGGATAAAGACGGCATTGCGTGTGAGCGTTAAAAAAATAACCTGACGCTGCGGCGTCAGGTTATTTTTACTTAGTTGAAGTTTTGCTTCAGGAACGCTGTAACTTCTTCTGGTGTTTTGGCATTTGCACTGTGCAAGTGCGCCAATTTTTCATTGTTTTTGAAGACGAGCAAGCTTGGGATCCCCATGACATCGTGGTTCGATGCGATTTCAGGGAACTCATCCTTGTCGATCGTGTGGATTGGTAAGTGGTCGAATTGTGACTCGACGTCCGGCATGAAGTAATCCATCCGTTTGCAGTCCGGGCACCAGTCTGCTTCGAACTTGATGATGACCGGTGCATCACCTGAAATCAATTCCTTGAATGTTTCTTCACTCTTAATGAATTCTGCCATTGTGAGAACTCCTCCTCTTGGTGTTGTACCTTTAGTCTACCGATTCCCTTCAGAACTTGCACGAATTATGTTCGTCAAAGAGTCTGACAAGTCAAAAAAGTTGGTTGCTCTTTAAGATAATGCTGCCGATTTTCTTCAAAAGAGCGACATGACTCAATCGAATTCATTTTGGTATAGGGAAACATTATTGCGTATTTGTTAATTACCTAGTTCGAAACAAAATGATTTCTCTAGACCCACTCGATTTCCGACTGGTACGATGAGGTTTGCTAATCGCAGAGAAAGTGGGGGCGACGAGAATGGAACAACAAAAATACGATAATCTAAAACGCGGCGAACGCGGTGCGATGATCAGTATCGCGGCCTATATCTTGTTATCATCTTTAAAATTAATCATTGGTTATACAGCAGACTCTGCCGCACTCCGGGCGGACGGTTTGAACAATGCGACCGACATCATCGCGTCGATTGCCGTCTTGATCGGCTTACGGATTTCACAACGTCCGGCAGATGACGATCACAAGTACGGACACTGGAAAAGTGAGACGATTGCCTCACTCGTAGCTTCCTTCATTATGATGGCAGTTGGTCTTCAAGTTTTGATTGATACGATCTCGACGTTGTTCGAAGGCAAACAGGAATCACCCGATATTCTCGCGGCATACGTCGGAATCGGTTCAGCTCTCGTGATGTACTTCGTCTACCGCTACAATAAGAAGTTATCCGAAGAGATTGAAAGCAAAGCCGTCATGGCAGCGGCGAAAGATAATCTATCCGATGCGCGGGTCAGTGTTGGGACGACGATCGGAATCGTCGGATCACAGTTCGGCATGCCCTGGCTCGATGTTGTGACCGCGATCATCGTCGGCTTCTTGATCTGTAAGACAGCATGGGACATCTTCACGGAAGCCTCACACGAACTGACGGATGGCTTCGATGAGAAGAAGCTGAAGATGTATGAAGATGTCATCTTCGATCTCGAAGGTGTCAAAGGGATCAAGTCCATCAAAGGACGCAATTACGGCAACAATGAAGTCGTTGATGTCGTCATCCTCGTCAACTCAACTTTGAACATCCATCAAGCACACGATATTGCGACACGTGTTGAAGATACACTGACGGAAGAATACGGTGTCTATGATATCCATGTACACGTCGAACCCGAATGAATTCAAAAACGTCTTTTCTACGCTGACTGTAGAAAAGACGTTTTTTTATGGTTCTAATGCGATCGTCAGAGCCAGTGCCCCGTACTGTTGCTCGGCTTCCGGTGAATAGATTGCATAGGTTGACGTCACGAGTTCGTCGAGCGACCAACCGACACAGTCGATAGCTTCATTTGGGATCTGTACATAAAGCGCTCGGAAATCAGGAAAGACTTGTCGTTTTGTTACACGTACAAGGAATGTCTCGTTCGTTTTCGTATGGGTGAATCGAATCTGATCACCGACTTGTACCTGTTGTCGTTTTGGATCATTTAGCCGAATCTCGACGGTCTTTCGTCCTTGTTCGATTGAACGAAATGGTTCTTCAAATAAGCCCATTTCATGTCTCATCTATGCTCACTCCTTGTCTTCCTTGAGCATAGCAAAACTATGTGATTTTTCACATTGCCTTTTCGTTGACAATCAAAAATAATCGGCGTAATTTAATTCATATAAGTAATTGTTCCTTTTGGAACGATTTGAAATGGAACAAGGAGGCGAAACAAGATGGATCAAACGGAAACGACCCGTTCGAATGCGATGATGCAGTCGTTTTGGAACGTGCAACGACATCTCGTTCGGGCAGCGCACCAGACGGCACAGGAAAACGGACTCAGTTTACCGCAATTTCATAGCTTGATGACGATTGCACCGCGTGGACCGATCTCACAAAAAGAGCTCGCTGCGCATACGCATTTACCGAAAAGTACGCTCAGTCAGTCGATTGAAGGGCTCGTCCAATCGGGCTGGGTCATTCGCGAGACGAATCCGGAGAATCGACGGGAAGTCGTCTTAAAGCTTAGTGATCAAGGGCAGCAATTCGTCACTGACATCAAGGAACAAGAGAAAGGCATGCAACGTCAACTGGAGCAAGTGCTTGCGACGATTGACCCGGACGTATTCGAACAGATGCTTGAAACACACGCAGTGATCGCTGAAGGAATCGGTCAGATTTTACGTCCAGATCTGAAAGGAGGATGTTCGGATGATTAAGTTACTCAAACGGTTGACGGTCTATAAATGGGCAGTCCTTGCCGTGCTCATCTTGGTTTTCGCGCAGTCGATGTCCGATTTGTATTTACCGACACTGATGGCGGACATCATCGATAAAGGCGTCGTTACCGGCGATACCGCGTATATTTGGAAAATTGGTGCCGTCATGCTAGGGATTACCGGTATCGGAGCGTTAGCCGCGGTTGCCGCCAGTTATTATTCATCGAAGGCGTCGATGGGGCTCGGACGGGATATCCGTCGTCAAGTCTTTAACCATGTTGAACGATTTTCACTGCAAGAGTTCGACCAAGTCGGAACGGCGTCATTGATTACGCGGACGACGAACGACATCACACAAGTCCAACAAGTCGTCATCATGATGTTACGGATGGTCGTCAGCGCACCGATCATGTTCATCGGTGGATTGATCATGGCTGTCTCAAAAGATTCCAAACTCTCGCTCGTCATCGTCGCAGCGATGCCGGTCCTTGTGCTTTCGATCCTATTGATTTTGTGGAAAGGGGTTCCGTTGTTCGGAAAGGTTCAAAAACGACTCGACCGTCTGAACCTTGTCCTACGTGAGAACTTGACCGGGATCCGTGTCATCCGTGCTTTTAACCGGGAACGCGATGAGCAAGTGCGATTAACGAAAGCAAACGCCGATTTGACGGAAGTCTCGATCAAGGTCAATAAAATCATGGCGTTTTTGATGCCGGTGATGATGCTCGTGATGAACTTGACGGTCGTCGGTGTCATTTGGTTCGGGGGCATCCGGATCGATAATGGTGGTATGCAGATTGGGGACTTGATGGCGTTCATCCAGTACGTCATGCAAATCATGTTCGCTCTCGTCATGGCATCGGTCATGTTCGTCATGATTCCGCGGGCAGCCGTCTCGGCGAAACGGATCAATGAAGTCCTCGAGATGACACCAACGATGACAGATGAGGGAACACAAACCGCTGACCGTGAAAAAGGAACGCTCGTCTTTGATCGTGTCACGTTCCGTTATCCAGGAGCTGAGACACCCGTTTTATCCGATATTAGTTTTACGGCACGACCAGGTGAAGTAACGGCTGTGATCGGTGGGACCGGTTCCGGTAAATCAACGCTCGTCAATTTGATTCCCCGTTTTTATGATGTGACGGAAGGAAGCATTCGCGTCAATGGCGTTAATAGCCAGGACGTACCGCAAGAGGAACTGCGGTCGAAAATCGGCTTCGTTCCCCAAAAGGCGTTACTGTTCACAGGTACGATTGCCGAAAACATTCGTTTCGGGAAAGAGGACGCGACAGATGAAGAGGTCGCGCATGCAGCGCACATCGCGCAAGCGACGGACTTCATCGAACGGATGCCGGATGGTTACGATGCGCGGATCGAACAAGGCGGATCGAACGTCTCTGGTGGGCAAAAACAACGCTTGTCAATTGCTCGAGCCCTCGTTCGTCGACCGGATCTATATGTCTTTGATGACAGTTTTTCAGCACTCGACTTCAAGACCGATGCGGCCCTTCGAAAAGCGTTACGGGAAGAAACACGCGAAGCGACGGTCTTGATCGTTGCTCAGCGTGTCAGTACCGTCATTGATGCCGATCAAATCATCGTCCTTGATGAAGGGAAAGTCGCTGGAATCGGGACGCACGACGAGTTGTTTGCGAACAACGCCGTCTATCAGGAAATCGTTAAGTCACAACTATCAGAGGAGGAAATCGCATGAGTGAGAAGAAACGACCTGCCGGCGGTCCTCCGCCTGGTGGTCCCGGTGGCGGAAATATGATGATGCTTGGTGAAAAACCAAAGGATTTCAAAGCAACGTTCCGACGCCTGCTTCGGTATCTGCGTCCGCGTTGGACGGCACTGATCGGTGTCTTTTTAGCAGCGATCCTCAGTACAGTCTTCATGATTGCCGGTCCGAAAATCATGGGAACGGCGATCACGGAATTGTTTGAAGGTGCGTATGCGAAATTCCAAGGTGTACCAGGAGCAGAAATTGATTTCACGAAAATCGGACAGATCCTCTTGTGGCTCGCTGGACTTTATATCATCAGTAGTCTGTTCAATTACTTGCAACAGTATTTGATGTCGGGCATCGCTCAAAAAACAGTCTACGATTTACGTGAGGACGTCAACCATAAACTCGAACGCTTGCCATTAAAATACTATGATGGTCGTCCGAACGGGGAGACACTAAGCCGTGTGACGAACGACATCGATACGATCGGGAGTACGTTACAACAAAGTGTGACTTCATTCATCACGTCGATCGTGACAATCGTCGGGATTTTAATCATGATGCTGACGATTAGTCCATTGTTAACACTGATTTCACTTGTCTCGTTGCCGGTCTCGATTTTTGCGATTCGTCCGATTTTGAAACGATCCCAAAAATACTTTGCCGATCAACAACGGACACTCGGTCAGTTGAACGGACACGTCGAAGAGATGTATACCGGACACTCTGTCGTCAAGGCGTTCGGACATGAACGCAAAGCGGTCGAGCAGTTCGATGCCGTCAACGAGGAGTTGTATGAAGCAGGGCGCAAAGCGCAGTTCATCTCCGGGATCATCATGCCGATGATGATGTTCATCGGGAATATCAGTTACGTCCTGATCAGTATCGTCGGTGGGATTCTCGTCACGCAACGGGTCATCTCGATCGGGGATATTCAAGCGTTCATCACCTATACACGTCAGTTCACACAACCAATCACACAAACGGCGAACATCGCGAACATCGTCCAATCGACTGTTGCAGCGGCGGAACGTGTCTTTGAATTACTCGACGAAGCAGAAGAGATTAAAGAAGTGACGACGCATCGTCTTGCGCAGGCTGAAGGAGCCGTTGCATTCGAACACGTTGATTTTGGTTACGGAAACGATCTCTTGATCGAGGATATGAACATTGATGTCGCACCGGGACAAACCGTCGCGATCGTTGGACCGACGGGTGCCGGTAAGACGACGATGATCAATCTATTGATGCGCTTTTATGAATTAAACGGCGGGACGATTCGGATTGATGGCATCGATACCCGTGAGATGTCACGCGAAGACTTACGGACGACGTTCGGTATGGTCTTACAAGATACGTGGCTCTTCAACGGTACGATCCGAGACAATCTTGCTTACGGTAAAAGTGGAGCAACCGAAGAAGAGATTATCGCGGCAGCGAAGACCGCACATGCTGATCATTTCATCCGGACATTGCCGGACGGTTATGATACGGTTTTAAACGAGGAAGCTTCGAACATCTCGCAAGGTCAGAAACAGTTGTTGACGATTGCTCGGGCAGTTCTTGCCGATCCTCCGATCATGATCCTTGATGAAGCGACCTCTAGTGTCGATACACGGACGGAGGTCTTCATCCAGCAAGCAATGCGACGGTTGATGGAAGGACGGACGAGTTTCGTCATTGCTCACCGTCTGTCGACGATCAAAGATGCTGATTTGATTCTCGTCATGAATCAAGGGCGTGTCATCGAGCAAGGTACTCATGAAGAATTACTTGAGGCAGATGGATTTTATGCAGATCTGTACAACAGCCAATTCTCTGAAAAAGAAGTCGTATGATATAGGGCAGTGTCGTCATGTAGACGACGCTGCTTTTTTTACGAAATGATTGTTATAACTGTGTATTCTCACATACTGTAATCATCCAGTTTTTTTAGATAAAACAAGAAACTCCACATTTTGGTACGAACACTGGTTTAATAAATCCTTTAGCTGGGGAAATTAAAGAAGTGTCAGAAACATATAATTTTATTTTAGGTGAAGGAGTGTGAAAAGATGAATAACATTTGGAACGGAACGTCGTTGAACCTGAACGGCATTCTCGGATCACTCGGCAACTTGCTTGGAGCGATCATCGTCTTTTTAATTGGATGGCTCATTGCTAAGCTGATTGCGAATGGGATTCAAAAAGCGTTAGAGAAATCTGGGGTCGTCAACAAGTTATCGCCTCAAAAAGAAGGGGCGCCACCAAAGAAGAAAAAGTGGACACCTGAAAAAATTATCGGGACTGTCGTCTTTTGGATTCTCATGGTCTTCGTCCTAATCTTGGTCTTCAATATCCTTAATCTGAACATCATTGCGGGACCACTTGCGGATACGATGAGTACATTGCTCGCGGCAATACCGAATATCCTGAAAGCAGCCCTCATCCTCCTCTTGGCATATGTCATCGCGGTCGTTCTCCGCATGATCATCGTCAAAGCAGGTACGAAGCTGATGGCGAACGACAAAGTACGTTCGAACAAGATGCTTCAAGGTCAGACAGATCTTTCAGCTTATCCAAAAATCGCAGGGGAGATCGTCTTCTACCTCGTCTTGCTTCTGTTCCTACCAGGTGTACTTGGTGCGTTGAACATTGAGAGTGTCTCACAACCGTTTAGCCAATTATTATCGTCATTCCTTGGATTCATTCCACGCTTGATTGCTGCGGCAGCCATCTTCTTCGTTGGCTTCCTCGTAGCGAAAATCGTCCGCGATATCGTGACGAATTTCCTTCATGCTGTTGGAACGGATAAATTTGCATCTCGCTTCAATCTTGGGTCAAATGATCAAAAAGATTCGAAATCACTGTCGTCGATTCTTGGAACAGTCGTCTTCATCTTGATTCTGATTCCAATCACGATTTCAGCACTTGATCAATTAAATATTAAAGGAATTACAGGACCAGCGATCAACATGTTGAACGATGTCCTTGGTATGATTCCGAATATCATTGTCGGTGTCGTTCTGATTCTTGTCGGTCTTTATGTCGGACGTTTCATCAAGAAATTCGTTACGGATCTCCTGTCACGTCTTGGATTCAACAACCTAACACGTCACTTGAAAATCGGGACGTGGGATGCGAACCAAGCGTCTACATCACCAGCTTCCATCGTTGGTGCACTCGTTGAGATCGTCATCGTCGTTCTCTTCGTCGTCGAAGCCTTCAACTTGATTGGTCTTGATTTCATGGTCGACCTCGGTCGTGCCGTCCTTGCTTTCTTGCCAAGCGTCTTGACAGCGATCATCATTCTCGCAATCGGGATCATCGTCAGCAACCTTGTCAAACGTACGATGGACAGCCTGTTCGGTAACTCTGAACTGAAAGTCCTCTCAATCGTTGCGAAGTATGCGATTCTTGCACTTGCTGTCTTCATGGCACTTGATCAATTGGGTGTTGCGGATACAATCGTCAACTCAGCCTTCATCTTGATCCTTGGAGCACTTGCACTTGCTTTCGGTCTTGCCTTTGGTCTCGGTGGACGTGATAATGCATCGCGTTACCTCGATCGTTTGCAAAAGAAAGCAGAGAACACGGAAGTCGACACATCGAATCTTCCAAGTAAGTCTGCATCGACTTCTTCTTCACCAAGCTTGAAAGATGCAGCAAAAGGTGCTGCGTCACAAGCAGCGGATGATGTCACACCAGATCGTGCACCACGTTCAGCGCGTTCATCTTCAACAGATGAAACGACACATGGTACACCAAAAGGTGCGTTGCCAGAAAATGATTTAGCACAACAAGATGATTATCCGATTGACCCAAATGATCATAAAGGGCCAAACCTCGATCATCCTAACAATCGTCCAAACCTCGATCACCCTAATGATCGTCCGTAATGAGAGTACGCCCTTTCCTCTAACTTTAGGGGAAAGGGTGTTTTCGCGTTGATGCATCAAAGCATTGTCGTATTTTCACAAAAGTGGTTTGACCACTTTGTGAAAAAATACAGAAAAAAAGACTTATCGAACCTGACATCGTTTGTTATGATTAGAAAGTCAATTACCTAAATGATTTGAATATTCAGAAAAAAGAGAAAAGTTCGGAGGATGAAACATGAGTTTGCTTCGCAAGAAAGATGTCAGTGTAATGATGGATATGAAACACCATTCCAAACTGGCACGTCATTTATCAGGGTTTGACCTTATTTTACTTGGAATCGGTGCCATCATCGGAACCGGAATTTTCGTTCTAACAGGAACGGGTGCTCTTTATGCTGGACCAGCTTTACCGATCTCATTCATTATTTCTGCAGTCGTCTGTGCACTCGCAGCCCTTTGTTATGCTGAATTCTCGTCGATGATTCCTGTTTCAGGTAGTGTATATACGTATACATACGCAACGATCGGGGAACTTGTCGCCTGGATCATCGGGTGGTGTTTGATCTTAGAATATGGACTCGCTTCAAGTGCCGTTGCAACTGGCTGGTCAGGATATTTCCAGTCGCTCTTAGCAGGTTTCGGCGTCCATTTACCGACGGCTTTAACAGCTGCGCCAGGAGCTGTACCGGGAAGCTAGACATTCTTTAACTTACCGGCATTCTTGATTTTAATGGTCATCACGCTCTTGCTTTCGCTTGGCATTAAAGAAACAAAACGCGTCAACAATGTCATGGTACTCGTCAAAGTTGCCGTCGTTGTTCTTTTCATCGTCGTCGGGATTTGGTATGTCGAACCAGGCAACTATAAACCATTTGCTCCGTTTGGTATGAGTGGGATCTTACAAGCTTCGGCGATTGCCTTCTTTGCGTACCTTGGGTTCGATGCGGTTACATCAGCGGCAGAAGAAGTCAAAAACCCAGGACGTAACTTACCAATCGGAATCTTGGGATCGCTTGCGATCGTTACCGTTCTATACGTCGTCGTTTCGGCTATCATGGTCGGAATCGTTCCATTCAAACAGTTCGAGGGTGTCGATAGTCCCGTATCGCTTGCGTTAAAAGTCGCAGGTCAAGACTGGGTTGCTGGATTTGTTGACTTGGGTGCCATCGTTGGTATGACGACGGTCATCCTTGTTATGACATTTGGTCTTATTCGTCTCTTGTTCGCGATGAGCCGTGACGGACTTTTACCGAAAGTCTTCTCGGATGTTAATGAAAAATCACACACACCGGTCAAAGCGACATGGATTCTCGGAACAATCGCTGGTTTGATTGCTGGATTCGTGCCACTCGGTACACTTGCTGAATTGATCAACATCGGAACACTGGCAGCATTCGCGTTCATCTCAATCGCAGTCATCATTCTGCGCCGGACGCGTCCTGATTTGAAGCGTGCCTTTAAAGTTCCGTTCGTACCAGTCTTACCGATTCTATCAGTCCTCGCTTGTATCATGTTGATGGTCAACTTACAGAAATTCACATGGATTGCCTTCTTCGTTTGGACAGCAATCGGACTGCTTGTTTACTTTGGTTATGGACGTAGCCGTTCTAAAATTCAATAAGTAGGGCACCCTTGGCGACAAGGGTGTTTTTGTATGCAGGAAATGAGGCGAACGAAAGCGAAACAGCTCAGTGGAAAAGGAGGTTTTTCGATGATTCATATTCAACGCGCACCTGGCGTAAAAACGGCGTACAAAGCGATGCAGGATGGGTTCCAAGATTATTTGATTCCACTGCACTTATCGGAAGCAGAATTCCAAGAGCGCATCATCGAACGAGACGGGAACCAATTGGAGCATTCATTCGTTGCCTATCATGGAGAAATACCAGTCGGTCTCTGGCTGAACGGTTGGAAGGAGATTGAGGGTCAACGCATCATGCGGTGTGGGGGACTGGGGATTTCACCACAGTATCGTCGTCTTGGGATCGCGAAAGCCTTGTATCAAGCACAACTGAGCCATGCTAAAGAAATCGGAATGGATGGTCTGATGCTTGAAGTCATTCAAGGGAACGACCCGGCGATTCGATTGTATGAATCGCTTCATTACACGATCGTTGGAGAAATCGGATATTTTCATTTAACGGATGAACGCCAAGAAGCCGCTCTGCCGACGATCGAAGAAGTGGAGTTTTTGAAACAATACCATGGACAAGGGGAGTACATCTGGCAGCAAGATCCTCATGTCATGCAGCAATTACAAACGGATTATTACCAATTAGAAGCAAGTGTAGTGGCAGTAGCCGGATCATCTCTCTTGTCAGTCGTTGGTCCAGTAGAACAAAAAGCACGACATGCGACAGAAGTCGTCCGTCGTTTACCGGGAACGACCTACCATTATCAATCAACAGATGTGCAGGTTTGGGAGGCATTACGTTCTGAAGGGTGGACTCAGCGGGATTTGAAACAATACATCATGCGTCAGTCGCTATAAACAAAAACCGCTGCTATTCATTTAGCGGCGGTTTTTGTAGTCTTCAATCATTCGAGCGTGAGAGCCGACCAAATGATCAGGTAAGTCATCAAGCGGTACGAACTGGAGCTTGATGCTTTCATCACTTTGCTTTAACGTTCCGATCGGATGTTCACCGATATAGGCGAGAGTGACGCTTTGAAACACGTCTCCGTTCGCTAAGGTCGTCACGTATTGCGGACCGGAGTAGACATCAAGTAACGTTAATCGTTCCACTTCTAATCCCGTCTCTTCCGCGAGTTCCCGACGCGCGGTCTCTTCCGGTGATTCCGCCCATTCCATCAATCCTCCGGGTAAACCAAAGCGGGCTTGTGTTTCGTTGCGTTGTTCGAGCAAAATGTGTTCATTTTGCACGACGAGGACAACGGAACCGACGAGAATGACTGGGTCATGACCGATTTTTCGACGTAACTGTTCGACATAATTCATTTCAATACTCCTTGGTGAAATGGACAACCCGTCACAGGCGCTGTCTGTGTTGATTTTGGAAAGAAGTTCGGTCGTTTGATTTCTGGGTCGTAATCTTTATGGAACATATGCGTCGTTGCACCACTCATCGGTGGCACGAGCCAGGACCATTCCCCGGTGACATCGCGACCGCATGCCGCTTCATTTTTTTCAAAACGAGCGAACTGTTTCGCAGCGGTATGGTGATCGACGATCGTAACACCAGCGCGTTCGAAAGATTCGAGTACGGCGACGTTCAGTTCGACGAGCGCTCGGTCTTTCCAGAGTGAACGTTCACGCGAGGTGTTCAGACCGAGTTGCGTCGCGACGAGTGGCAATAGATCGTAACGATCCGTATCGGCGAGGTTACGAGCGCCGATTTCTGTTCCCATATACCAACCGTTGAACGGGGCACACGGATAAACAATACCGCCAATCTCAAGCTGCATATCAGCAATCATCGGTACGGCATACCAGCGGACTTCGCGACCATCAAACAGGTCATAGTCAGGATGTGTGATGCTGACTTCGAGCACGAGCTCGTCTGGAATCGGATGCAGACTACGTTGTCCATCGAGTTCAATCAAGAGAGGAAGGAGGTCAAACGGTGTTTTTGCCCCTCTCCAGCCAAGTGCTTCACATTGTCGTGTCAGTTGGACAGAAGCCGGATCGCCGATGATTCCTGTTGCAGTCTCATAACCAGCGTAGCGAATCAGTTGGTGATTATGCAGCCGCACACGTGTCGGATGAAAAATCGTGATCGTCGAGCGAATTCGTCCTTCATTCGTCGCGAACCGGATATGCTCAAATAACGCGTCGCGGACCGCTTCGACGGTCAACGCATCCCGCGCGTCAAAGACATGAAGTTGCTCCCAAAAGAGGCGTCCCACACATCGGTTACTGTTGCGCCAAGCGAGCTTAGCACCGAATGCGAGCTCGGAAGCCGTCTGTTCATATGTTCCTGTCGTTTGAATCGAACGGATGACTTCTTGCTGACGTCCGGACATTTCGGGGTATTGCTCTATATAAGAAGTAAAGAAGCGTTCTGCTTCGGATTGAATGAATGGGTCCACGAATCGAAATCCTTTCTGAAAAACAAGCACGATACAATCTCTGTTCCTAGTGTACCCCGCGAAGAAACGAAGCGCCAAACTTGAATGATGTATAAGGTTGTTATAAGTTCAAAAGACTCCCAAAAGTTTAAAGAAGTTATGAAATGGGGGATAGTGTAGAGAATGAGTTGAAAGTGAGGAAATTTGTATGTCTTTAATCAAACCTGTATTTGCCCGTTTTTTTGGTGAAGCCTTTTTTGATAAATCAGCTCAGCTCGCCTATTATCTGATGTTGTCCTTATTCCCATTCTTATTATTTGTGGTTGGGATCGTCTCGTTCTTACCGTTTACGTCGGAAAACGTGCTGGATTTGATTCGACCATTTGCTCCAGCAGAAACGTACGACTTGATTCAGCGGAACGTCGTCGGAATCTTTGATCAAGGCGGCTTTAAGCTTGCCTCGATCAGTTTCATCGCCGCTTTTTGGCTTGCTTCGATGTCGGTCCAGTCACTTGTCCGCTCGCTAAATGATGCGCTCGAAGTGACACGGAAAGCACCGTTTTGGCGCGGGCTGTTGCAAGACTTCGCCTTTACAATCGGGATGATGATCATCTTACCGATTTCATTGATTGTTCCGATTTCAGAGAAACTAACACGACGTTTCATCAATCATTTTTCAATCGTTGCTGATTTCGTAACGAACTACTCATGGATTTGGTTCTTATTCCGCTGGGGACTCGGAACATTGTTCTTACTTGTCTTTTTCATCTTATTGTATCGGATCCTACCGAGTGTCCATTTGACGGTTCGTCAGGTACTTCCCGGGGCAATTTTCGCGACGATTGCTTGGCAAGTCGTTTCGGAATTCTTCTCTTACTACGCTGAATTTGGGAGTTACGACCGTCTTTACGGTCAGCTTGCCGGAATCATCGTCTTGATGACATGGTTCTATTTATCTGCTGTTGTTTTGATGTTAGGGGGACTGATGAATGCGGAACGCATGCGTCAGAAAAAAGAAGCAAAAATCATGAAGCCGCAAAAAATCAAAGAAGAGAGCGTGCGTTAACGATTGAGGACGAATAAAAGCAGCTGACGATGTGTCAGCTGCTTTTTATTAAAAACATATACTTAGTAGGTTCATAGGAAGAGATGCTTCATTTAAGCTCATGCTACGACAAGCCAGCATCAGCGCGTTACAGTTAAATAAAATAACATCCAATAAACGTCACGCGACGTAAGCTAAATAAAGGAGGCGAAGGGAGATGAAGAAACGAATGTGGACAGTTTTATCCGTCATTGGTCTCATCGTCGTCATGGTCGGGGGATACTTCGTGTTCCAGCAACAGCAGGCAAAATCAAGTGGTAGTAAGGAATTGAGTTATCAACCGGAAGAGACGGCAATCTTAGCTGGAGGATGCTTCTGGTGTATGGAGCCACCGTTTGAGGAGTTAAAAGGAGTTAAATCGGTCATTTCCGGTTACACGGGCGGTGATGTTAAAAATCCGACATACAATCAAGTATCGGCGGAGACGACAGGGCATCGGGAAGCGGTGTTAATCACGTTTGATCCAAACGTCATCTCATATAAACAATTACTCGATGTCTACTGGCGTCAGATTGACCCGACAGATGCAAACGGTCAGTTCGTTGACCAAGGGGAATCGTACACGACAGCGATTTTCTACACGAATGAAACACAAAAAGAAATTGCAACGCAATCGAAACAGGATTTAGAGAAACAACAGGTTTTTGATGATAAAATCGTCACACCATTGATTGCAGCAGGTCCTTTTTACGAAGCGGAGGCATACCATCAGGATTATTATTTAACGAATGAGAAAAAATATAAGTTTTATCGGGCAGCTTCTGGACGCGATGACTTTATCAATCGCTACTGGAACGATCAACCAAAACTTAACCTTCCAACGTATCCAAAATTATCAGACGCAGAAATTAAAAAGAAACTAACCGCAATCCAGTACGAGGTGACACAAGAAGATGAGACAGAGCCGGCATTTGATAATCCGTATCAGGACTTAAAGGCAGACGGGATCTACGTCGATCTCATTTCTGGTGAACCACTGTTTTCATCAAACGATAAATATGACTCGAAGACAGGATGGCCAAGTTTTACGAAACCACTTGAGCCGGGGAATATCATTGAGAAAAGTGACTTCTCGATCGGGATGAAACGGATGGAAGTTCGGAGCCGACATGGGAATGCACATCTCGGACACGTCTTCTCGGATGGTCCGAAACCGACCGGACTTCGGTATTGTATGAACTCGGCTGCTTTACGTTTCATTCCGAAAGAGGAATTGAAACAAGAAGGATACAGCGAATATGTAGCAGATTTTAAATAATCATTAAAAGGCATTCAATGCGTGTGAGCATTGAGTGCCTTTCCTTTCAAAATTGTAAGATACATCCATAAAATAAATATCCATTTTATCCATATGCTGTTTATAATCAAGGTAAAGTACGTCCATTTTGAAGGAGGAACATCTGTGAAGAAACTGATGATTTGGGTCATGCTGAGCTGTCTGATTTTGACGCTTGGAGTAGGACCTACGACAGCAAAGGCGAAGACTGCCCTTGCTAAAGCAACGCTTTTGAAAGCAGGTCAAGAGACGACGCTTGAAACAGGAACGGAAGAAAAAAATACATATTGGTACCGCGTCAATCATGAAGCGGGTGTAGAAAAAACTGCCTCTCACTTCGAGTTATCAATCGACACGGATCAACCTGTTCAAGTAACAGCTTATCCGAGCGAATCGATGGCTGCAGAAGACGATACGTTTGATCGTTACCGGACAGAAGCAGAGCCAAATGAAAAAACACCGACAAAACTAGCTGTTCCATACGCATGGGATGGACCGTATTATGTCAAAGTAGAATATTACCCGAACATCGAAGAAGGGAAGACGACAAAAGCAGCGCATGCTAAACTAACGTATAACAATGTCAAATTGCCGGTTGAGTATGAACCGATCAATGATATCAGCTGTATGGCAGAAGAAGCGCTCAAACAAACAAAAGAAGAAAAACCGATGCTTGCGCTCATGCACTCGATTCAAAAACAAGTATTGAGCCAATCAGATGCTGGACGCGCTTTGACATCGCTTTACTACAAAGCATCGCCTTATGTCGTCAAAACACTTTTATTTAACAAAGATAAGCGTCAACAAGCATACGAAGATTTAAAAACATTGAAACCAGCGATGGAAGCACTCGTGCGTGGAACGTCATACACGTTGACGAAAGCTGATCAACAAGCTGTCGATCGTCTTTACAAATTATCACGTGAAGCGTCACCTACTGTGATCGCTGAAGAGATTGATGGATATGCAAATAAAATGGATATCTCAAAATTAAGTGGTAGTTCGTTAAGCGAAACATTCCAGTCAATGGGTATGAGTATCCAATCAAAAGAAGCAACACGTTACATCGTCAAACTAAAACCAGGTAAGATGAACCGTTCGATGAAGATTGCGGGCGTTCAGGCAAATGATGTAGAACGTTTATCCCTTGGCAATGCGGGAGACTTCGTCATCGTGACGGAAGATCCAACTGTTAAAGGTCAATCAGCGGCAGCATTAAAACAATCACTCAATCGTTCTTCAGCCGTTGAGTACGTTGAAAAAGTTCAGACGTACCGTGCGACAAGTGATATCAACTTCGACTACCAGTGGGCCGTCAATAAAAAGACTGCTTTTGAGCAATTTGATAACGTTGGGATCGGCTTTGAAGCATTCCAACAACGTTTTGGAACGAAAAAATTAGCTCCTGTTAAGATTGCAGTCATCGATACAGGTGTTGATTATCGTTTGAAGGACTTACAAGGCAAAGTTGATATCGCAAACGAAAAGAACTACGTTTCCGTCAACGGTGACGGAGATGCAATTGATGACAATGGTCACGGGACACACGTGGCAGGTGTCATCGCAGCAACGATGAACAACGATTATGGTATCCAGGGAATCCATCAATCGGCACAAATCTTGCCGGTTAAAGTCTTGAATGCGAACGGTGAAGGGGAAACAGACGCCATCGCACTCGGGATTAAATATGCAGTTGATCACGGCGCAAAAGTCATCAATATGAGTCTTGGTGGCGGTGAGAGCCGGACGATGGCTTATATGATGAAATATGCAGCAGATCATGGTGTTACGGTCGTAGCTGCTTCAGGAAATGACTACGACATGATGGTCGGTTACCCAGCGAACTCGGAATATGCGATTTCTGTCGGAGCGACGAACCCTCTCGGAATGGTCGCGGATTATTCAAACTATGGTGTTGGACTTGATGTCGTAGCGCCAGGATCAAAAGTGGCTAGTTTGATTCCAGACGGTAACACGGTGTACATGGATGGAACAAGTATGGCTTCGCCACATGTTGCCGCAGTAGCGGGTATCTTGAAATCACTAAATTCGAAACTGACACCAGCGCAAATCGAACAAATCTTGCGTAAGAGTGCAGAACCGCTTGCGTTTGAAAATCCGAATGACTGGTATGAATTTGAAGATGAGGACGAAGATGGTGAGAAAATTGAGCCTGAGTTCCCAGCTTACGTCAGTCCAGTCGCTGGCTACGGGAAAGTCAGTATTCCACGTGCGATCTCCCAGTTGAACTTGAACGGGAACGTCAATGATGTCTACGATAACCAACTAGTTGTTTCTGGAACAGTTAAGACAGGGACGAAAGTTGAAGTGTGGGCAGCTGTCGTAACAAAAGATAAGAATGGCAAAGAAACAACAACGAATAAAAAGTTAGCTGCAACAACAGCACAAGAAGGAAAATACAGCGTCAAGATTCCGCGTCAAAACCAAAAAACAGTTCTGACGGTTCGCTATGCGAATGGATTAGACGTCACGTCGGAACGGACAGAAGTCCTTCCTGGAAAAGCACCAAAAGCTCCAAAAGTGAATGCGATTCTTGCCGGTGCGACAAAAATGATAGGTACAGCTCTTGCGGGTGGTACGATTACAGTCAAAGATGCGAAACAAAAGAAAATTGCAACAGCGAAAGTCGATGCAAAAGGTAAGTTCAGCGTGAAATTGCCAAAGCAAGTTGGTGGTTCAAGCTTGATCGTTACGGTGACGGATATTGCAAAACGAACAAGTAAACCGACAATCGTAAAAGTCTTACCAGCACCAAAGGCACCAAAAGTGAAATCGGTCTATGCCGGTCAAACGAAAGTAACCGGAACAGCTGAAAAGAAATTGAGTGTCTACGTAAAAGATGCGAAGAAAAAAGTCATCGGAAAAGGAACGGTTTCTTCAAAAGGAAACTATTCCGTCAAAATTCCGAAGCAAAAAGCAAAAGCGAAACTGTCGGTTTACGTTAAGAATACGCGCGGACAAATGAGTCCTGTAACGTCTGTGACAGTGAAAAAAGCGAAAAAATAAGAGTATGAAAAGACCTTTTTTCGGGTACATTCCGAGAAAAGGTCTTTTTTGTACATCTTAGCTGTTGCTTCGAAAGCGTTTCTATTATATTAAAAGAAATAAATGAAAAAGCATCATTCAATGAATGATGAGGAGGATACATTCATGATGAATTGGATTCGGCGACGAATCGGTCGGCAGTTGCTGACGGTTTTTTATGCGGTATTGATCGTAGTATCGATTACTTCGTTCTTTGTCTATGACTACATGGAAGGACGAATTGAAACGTCTAAACAAAATTTAGAAACGATCAGTGAACAAAATCGCCGAGCCAACGATTTATGGGACAATTGGCAAACGGTTCAGTTCGGTTTACGCGGATTCGTCATCTTTGGTAACCAAGAACGGTTTGACGAAATCCAAGCGCTCCGTACAGATATCAAAAGTGAGACCGATTGGTTCATGCGAAACGCAAAAACGGATGAAGAAGAAGAATTCGCGGCACAAATGACGAATTTATATGAACTGTACTATGACGTCTTATTTCCGCTGACCCAGTCTTACGTCAATGATAAAAAGGCGAATCGGATCAATGAAGACTTTTTACAGGGGGATAGTCTATTTTCCTTACCAATTGCGAAACGACTCGTTGAACAAGGACAGTTAAAGCCAACTGCAGACGGTTCGATCGATATTACGCCAGATATTGAAAAAGCATCTGCAGCGCTTGACGAATACCGGACGAATTTAAGTCAACAGCAAGAAACCGCTGTCGGGGAATTGCGGAGTGAAGTTGCAAAATCACAATGGATTTGGATCTCAAGTATCGTTATGCTCGTCGCATTCATTCTTCTATTCGTTAACCCGTTCCTTCGCCGGATGACGCGGCAGTTGTTACGATTAGTAGACGATAATCAAAAACTTGCTCGCAAGGAACCAATTGAAATCGATAAGACGACAGAAAAACGTCCAGACGAAATCGGATTATTACGTGCTTCCTTTAATCGGATGGTCGTGACGACGAATGCTCATACGGATGCGATGCAAGGTAAAAATGAAGAATTGCAAGCGCAAAGTGAGGAATTGCTCGTGCAACAAGAAGAGTTACAGGCGCAACAAGAGGAACTCGAAGAAGCGTATCAAACGACGAAAAAGAATGAGGAAAAGTTGCGATTACGTAGTGAACTAACAGAGGCACTTGCCGTTCGCGAAACTGTCGAATCGTATCCAGCAATCGTTCAAAAGATGATCGATATCACTTCTTCAGAGTACGGTGCTCTATTGCTTTATGAAGAAGGGCAGTTTATGGGTGCAACAACAAACGGCATGACGATGGACTATTTAAAAGATCTCCTGAAAGATGAGATGTCCGTCATCAATCGATCTGTTCGCAAGATGGAATTCGTTCAATCGGAGAAGCGCGTTACACGTGAAAAAGAGCATCCGTATTCCTTTAGTACGTATGAGGTGACGATTCCGGTTCAAGATCCAGAAACGCATGAATTGATTGCTGCCATCTATCTCGTTCGCTACAAATCTGCATATAAAGGACAACAGCTGACGGATATTCGCGAGTTTGCGCAACAAATGACGCTTTCACTTCTACGGACGCGTTCTTATGAAGGAATGCGTCAGGAAAAAGAAAAGACCGAGCAAGTGTTGGACTCAATTCGAGAAGCGATCATTTATCTCGAGGATGGAAATGGAGAGTTATACGTCAACCGTCCATTGTTTGACTTGATTCCAGAACTTCAAACGGAATTCACAGTAGATCGGACGTTACCTTCGAGTGAGTACGTCATTGATGTGATGCGTCAGTTGGTGGATGATGTTGAAGCCTTTAATACGTATCTGGATTTAATTCGTTCCGGTAAGATTTCACCGGACAAAGTCCGATTTGATGTTCGAAACAATACGGCGCATCTAGAAGTCTACGCGGAACGCATTGATGTCGTCGGGGGATGGAAGGGAATCATTCTCGTCTTACGGGATATTACCCGGGAAACAGAAGCCGATCGTCTAAAAACAGAACTTGTCTCGACTGTGTCACATGAATTGCGAACGCCGCTCTCATCGATTTACGGTTTTACAGAGTTGATGCTAAATCGAAAGATCGATGACTCAAAACAGCAGAAGTATCTAGCGACGATCCATAATGAGACAGAACGATTATCGAACCTCGTCACGGACTTCTTAGACGTTCAACGGATGCAGTCGGGTGGACAGTTGTACCAAATGGCACATCTTGATTTGCTCAGCCTAACTGAACAAGTGATGTCCCTGTATGACGCTTCAAGTGAACGACACGATCTTCATTTGCAATTGCTCAGTCCGGATCGTCCATTCATATTAGGAGATGAAGACCGGATCAAACAATTGATGAGTAACTTGATCAACAATGCAATCAAGTATTCTCCCGATGGTGGACGTGTAGATGTCTGGATCGATACGAAAGATGATCAAGCCATCATTGAAGTGAAAGATGAAGGAATTGGAATTCCTCACCATGCATTTGCCCACTTATTTGATAAATTCTATCGTGTCGATAATTCCGATACACGTCGAATCGGTGGAACTGGACTCGGTTTATCGATTTGTAAAGAAATCGTCAAAGAACATGAAGGCGTCATCCACGTCGAATCTGAAGTCGGTAAAGGCAGTCGCTTCATCATCGTCTTACCGCTCAGTTTAAGTGAATCGATCGAGTCGACAGAAGAGAATCGACGTTCTAGTTAAAGAAAACATGATGTATTTCTGTTAAACCGTGTTCAAATCGCTTAGGTGTGAACACGGTTTTTGCTTGTGTTTAAAAAGAGTGATCTTTTCAAAAAATTCAAGAAAATAAAAAAAGAGTGAATAAACAGCAACCGTGAACCGATATACCTACAGGACAAACGAACTATGGTTAAAAAAGGAAGGGGGGGGCTCGTCAATGTATCAAAAATGGTTAGGTGTCGTCATCGGTTGGTTACTCTTTCATATCGGCTGGGTGACGTGCGTTGGAACGGATACATCCATCGGACAAGTCGTCAACAGTCTGTTCACGATTGGTGGTGTAACGATCTCCCTCTATTTGATTTGGCAGATACAACGACGTCAGACAAGACGCTCTTTTACCTATCGTTTATTTCTTCTTTTATTGTTGGCTAACGCCATGCTTGGATTAGGCGAATGTGGACAGCTTCTATATTTACTACAAGGACGAATACGAACGGAATCGTTTGACTGGATCGATTTGATCTTTAGTCTTCAAATCTTGATTTATTTGATCGCTTTTGGTTATTTTCTTCGCAATCGACGACGCGAGGTCAACTTGCGTGTTTTTTTGTTTGATGAATTCATCATTCTAGTCGTTGCAGGATCTCTCTCATGGCACTATTTAGTGACACCGTATTTAGAAGCGAATACGCTGCTGACGATCGAAACGATTTTATGGCTCCGTTATCCGATCGGCGATTTATTATTACTCGGTGGAATGATTGTCTTGTTTTTTGGTTTGATGAAGCGTGGCAATGGTGGCTCGTTGTTATTAATTTTACTCGCTTTTCATTTTCAGTTACTTGCCGACCTTCTATACGTCGTACTAGAACGATTTGATTACCCCATCCCTTCGAGTTGGCTCGATCCGTTATGGTTAGCGACTGTCATGATCGTCGGATTAGCAGCTTATCGTTTTGATGCTGAGGAATCATTCGTCAGCTTTGATGTCGCTCGGAAATGGATCGATGTCTTGCGTTTGATTACGCCATACGTATTCTTGTTAATTCTATTCGTGACGATGGCACGGCAAACAATCAGTTGGAATGGTTTGACGATTGGTCTGATGATTGCGATTCCGTTATTAATTTCCCGTCAAATTCGGATCGTCGTTGATAATCAACGACTGCGTGAAAACCTTGAGGCGAAGGTAGAGGAACGGACGGAAGCACTAGCATCTGCCATGGAAGAGATGCGGCACATGGCGTATCACGATGCTTTAACAGGGTTACCGAATCGGTATCTGTTTGCACGATTGTTTCAAGATGCCTTGTACCGAGCGGAAGCGAGTGAAGGACAAGTCGGATTATTCTTTATCGATATCGATCACTTCAAAGAGATTAATGATACGTACGGACATCGTGTCGGAGATCAGCTCATCATCGACGTCACGGCACGCTTACAAAAGAAACTACCGCCTAATACGGTCATTTCGAGACAGGGTGGGGATGAATTCATCGTCTTATTATTTGACGTTGAACAAGAATCAGAAGTCGTGCAGTGTGGAGAGCACCTGGTTTCCTTGTTTCGACAGCCGTTTCATCATGGCATCATCCCACTTCCTGTGACGGCAAGTATTGGGGGCGCGATTTATCCTACACATGCAGCCTCTCGATCGGACTTGATCGAGCAGGCAGATTTTGCAATGTACGAAGCAAAACGTCGGGGGAAAAATCAATTTTTTATGCATGATTCGACGGTAACGAAGGTATAAATGAAATCATATACTAAAACACGCTCGTATACTGATCCAAACGGACCAGTCATACGAACGTGTTTTTTGATGCATATCATTTCTTTTGCGAACGGGCTAAGAACGTTTCAATAACGTCCGGCTTGGTCACTGCTTGATTACAAGCATCACTATCGATACACATATAATGACCAATCGTTTGATGCTGTTCAGTCGAACGGCGTGTCGTGACAGTTACGAGTGTAATATCACTATACGTATGACAAATCGCACAAATCCCTTTTTGAATCGATGGTAGATAGGTACCTTCTACGCCAATCCATTCACCATTCAAGGGATAGACGAAATATTTTTTCCGATTTCCGGTATCGTTCCAGCTTAAAAACGTCGTGTGTGTCCACTCAAAGGAGTGAAGTGGCGGAACGTGTAGCTTTTTCGTTTTTTTAAAGAGCTGTCGGATTCGTGATTCAGAGATGGTCGGAAATGGGTGGACGAACGGCTCCACACGTTTCAAATACATGAGAAGATCCTGTTCGGATTCAGCGTCACGAATGTTCGTCAGCAAGATTTCCTGTTCCGGTGTAAGTATTGGCAATAGATCAAATATCTTTTCAGCGGCACTGTACCGAACAGCATCACGAACATCGGGGTCATGAACAGCTGCGAATTGATGTTGCAGCAGCTCGACTTGATTCCGAATGAAATTGTATTGATAGGGTAGTAAAAATGCGTCCATTCTCGTTCCTCCTTTTCCTTTCATCGTACCGTAATTTGGCAACAGAACAAAGCGACATTTTAGTTTTTCAGACTTCTACAGCGGGAATTAAATAACAGACTGAACGAGGAGGTGAAAAGAGAAGTGCAGTATTTAACACTTTTACGCTTGATGAATGTAGGAGCATTCCTCTTTGCAATGCTAGCACGCGTCGTTTGGCAACATCCGATGACCATTCTTAAGTTATCTCTTGTTCCTGCACCATTCTTTGACGCCATTGCCGGTGTCGTGTTTACGACATTATTGATTTGGTGTATTCGACCGGTACGTGCCTTCCCTGCGGATCGAGAACTGATTGAAGATATCGGAGGGTGGCTTGCATTATCACTCGTGACGCTTGGAATCAGTAGTATGAGTGGCCCCCCTTGGGAACTCGTCTCGACGACGATTTCTTTCATCAGCCTTTGCTTAGTCTATATGAAAATTCAACACCATCCCCGGCGTTCGCCATGGATGCGCTCTCCATTTTCATTGTTGCTTGCCTGGATCAGTACGATGCTATTGATTTTACCATTTCGGATCTTGTCGGATTTTCAGTTCACTTCTCTATTCAGTCTTTCCGAAACCCAATGGAGCACGATTGCGCTCGCATTAGCTGTTATCGGTGGACTCCTGTTCATCGCAATCCATTCAGATTGGTTATTTGGTCTTGCACTCATCTGGTATTTAGCTGGACTATTGTTTAACGAACGTCTCATTCTCTTGCAACAGATCGTAGCGGGAATTGGCATGATGTGTGTTTTACTCCTATGTTATTACGTCTTTCAGAAACGTCAACGTCTTTTTCGACAGCATTCACCTAAGTCTTCTTCGTCCTAGTTATGTTTTAGGTGAATTTGGGGTATATCCCATATAGCTGTTATAAAAGGGGGAGGCGTGCATCATGGGGAAAAAACAATGGATTGGTGTCTATCAGAATGAAACGGATTTAATTCGTAAGATCGAGGATTTACATTTTGCAGGTTATCTAGAAGAGGATCTATATATCGTGTTGCAAGACAAGACTGATATGGCGATGTTACGTGGGCAATCGGCGGCGCAACTCGTCTCTGGAAAACGGACGCTGTTTGAGCGGTTTACAGGCAAACCAGCTTCGGCTGAGGAAATTCAAACTGCTTTTACGGAACTCGGATTGCCGGAGGCAGATATTCGGCAACACGTCTTACGTGTCCAGCAAGGCGATTATGTCCTGTTGGCAGACGAAGCAGGGGCTTCTCGTCCTGCGCCGGAACCAAAAAGTATTCTGGAAACAGAGCCAGAGGGAATCGAAGCGGAACGAAAACTTGATCACGAAAACCGTGCCCTTGAAAATGAAAATGATCGGATGTTGTAAGAGAGTCGTGCGGAAAGGATGAATCTTGATGGAGAGCCAATATCATACGATTTTGGTAGCAGTCGACGGATCAGAGACAGCAGATTTAGCATTTGAGAAGGCAGTGAAATTTGCCAAACTTGATCATGCTAAACTCGTCATCGCCCATGTCATCGATATTCAGACGTTTGCTAACGTACGTGCCAATAAACGTTTCATTGATCAAAACGTTACCGAATATGCACAAGAATTGCTCGATCGTTACGAAAAGCGGGCACGAGAAGCAGGTGTCGAGACAGTTGAGCTGATCATCGAAAACGGCTCTCCGAAAACACTGATTCCAAAGGTCATCGCACCACGCGTTGGTGCGGGTCTGATCGTCTGCGGAGCAGTCGGGACGAATGCGATGGAACGAATCATGATTGGGAGTGTTTCTGAAAACATTTCCCGTTATGCAAAATGCGATATCTATATCGTCCGTCCGAAAACCTTGAAGTGACATAAAACAGCACACATCGGCTGATGTGTGCTGTTTTATGTCACGTTAGAAAGTAATAGAAAATGCCTAATAAAATCAGAATGATCGGGAGAAAAATGAAATACATCCAAGACATATTTTTTGCCGAAGTCTTGTGATCGTACTGCTCTTCTGCTGGTTGCTTAGCAATCCGCAACGTAAAGATGAGTCCGACGAGACAAATGACTAATGCGATCCAAAATAAAGTCAACATAAGCATGCTCCTCTCTTCCTTTATCATACAGAAATTGGTCATGTTCTGCATCGGTAAGTTGTGACAGTTTAGAGTTGACAGACTTCTAGTTGAGGGGCTAAACTAACTTCATAAGTTTAGGGGGTAAACTAAAAATGAAAGACAATTTACGTGAAGCAGTCCTCCTGTTTGAAGAAGTCATGATCCACGGAACAGAACGCGTGTTGAAGTCGGTCGAAGCACCCGTTTGGCAAATGTATTCACCGGAACAACTTCATGTGTTGAAGCTCGTCGGAAAATATGGACCGATTTCGTCCGGACGTCTCGCGGCAGTACAGGGTGTTCACAAAAGTGCCATCTCGAACCGGCTGAAAAAGTTGACGGAAAAAGGTCTCGTCATCGTCGAACGTCGAGAAGATGACCACCGAACGAAGTACATCTCGTTGACGGAAGCAGGTCGGTTAGTGGCAACTGAAGCGGAGCAAGAAATCTATACGTATCTGGAAAATTTGATTGAAGGAAAAGTCGAAGAAGAAGAAATCATCCAGTTCATTGAAACCTTCAAAAAGATTAAAGAGATTTTGCAGTTGAATGATTAAAAACAGATAGAGGGAAGAGGAGAATCGGATATGCGACAAATCGTCAAATGGCGCTGGGCAATTCTTGCGTTATTGCTCATCGTCACAGTAGGGTTACTGTTTACGGCACCAAACTTGGCTAAACAAGCAGAAGAAGCAGGTGCGATTCAGCTTGCAAATGATGCTGATTCACAACGAGCAGCTGATATTTTAGAAAAAGCGGGAGCAAGCGAAGAAACGATCTCGCTTGTCATTCCGCTCAAAGACAAAGTCAGCGATGCCGATCGAAAGTCGATTGGGCAAATCGTTCAGGATTTAGAAGCACTCGATCGTCCGGTCACGGATGTGCTCGATCCGTTTGAAAACAAAGAGACGGAAGGACAGCTCGTCTCAAAAGATAAAAAGACGGTCCTCGTACCGATCACAGTCGACGGTTCGCAAGAAGAGATCGTCAAACTGGCAAAACAAATCCGGACGGATCTTTTACCAAAGGATCAAACGATTTATCTAACGGGTGAAGCGTTAATCAACGATGACGTCAATACGAGCTCGCAAGAGGGACTGAAGCGGACGGAACTGATTACCGTCGGATTGATTTTCGGACTGCTTCTGCTCGTCTTCCGTTCAGTCGTCACACCGTTCGTCCCACTCGTTGCGGTTGGGTTTACGTACCTGATCAGCCAATCACTTGTCGCCTTTTTTGTCGACTGGTTCGGCTTCCCGGTATCGAACTATACGCAAATCTTCCTTGTTGCCATCCTGTTCGGGATTGGAACGGACTATTGTATTTTGCTACTGAGCCGGTACAAGGAAGAGTTGACGGCAGGACACGACGTTGAGACAGCAATCGTCAATACGTATAAGACAGCAGGGCGTACGTTACTCATCAGTGGTCTCGCTGTGCTCGTCGGCTTCTCAGCGATTGGTTTTGCGGACTTCCCGATCTTTAAATCGTCGGTCGCCGTTGCAGTCGGGATTGCCGTGCTCTTGCTCGTCTTGTTCACACTCGTCCCATTCTTCATGGCAACACTAAAAGAAAAGCTCTTCTGGCCATCGAAGAAGGCGGCGAGTCACCAAGACAGTAAACTGTGGGCGCAGTATGGTGGATTATCGATTCGTCGTCCATTGCTTGCGATGGTCATCGTTGCGATCATCACGGTCCCGACACTCTTTACGTATGATGATGACCTCTCGTTTAATACCGTCGATGAGATTGGTGCGAAGTATGATACGGTCAAAGGACTGAATGCGATTTCGGATGGATTTGGAGCAGGTGAGTCGCTCCCGGTCAATGTCATTCTTAAGAGCGACAAAGATTTGATTACAGAAAAGACAGTTCCTTATGCGGAACAGTTGAGTCGTGAGCTCGTGAAAATCGACGGGGTCAAATCGGTTCGTTCGATTTCTCGTCCGACAGGCGAAATCATTAATGACTTCTACGTCGATCGTCAATTAAAACAAGTTGCTTCCGGCATGAAGAAAGCAACCGCTGGTCTTACGGACGTTCAGTCTGGTCTGACGACAGTTGAAGACAATCTCAACGGTATTACTGGACAACTACCGGCAGGAGACACGGCTTCAGCAGGAGCAAGTCAGTTGCAACAAGCAGCAGACGGACTTGGACAGATCAATCAACAATTGACGCTCGTCGGTCAAGGTCTGCAATCGACTCAGAATATCCCGCAAACCATTGGAACATTAAATGCCTTGTCTGGTCAATTGAGCCAAGTTCAAGCTGGCATCAGTCAAGCAGCAAGTGGAATAGCCTCACAAGGAGCACAATCCGGTCAACTTGGAAGTGGGCTGACACAACTTGCGGATGGTGTTGGTCAAGCAAACACAGGGCTTGCGAAAATTAGTAATGGTCTAGATGACATCTCGAATTTGTTAACCGAGATGGGACAAGCGACATCGATCCGTGGGACAGGTGTGTTCGTGCCAAAAGATACGTTATCGGACAAGGCCTTTAAGCCAGCAATTGACCGTTACGCGATTGATCAGCAAACCGGATTGAAGTTTGAAGTCATCCTCGAAGATGATCCGTATTCACCAGAAGCGATTCAAACCGTCGCTGCAATCAAAAAGACGACAGCGAATACGATTAAAGGGACACCGTTTGAAGACAGCACTGTCGCATATGGCGGAATTTCAAGCGTCAACAGTGACTTGAATGATACGTCGAAAGCCGATTTCAAGCGAACAGTGACCGTCATGTTGATCAGTCTCTTTGTGATTTTAGCGATCATGTTCCGTTCGTTGATCATGCCATTGTTCATGATTGGTTCGTTATTGCTGACGTATTATACGTCGATGTCGATCGCTGAGCTGATCTTCGTCAACGGTCTTGGATATGACGGCATCAGTTGGGCTGTTCCGTTCTTCGGATTCGTCATGTTGATTGCCCTTGGTATCGATTATTCGATCTTCCTACTCGATCGTTTCCGCGAAGAGACGATCAAGGGACTCGATACGAAGGAAGCGATGTTCCTGTCGATGAAAAAGATGGGATCTGTCATCATCACGGCAGCGATCATTCTTGCAGGAACCTTCGGAGCGATGATGCCGTCTGGTGTCTTGAGCCTCGTTCAAATCGCGACGATTGTCATCACAGGTCTACTTTTGTATGGACTAATCGTCTTACCACTCTTGATTCCAGCGATCACAGTTTCGTTTGGTAAAGGGGTCTGGTGGCCGTTTCGATCAAATGCCAAAAAATAAGAACTAATCAAACCGGATTCGTCTTCTAGTGAACTGAACCCTGAATGGTGGACACTTGATAAAAGACCCCATTCGGGGTTTTTTGTGTTTAAAGATATCGATATACTGTACCTATTCA
>NZ_JACSNE010000029.1:0-40031 GCF_018619035.1 Exiguobacterium sp. s168 | reverse complement strand
CCGTTCCCATGCCGAACACGGAAGTTAAGCACTTGAACGCCGAAAGTAGTTGGGGGCTTCCCCCTGTGAGGATAGGACGTTGCCAGGCAAACGGTGGTTCTGGAGCATACGCTCAAGGGCCGCCGCTTTTTTGTGTCTTTTTGTAGAAAGGCATGCATCTATTTTAATGAAGGGACTGAACAGGGATATGGCGAAAAAAACGAAACTACGCGTAGCCGTCGAAGAGAACGAGACGATTGGTGCTTGTTTGGATCGTATCGATGCCATGGGATACCGCCCGACGGTCCGACGAGAAGAGCCGATCTTTGGATTAGACGCTAATGGCGAACCGTATCCAATTCGTCAGCAAATCGTCTTCGATTGCAAAGTGAAAGAGAGCGAATAACTACTTCAAGCATCGTCCGAATGAATCGGACGATGCTTTTTTTATACTTTATTTCATTTGATGTCTCCAGAGAAAATAAACTCCGAATGGACACTAGATGAAATTAAAAAAACACCTTTTAAAACCGAACGATAAATTTTCAGACAATTAAATTGTTCGCCTTTGGTTGACGCCTTGGGATGGACTTGTTAAGATGAAGTCGTGACAGGATGATTGAATATAAACACCTCGTATAATAGCAGGGATATGGCTTGCAAGTTTCTACCCAACGACCCTAAATCGTTGGACTATGGGGTATATGGATGTTCGTCGATATTTCTTTGGCGTACCTTTTTATACCCTAAGCCACCCTTTTAGCCGTGGTTTGGGCTTTTTTTATGCACAAAGGAGGAAACAGCGATGGGAAATGTAGAAGTCGGCGTCATCATGGGAAGTCAATCGGATTGGGAAACGATGAAGCATACATGCGATGTGTTGGAGCAACTTGAGATTCCGTACGAAAAGAAAGTCGTTTCCGCACACCGGACACCGGATCTGATGTTTCGTTATGCTGAATCGGCACGTGAACGAGGACTGAAGGTCATCATTGCCGGTGCAGGCGGTGCTGCTCATCTACCGGGCATGGTTGCCGCTAAAACGACATTACCCGTCATCGGTGTTCCTGTGAAAAGTAGAGCGCTCCAAGGAATTGATTCCTTGCTCTCGATCGTTCAAATGCCAGGTGGTGTACCGGTCGCAACGGTCGCGATCGGAGAAGCAGGCGCAAAAAACGCCGGATTGCTAGCTGCTCAAATTCTTTCGATTCAAAATGAACGACTTGCCCGCAAGCTCGATCATATGCGTGTCGAACTAGAAGGAGACGTCATTGCATCTGGAGGGAACCTGCTATGAAACGAATTGGGATACTAGGCGGCGGTCAACTCGGTCGAATGATGGCTCTGTCAGCGCGTGAGATGGGCTTTGAGATTTTGACACTCGATCCAACGGACAACGCACCGTGTGCGCAAGTGGCGGATCAACACATCCAAGCTGATTTTTCGGATGTCGAGGCAGCAAAACAACTCGCAGCTGAATCGGATGTCGTCACCTACGAATTCGAGAACATCTCGACGGAAGTCGCTGAAGCAATCGGAACGAAACTGATTCACGGCACCGATCTTCTTTTTCAAACGCAACATCGGGTACGGGAAAAAGAGATGATTGAACGCATTGGGCGCTCCGTCGCTCCGTATTATCCGGTGACGCATCCTTCTGACTTAGAGGAAGCAAAACAGCGACTCGGGTTACCATTCGTCTTGAAGACAGCACGATTCGGATATGACGGAAAGGGACAGACCGTCATTCGGACGGAAGAACAGTTCCAAGCGGCAATCGAAGGATTTGAACCGACAGAGTATGTCGCGGAGCAGTGGTTACCGTTTGATCAAGAAATTTCCGTCATCGTCACTCGAAGCGCAACAGAGACACGCGTCTTCCCGGTCAGTGAGAACATACATCGAGAAAACATTTTGCATCTATCGATCGTACCGGCACGGATTTCTGAATCGCTCGAACAAGAAGCGATTGCGCTCGCCGAATCCATCGCGGATGCCGTCGGTCTGATCGGTACACTGGCCATCGAGTTGTTCGTCGTCGGTTCTCGACTGACCGTCAATGAACTAGCACCCCGACCACACAATTCGGGTCACTATTCAATCGATGCTTGTGAAACATCCCAATTCGAGCAACATATCCGTGCCATCAGTGGTCTCCCACTCGGTGATACCCGTCTGACGACACCGGTCGTCATGGCGAACATCCTGGGTCAGCATGTCACAGCATTATACGAGGAACTACCGAGATTAGACGCTCGGACGAAAGTTCACTTATATGGAAAAGCAGAAGCCAAGACAGGGCGCAAGATGGGCCATTTAAACATTCTTGCGGACACCGTCGACGATGCTTTGGCAGAAGTCGAACGCCTGTCGATATGGAAGGAGACAGTTCAATGATCGAACGGTATACACGTCCTGAGATGAAAGCGATCTGGACCGAACAAAACAAATTCGAGGCTTGGTTAAAAGTCGAGATTCTTGCGTGTGAAGCATGGAGTGAACTAGGGGTCATCCCGAAAGAGGACGTCCAGTTGCTTTGGGACAATGCCTCATTTGATGTCAACCGCATCCTTGAGATCGAGCAAGAGACACGTCATGATGTCATCGCCTTCACGCGTGCCGTCTCTGAAACACTCGGAGAAGAACGCAAGTGGGTGCATTACGGACTCACGTCAACGGACGTCGTCGATACAGCACTCTCGTATCTGTTGAAGCAAGCAAACGACATTCTTGCTGCGGATCTCGATCGGTTCATCGACATCTTAAAAGTCAAAGCGAACGAACATAAATATACGGTCATGATGGGACGAACGCATGGCGTACATGCAGAACCGACGACGTTCGGTCTGAAACTAGCGCTTTGGTATGAAGAGATGAAACGAAACAAAGTCCGTTTTGAAGCAGCACGTGAGACGGTCGAATACGGCAAGATGTCAGGTGCCGTCGGAACATTCGCAAACATCGATCCATTCATTGAAAAGTATGTCTGCGAAAAGTTAGGAACAAAACCGGCTCCGGTCTCAACGCAAACGTTACAACGTGATCGTCATGCACACTACATGTCGACACTTGCTCTGATTGCAACATCAATCGAAAAGATGGCAACGGAAATCCGGGGTCTGCAAAAGACGGAAACACGTGAAGTCGAAGAATTCTTCGCTAAAGGTCAAAAAGGATCATCGGCGATGCCGCATAAGCGGAATCCGATCGGTTCAGAGAACATGACAGGTCTTGCCCGAGTCATCCGTGGACACATGGTGACAGCGTACGAGAACGTCTCACTCTGGCACGAACGGGATATCTCGCATTCTTCGGCAGAACGTATCATTCTTCCGGACGCAACAGGATTGCTTAACTACATGTTGAACCGTTTCGGAAACATCGTGAAGAACTTGACGGTCTTCCCGGACAACATGAAGCGGAACATGGACCGGACGTTTGGTGTCATTTTCTCTGGACATGTCTTACTCGCTTTAATCGAAAAAGGCTGGTCGCGTGAAGCCGCCTATGATTTCGTTCAACCGCGTGCGATGCAGGCGTGGGAAGAACAAATCATGTTCCGTGACTTGTTGTGGCAAGAAGAAGAGATTCAACAGCTTTTCACAGAAGAAGAGCTCGATGCGTGTTTCGATCCGACGTACCATACGAGTCGCGTCGATGAAATCTTTGAACGGTGTGGCTTGAACTAATCAACCTGAGACGGGGCACTTGCCCCGTCTACATCTTAGGATCATGGGGGACGAAAGCGATGCAACCACTTTATGAAGGAAAAGCAAAACGATTGTACACGACGCAGGAGCAGGATGTGCTCCGGATCGTCTATAAAGACGAGGCCACGGCATTCAACGGCGAGAAAAAAGAAACCTTTGCTGGAAAAGGCGAATTGAACAACCGATTGACGAGTCATTTCTTTGAAATCCTCGAACAAGCGGGCATTCCGACACATTTTATTGAGCGTGTCTCGGAGCGCGAACAGCTCGTACGTCGTGTCACCATCATCCCACTCGAAGTCGTTGTCCGAAACGTCGTCGCGGGGAGCTTGAGTAAACGGCTCGGTATCGAAGAAGGTACGGTGCTCGAAACACCAATCGTTGAGTTCTACTATAAAGATGATACGTTAGGCGATCCACTCGTCACCTCGTCACACATCAATTTACTGAAGATTGCGACTTCTGAAGAGTTGAAACAGTTATCTGCTGAAGCGCTTCGCGTAAACAAAGTATTACAACCTTACTTCCGTCAAAACGGGATCACGTTGATTGATTTTAAACTGGAGTACGGCAAGATGGCCGACGGAACGATTCTACTGGCTGATGAGATTTCACCTGATACATGCCGCCTGTGGGATCAAGCGACCGGAGAGCATCTCGATAAAGATGTCTTCCGCCGCAATATCGGTTCACTGACAGAGACTTACCAAACACTATTCAATCGCCTAGGGGGAAACACACAATGAAAAAAGTCATCGTATCGATCGCATTACGGGAAAGCATTTTAGATCCACAAGGAGTTGCTGTAAAAGGCGGATTGCAACAGCTTGGTTTTACGGGTGTCGAAAGTGTTCGAATCGGAAAACAGATTGAACTGCTCGTTGAGACGGAAACGACAGAAGCGATGATTCATGAGATGTGTCAAAAATTACTCGTCAACACGGTGATGGAAGATTACCAGATTACGATCGAAGAGGTGACGCCAGCATGAAGTTCGCGGTCATCGTCTTTCCGGGATCGAACTGTGATTTAGATATGTACCATGCGGTCAAGGATGCGCTCGGAGAAGAAGCTGAATATGTCTTTCATACCGAAACATCACTTGAAGGCTACGATGGCGTCCTATTACCAGGCGGCTTCTCTTACGGAGATTACCTCCGTTGCGGCGCAATCGCGCGCTTCTCACCAATCATGGAAGAAGTCAAACGCTTCGCAGCAGAAGGGAAAACGGTCCTCGGAGTGTGTAATGGATTCCAGATCCTTGTCGAAGCGGGACTCTTACCAGGTGTCTTGCATCGAAACAACGGCTTGAAGTTCATGTGCCGGACGGTTGAACTGAAGGTTGAAAATACGAAGACACGTTTTACATCGGATTATCTGCCAGGCGAGACGATCTCGATTCCGATCGCGCACGGCGAAGGAAACTACTATTGCGACGATGCGACTTACGCGATGCTGCAAACGAACGGGCAAATCGCCTTCACGTATGTCGATAACCCGAACGGCTCACGCGGTGATATCGCCGGAATCACGAACAAAGCCGGCAACGTTCTCGGGATGATGCCACACCCAGAACGAGCGGTCGAACTCTTGACCGGCGGAACAGATGGATTGAAACTCTTTACTTCACTCGTCAAACAGGGGGCACACCATGCTAAAACAACAGTCTGAACCAACACCAGAATTGATTCAAGAGCAACGCGTCTATGCCACGATGGGCTTAAGTGATACAGAGTACCAGATGGTCGTCGATTTACTCGGACGCCAACCGAACTACACTGAAACGGGATTGTTCTCAGTCATGTGGTCTGAGCATTGTTCATACAAGACATCTAAACCCGTCCTTCGTCAATTCCCGACGACTGGACCACGTGTCTTGCAAGGACCAGGGGAAGGAGCGGGTGTCGTTGATATCGGCGATGAGCAGGCAGTCGTCTTTAAGATTGAAAGCCACAACCATCCATCCGCTGTTGAACCGTACCAAGGGGCTGCGACAGGCGTCGGCGGAATCATTCGTGACATCTTCTCGATGGGCGCACGACCGGTCGCACTCATGAACTCGCTTCGTTTCGGTCATCTCGGTACACCACGTGTCAATCAACTGTTCGAACAAGTCGTCGCCGGAATCGCGGGTTACGGCAACTGTGTCGGGATTCCGACGATTGGTGGAGAGATTGGATTTGATCGTTCGTATGAAGGCAATCCGCTCGTCAACGCGATGTGTATCGGTTTGATCAACCATGCCGATATTCAAAAAGGTCAGGCAAAAGGTGTCGGAAACTCAGTCATGTATGTCGGTGCAGCTACTGGGCGCGACGGAATCCATGGTGCGACGTTTGCCTCGGAGGATCTCGGAGAGGATACAGAAGCAAAACGTCCGGCTGTTCAAGTCGGTGATCCGTTCATGGAGAAGCTATTGATTGAAGCGTGTCTTGAGATCGTTGGTCATCCAGCGCTCGTCGGAATGCAGGACATGGGTGCTGCCGGACTGACATCTTCTTCAGCAGAGATGGCTTCGAAAGCAGGTATGGGCATCGAGATGCACCTCGATGACGTCCCGCAACGGGAGACTGGGATGACGGCTTACGAAATGATGCTCTCGGAATCACAAGAGCGGATGTTACTCGTCGTCAAACGGGGGCGCGAAGCAGAGATTGAAGCAATCGTTAGCAAATGGGGGCTCCATGCCGTTCACGTCGGAGAAGTCATTGAAGAGAAAGTCTTACGGTTGATCCATCATGGGGATATCGTGGCGGAAGTTCCGGTTGACGCGTTAGCGGAAGAAGCACCAGTCTATGAAAAACCATCTCGCGTTCCTGCGTATTATGAAGAATTTCAAGCGATGGAAGAGACACTTCCAGTCGTCGAGGACGTTGTTGAGACATGGCGAGCACTACTTCGTCAGCCGACGATCGCTTCAAAACGCTGGGTCTACGATCAGTACGATCATATGGTCCAGACATCGACGGTCGTCGCACCGGGATCAGATGCAGCCGTTATCCGTGTCCGTGGTACGAACAAGGCACTCGCCATGACGACCGACTGCAACAGTCGCTTCGTCTACTTGGATCCATATGTCGGTGGACAGATCGCCGTTGCAGAAGCAGCACGTAATATCGTCGCGAGCGGGGCGACACCACTCGCCATCACGGATTGCCTGAACTTCGGAAATCCGGATAAACCAGAAGGCTTCTGGCAATTGCAACAAGCAACGGCCGGTATGGCAGAAGCATGTCGTGTCCTTGAGACACCTGTCATCGGTGGAAACGTCTCACTCTACAATGAGTCAGCCGGTCAAGCGGTTCACCCGACACCGGTCGTCGGAATGGTTGGATTACACGAGCAAACTGAATGGATCACAACACAACACGTCAAACAAGCGGGTGACCAGATTTATCTATTAGGAGAAACAACAGCCGAGTTTGGTGGTAGTGAGCTTCAATATATGCAATTCGGTAAATCATTCGGTCGCGCACCACAGATTGATTTAGCAATCGAACACGCACGCTTACAATTGTTACAGCAGGCAGTACAAGCAGGTGAAGTCAATGCGATGCATGATGTGTCAGAAGGCGGTCTCGCAATCGCTCTCGCTGAGATGACGTTTGGGACGAACCTCGGGTTGACCGTTCAGTTCGACGGACCGACCTTACACCTGTTCAGCGAATCGCAATCACGCTTCATCGTCACTGTGCCACAAGCGCACGTCACAGCATTCGAACAACGGACTGGTGCTCAAGCGATCGGTGTCGTCACGAACGATGAGCTTCTCGTCATCGAAACGGCAGAGACACGGATCGAAGCAGACCGTTCGACCTTACAGGGAGACTGGGAAGGAGCAATCGCGTGTTATATGACATCAAAGGACTAAATGAGGAGTGTGGCGTCTTCGGGATCTTCGGACAACCGAATGCAGCGCAACTTGCTTATTACGGCTTGCATAGCTTGCAACACCGGGGACAGGAAGGGGCAGGCATCGTCACGAGTGACGGTGACGACCTCTTCCCGCACCGCGGGCAAGGACTCGTAACGGAAGTCTTTTCGGAAGAGACACTGACGAATCTTAACGGACATCATGCGATCGGACATGTCCGATATTCGACAGCAGGGGGAAACACGCTTGAGAACACTCAACCGCTACATTTCAAATCTCGGACGGGTGATCTTGCTCTCGCACATAACGGAAACCTCGTCAACGCGGATTCACTGAAGCACCTGTTAGAAGCAGAGGGTGCCATCTTTCAGACGACGAGTGATACGGAAGTCGTCGCCCATCTCGTTAAACGCAGTAAGCTCGACACCCTCGAAGACCGGATTGCCGACAGTCTCGCCCGTCTTGTCGGGGCGTTCGCTTTTCTTTTCTTAACGGAAGACACGCTATTCGTGGCGGTTGATCCACACGGACTGCGTCCACTGTCACTCGGGAAGACACCGGACGGCGGCATCGTATTTGCGTCAGAGACATGTGCCTTTGATATCGTCGGTGCAGAGTTCATTCGTGATATCGAGCCGGGAGAGCTCGTGACGATCACAGAACACGGCATGTCGTCTCGTCAATACATGGAACCACGCGAACGAGCGATGTGTTCGATGGAATACATCTACTTCTCACGTCCGGATTCAATCATTGATGGCGTCAACGTTCATACGGCTCGTAAAGCACTCGGGAAAAAGATGTATGAAGAAGCACCGGTCGAAGCAGACGTCGTTACAGGGGTACCGGATTCCAGTATCTCGGCAGCGATCGGTTACGCGGAAGCGAGTGGTATTCCGTATGAAATGGGATTGATCAAGAATCGTTATGTCGGACGGACGTTCATCCAGCCGTCACAGGAGTTACGGGAACGTGGGGTCAAAATGAAGTTGTCTGCGTTACGCGGTGTCGTACAAGGGAAGCGTGTCATCATGGTCGATGATTCGATCGTCCGGGGAACGACGAGTCGCCGCATCGTCGGTTTATTACGTGAAGCCGGTGCAACGGAAGTTCATGTCCGCATCACGGCACCACCGATTACGAATCCATGTTATTACGGGATTGATACATCGTCAAAAGACGAGTTGATCTCTGCCCGGTTGATGCCGGAAGAAATCCGTCAAGAAATCGGTGCGGATTCACTTGAGTTCCTAACTGTACCGGGGATGGTCGATGCAATCGACCGCCCGTTT
Source organism: Exiguobacterium sp. s168 (assembly GCF_018619035.1). Lineage (NCBI taxonomy): Bacteria > Bacillati > Bacillota > Bacilli > Caryophanales > Exiguobacterium > Exiguobacterium sp. s168. Next base: position 31,176 of record NZ_JACSNE010000029.1, on the reverse strand, counting down.
GAAGGACCATTAAAAGGACAATGTACCGCTTGCTTCACAGGAGAGTATCCGACACCGCTCGGTTCGCTCGAGTTAGAAGCTAAACTTTGATAGATGGGGGAAGAACATGAGCAAACATTACGAAGCAGCAGGTGTGAGTCTGACGGCAGGATATGAGTCCGTCACTCGAATGAAAAAACACGTCGCCCGTTCGATGCGCAAAGAAGTATTAACGGGACTCGGTAGCTTTGGTGCGATGTTCGACCTCAGCCAATTGCAGTTGAAAGAACCGGTCCTCGTCAGTGGGACAGACGGGGTCGGTACGAAACTCAAGCTTGCCTTCGCACTTGAACAACACGATACGATCGGGATCGACTGTGTTGCGATGTGTGTGAACGATATCATCGTCCAAGGTGCAGAACCGCTTTATTTCCTCGACTACATCGCGCTCGGTCAGGCGATTCCAGCGAAGATCGAACGGATCGTCGCCGGTGTTGCTGAAGGATGTGTCCAAGCGGGCTGTACGTTGATTGGTGGTGAGACGGCAGAAATGCCAGGGATGTATGCGGATGGTGAATACGACATCGCTGGTTTTGCCGTCGGTGCCGTTGAGAAGCAAAAATTGATTACCGGTGACAAGGTCGCAGCAGGCGATGTCATTCTCGGTCTTGCTTCGTCCGGTGTCCATTCAAATGGGTTCTCACTTGTCCGTAAAATTGTCGCCGAGAGTGGCCTTAGCTACGAAGATGAAGTCATGATGCTCGGTCATACGCTTGGTAATGCCCTTCTCATGCCGACACGTATCTACGTCGAAGCGGTCAAAGCTGCCATTGAGACGGAAAAGATTCAAGCGATGGTCCATATTACGGGTGGTGGATTCTACGAGAACGTACCACGCGTCTTGCCAGAGGGTCTTGGTGCATCGTTTGATCCGAAAAAGTGGCCGACGTTACCGGTCTTCGACTGGCTCGAGCAAGCGGGTGATCTGCCACGACATGACATGTATAATGTCTTCAACATGGGGATTGGTTTCATGTTGATCGTCAAACCGGAAGATGTCGCGGAAGTAACGGCACGCCTCGCTCGTGAAAATGAGACGGCGTACGTGATTGGTCACGTGACCGATCAAGAAGGTGTCCGGATTCAAGGGGTCGACGCATGAAGATCGCCTGTTTTGCATCAGGAAGCGGTAGTAATGTCGAAGCACTTTTTGAAGCAATCGAGGCAGGGACGTTACATGCCTCGATCGAACTAATCGTCTGCGACCAACCGGACGCAACAGTCATCGAGCGAGCAAAACGACGTGGATGTGACGTCTTCGTCTTTCGAGCAAAGGACTATCCCGATAAACCGAGCTTTGAGCGGGAGATCATCGCTCGTCTTGAAGCAAAAGGTGTTGAACGGATCATCCTTGCCGGTTACATGCGTTTGATCGGGGAAGAGTTGCTCGGACGGTACGCAGGGCGAATCGTCAACATTCATCCGTCGCTGCTTCCGGCGTTCCCGGGAAAAGATGCGATCGGACAAGCGTTTCGTGGCGGAGTTAAAATCACAGGTGTTACAATTCATATAGTCGATGAAGGAATGGACACAGGACCCATCATGGCTCAAGAAGCCGTTCGGATTACAGAAGAGATGACGCGTGAAACGTTGCAACAAGCGATTCAGCGTGTCGAACATAGACTGTATCCGCAAGTCATCGAAGAGTGGATGAAAGAGGAGGCAAACGTATGAGAGCGTTAATTAGTGTGTCGGATAAAACAGGGATCGTCGAACTAGGACGAGCGTTTCACGAAGCAGGTATCGAGCTTGTCTCGACAGGCGGAACACATCAAGCATTAGAGGAAGCTGGGCTTCCGGTCATTGGTATCAGTGAAGTCACACAATTCCCAGAGATGCTCGATGGACGTGTCAAGACACTTCATCCGATGGTCCACGGTGGACTACTTGGTCGTCGTGATCTTGAATCCCATCGCGAACAGATGGCTGCGCAACAGATTCAACCGATTGATTTCGTCGTCGTCAATCTGTATCCGTTCAAGCAGACAGTTTTACAAGAAGACGTTGCGTATGCGGATGCGATTGAGAACATCGATATCGGTGGTCCAAGCATGTTACGATCTGCAGCGAAGAACCACGCGGCTGTAACGGTCGTCGTCGACCCAGCTGATTACGAAACGGTCGTTGCCGAGATTCGTGAAGGCGGTACGACGTTTGAGACACGTCAACGTCTTGCGGCGAAAGCCTTCCGTCATACAGCGGCGTACGATGCGTTGATCGCGGATTATTTCTTGACGCAAACAGGCGAGAAGTTCCCGGATCAGTTGACAATCACGCTTGAGAAAGTCCAGGATCTTCGTTATGGAGAAAATCCACACCAAGAAGCAGCCTTTTATAAAACACCGATTTACCGTGGAGCATCTCTCGCTTCAGCGAAACAGTTGCATGGTAAAGAGTTGTCGTATAACAACATTCAAGATGCGAACGCTGCACTCGAAATTCTCGACGAGTTCCGCGAAGCAGCAGCTGTCGTTGTTAAACACATGAACCCGTGTGGTGTTGCCGTCGGTCCAACGATCGGAGAGGCATTCCGCCGCGCGCATGCAGCCGATCCGGTGTCGATCTTCGGTGGCATCGTCGCCTTGAACCGTGAAGTTGACTTAGAGACAGCAGAACAGTTAAGCGGCATCTTCCTTGAAATCATCATCGCCCCATCCTTCACGGAAGAAGCATTTGCCTTGTTGTCAGCGAAAAAGAACATCCGTCTGCTTGAACTCGACGTCAAACGTGTCCAAGCAATCCGTTATACGGCAGTCGCTGGCGGCATGCTCGTCCAAGACAGTGACGATGAGACGCTTGATGATGCGGCAGCACGCGTCGTGACAGACCGCAAGCCGACAGCAGCGGAATGGGAAGACTTGAAACTCGCATGGCGTGCCGTCAAACACGTCAAGTCGAACGCGATCGTTCTCGCGAAGGACGAAGTGACGGTCGGTGTTGGTGCAGGACAGATGAACCGTGTTGGTTCAGCGAACATCGCGATTACACAAGCCGGAGAAAAAGCAGTTGGTGCGTCACTTGCTTCCGATGCCTTCTTCCCAATGGGTGATACAGTCGAAGCGGCAGCAGCAGCTGGCATTACGGCAATCATTCAACCAGGCGGCTCGATTCGCGACCAAGAGTCGATCGATGCGTGTAACAAACATGGCATTACGATGGTCTTTACGAACGTTCGACATTTCAAACACTAAGCGGAGGCGATTTGAATGAAGGTATTGGTGATTGGTAAAGGAGGGCGTGAACACGCGCTCGTCTGGAAGCTGGCACAGGATGAACGGATCGAGACAGTGTATGCTGCGCCTGGGAATGCCGGGATGACACAAGCCACATGTGTTCCGATCGCCGAAGATGCTATCGATGAACTCGTGACGTTCGCACAAGACGAACAGATCGATTGGACGATCGTCGGACCAGAAGGACCACTTGTTCTCGGAGTCGTTAACGCCTTTCAGGCAGCGGGATTGCAGATCTTCGGACCGACACGGGAAGCGGCAGCGATCGAAGGAAGTAAACAGTTCGCGAAAGAATTGATGGCGCGTGCCGGTATTCCGACCGCTGCTCATGCCGTCTTTACTTCAGCAGCAGACGCAGAGGCGTATGTTCGCAAAGCGGGTGCACCGATCGTCATCAAAGCCGACGGACTTGCTGCCGGAAAAGGAGTCACGGTCGCAGAAACCGTGGACCAAGCACTTGCAGCAATCCACGATACGTTTGCCGGGGAATACGGTCAACAAAGCCGCGTTGTCATCGAAGAGTGTTTGGTGGGGGAAGAATGTTCGTTGATGGCGTTCGTCCACGAGGAGACGGTCATTCCGATGGTGTTGTCGCAAGATCACAAACGGGCATTTGACGGTGACCTAGGTCCGAACACAGGAGGAATGGGCGCGTATTCTCCGCTTCCTCAGTGGGACGAAGCAGCGCTGACGACAGAAGCTGTTGATCGCATCATTCAGCCGCTCGTCGATCAGATGGCAAGCGAAGGAATTCCGTTCACCGGTTTCCTCTATGCCGGTCTGATGCTGACGAAACAAGGACCGTTCGTCATCGAGTTCAATGCTCGGTTCGGTGATCCGGAAACAGAAGTCATTCTTCCGCGCTTAGAGACACCGTTGCTTGATGTCATCATGCCGCTGATAGACGGACAGACACCAGAAGTCGTTTGGACGGACCAAGCAGCTGTCGGTGTCGTCGTCGCAGCAGAAGGATATCCGGAAGCACCAAAAACGGGACAAGCGATTCCACTTGATCAGATTGGGGACGGTCTTCTCGTCTTTCATGCCGGAACGGCAGAACGAGACGATCAACTTGTCTCAGCCGGTGGACGTGTCCTCGTCTGTGTCAGCCGTGCCGAGACGATCGAGCAGGCTGTTGAACAGGTCTATGCGAACTTACCAGACGTGACGGACCAGCCATTCTTTTACCGAACTGATATCGCTCAAAAAGCCTTTCGTGCCTCGCATGAATCATGATATCTGAACCAGACGTGCTCGATAGAGTCGCGTCTGGTTTTTTGTTTCTTGGCGAAGTGCACGAAAAGATTTGTCTTCCATGGCGAATTTGTGTTATTTTGACCAAATGAATCCGGAACGGGGCAAAACTTCTTGAAACTTACTTAGCAACATTTTAGTATAAGAACTATAAGAAAGCGTTTTCAATAAAACAAAGGAGGTCGAGCTTTCGTGAAAAAAAATTGTGGAAGATCCCCTTGGACGAAATCTGAAGTACGAACACACCAAGCGGTCATCAGCGGAAAGCTTGCACCGACACTTGTCATACAGAATGCCACTTACCTGAATCATGGTGTCAAAGCATGGCGGACGGCGAATATCTGGATTAGTGGCGACCGGATCGTCTATGTCGGTCCAGAGATGCCGGAACAAGCCGATGCCTACCATGATGCGACAGGTCAATATATCGTACCCGGTTACATTGAACCCCATGCCCATCCGTTTCAACTTTATAATCCAGCGAGTCTTGCAAAATTCGCAGCAGAGCGAGGAACATCGACCCTCGTCAACGACAACATGTTGTTATTATTAGAGCCGACGGAGCAAGCGTTTGCTCAAGTCGAAGCGTTAGCGGACCTACCGACCTCGATGTACTGGTGGGCACGACTCGACGCGCAGACCGAGCTTGATGCCGATAGTATCTCGATCGATAATCGCCGGATTCAAGCGTGGCTCAAGCATCCACAAGTCATCCAAGCGGGAGAGTTGACGGGATGGCCACGTCTCTCGCAAGGGGATGATGAACTGCTTCACTGGATGCAGGATGCGATCAAACTCGGAAAACCAATCGAAGGTCATTTCCCTGGGGCTTCAGCGAAGACGTTGACGAAGATGGCGCTGTACGGCGTGACGAGTGATCACGAAGCGATGACGGTCGAAGAGGCGATGACACGTCTTGAACTCGGCTACACGACGACGATTCGTTATTCATCGATTCGTCCGGATCTACCGGATATCTTTAAAGGTCTCGTCGAAGCAGGGTTGACGCAGTTCGATAAGGTACTCGTGACGACAGATGGTTCAACGCCGTCCTTCTATAAAGCGGGCATGATGGATGAGACGATTCGATTGATGCTTGAGGCAGGCATCCCGGTCGAAGAAGCGTACCGGATCGCGTCGTACAATGCAGCGCGTCATTTTAATCTCGATCATCTACTCGGGAGTATCGCACCAGGACGAATCGCGCATCTTAATTTCCTTGAGGCAAAAGATGCCCCGACACCTGTCGCCGTGCTTGCGCGCGGCACATGGGTCCGTCAAGCAGACATCCCATGTTACCCGGCAGAAGCGCTTGATGCAGTCTATGCGCTCATGCCACGCTCGGAAGTCCAGGTTTCGTTAACGGAACAGGATTTCTCGTTCAGCATGCCGGTTGGTCTTGAGATGGTCAATTCCGTCATCATGAAGCTCTATCAAGTCGAACACGATACAAGTGTGCCTGTGCTACCGGCAGGATGTGATGAATCCTTCCTGATGTTACTCGACCGGGAAGGGAAGTGGCGACTGAATACCGTTCTGAAAAACTTTGCGACACAAGTCGGAGGCCTCGTCAGTTCGTACTCGATTAGCGGTGATATCTTGATGATCGGTAAATCGAAACGAGACATGCAAGTCGCGTTTGATCGCATGAAAGCGTTCGGTGGCGGAATCGTTCTCGTCGAGGACGGAGAAGTCATCGCTGAAGTTCCGTTGACCTTGATGGGGCAGACGTCCGACTTGCCACTCGAAGATTTGATCGTTCAGGAAACCGCTCTACGGGAAGCCTTGTTCGAACGCGGTTATGCGTTTGAAGATCCTGTCTATACGTTGCTATTCCTAGCGTCGACTCACTTGCCATATGTGCGGATCACACCGCAGGGAATATACGAAGTCCTTCGGAAAAAAGTCCTTTTCCCAGCGATTTTGCGATGACGCTTGAATTTTAAAACGTCGCGCTTTAAACTATTAAAGAGCAATTGAATGGGAAAGGGAGTCACAAGATGCAACTCGATAAATTGCGTGGAAAAGAATTGGATCAGTTATTTACAGCGATCATGAAGATGGATTCATTAGAAGATTGTTATACGTTGTTCGAAGACTTAGCGACCGTCAATGAAATCCAGGCGCTCGCCCAACGTCTTGAAGTCGCACGTCAATTACGTGAAGGCAATACGTATCACAAAATCGAAAAGGCGACCGGTGCTTCAACAGCAACGATCTCGCGTGTCAAACGTTGCTTGAACTACGGTTCGGGCGGTTATGATCTGGCGCTTGCCCGCCTAGGTCTTATCGAGCAAGAAGTAGCGGATAACTAATGTTATCCGCTACTTCTATGAAGGAGGGCGCACCGATATGGATTTTGCGTTACAACATAAAATTCAACATTTCATTCGAAGGCTGACGCCCATCCAGTCGCTCGTCATCATCTACTTCGTTGCGGTCATCATCGGAATCATCATGCTCGGTCTGCCGTGGTCGACCAAGGGAGACTACAACTGGGACTTCACGGACCTCGTCTTCATGGCGGTTAGTTGTGTCAGTGTCACAGGTTTGACGACGGTCTCGGTCTCAGAAACCTTCACGACATTCGGCTACTTCATGATCATGATTTTAGTGCAAGTCAGCGGAATTGGTTTGATGTCGCTTCATATCGCGATGTGGGTCATTCTCGGAAAACGAATCGGCTTTCGGGAACGTCAACTCGTCGTCCGAGATCAGAACCAGACGACGATGCAAGGGGTCGTCAAATACATTCGCGAAGTCATCTTGATCATCGTTTCGATTGAATTGATCGGGGCATTGATTCTCGGGCTGTACTATACGAAGTATTTTCCGACACTCGGTGAAGCGATGCTCCAAGGACTGTTCGGTTCGGTCAGTGCGACGACGAATGCCGGTTTTGATATCACGGGTGAATCGTTACTACCGTTTCGCGGTGATTTGTTCGTCGTCTTCATGCAAATTTTGTTGTTGACGCTCGGCGCAATCGGGTTTCCTGTACTCGTTGAAGTCCGGCGCTACATCTCGTACCGGGCGACACGCCAAGCGACACGTCAACCGTATCATTTTTCACTCTTTACGAAATTGACAGCGTCAACGTTCTTCATTCTCGTCCTATTCGGAACGGTAGCATTGCTGCTATTTGAATGGAACCAATCCTTTAAAGGTCTACCGATCGATGAGAAGCTTGTCGACGCCTTGTTCCAATCCGTCACGACCCGAAACGGGGGATTGACGACGGTCGACATCACGTCCTTCTCGCAGGCATCGATTTTCGTCTTGTCGCTCTTGATGTTCATCGGAGCGTCACCGTCTTCCGTTGGTGGGGGGATTCGAACGACGACGTTCGCTGTCGCCGTTTTGAGTGTCATCGCCTTCATCCGAGGCGAATACGGGATTAAAATCTTTGGTCGTGAGATCGGTCAGTCAGACATCTGGAAAGCATTCGTCGTCATTGTCGTCTCAACTGGTGTGACGATGGTCGGATTAATCGTCTTGTTACTTGTCGAAGACGCACCGTTCCTCGTGCTGTTTTTTGAAGCTTGTTCAGCGTTCGGAACGACCGGTCTATCGCTCGGCATCACGGATCAATTATCGGATATCGGAAAATGGACGTTGTCTGTGCTGATGTTCATTGGTCGAATCGGTGTCATCTCGTTCGTTCTTCTGTTGAAAGCGAACCAACCGAAACGTAACTACAATTATCCGAAGGAATCCGTCATTATCGGATAAGGAGGCTCTTTTATGAAACGTGCCTTTTGGATCAACTTCGCCTATATCTTTGCTGTTCCTGTCTTACCGTTTTTGGCGCTCGTCAATGGGCGAGCACTCTGTTCACCGGATTCACCGTTACTGGACGTTCCGGTACTCGGCTTCTTTTTGGCAGAACCGTGGGCGTTCGTGCCGGTATATGCGGTCTTTGCGTTGTTACTGGCGTCACTCTTGACGAAACGACGGACACACGTCTAACCATCTCGCCCTGCGCGAGATGGTTTTTTGTTTTATACTGAATGTGGAATGAGAAAGAGAGGATGGGACGAACCGTGTTATTACCTTTTAATGAATGGCGACATGTCTTTAAACTAGATCCAGCAAAACTAATCGATGATGCGAGCCTGCAGGCGATTGCGACGTCCGGAACGGATGCGATTCTTGTCGGTGGAACGGATGACATCACACTCGATGCGACGCTTGATCTCTTGATGCGTTTGCGCCGGTATCCAGTCGCAGTGGCACTCGAGATTTCTGAACTCGAAGCCGCAACGATGGGATTTGATACGTATCTGACACCGACGGTCCTGAATGCGGGAACATTAGAGTACGTCGTTGAAAAACAAGTCGAGGCGTTAGAACAAGTCGGTCATATGCTGGCGCATGCTGATCTTGTCGGGGAAGGGTATATCGTCCTGAATCCTGATGCGAAGGTCGCGCATGTGACACAAGCAAAACCGCTAACATTAGATGAGACCGTCGCTTATGCGCAGTTAGCGGATAGCGTCTTCCGTCTACCGGTCGTGTATCTCGAATACAGCGGCGTTTACGGGGAACCGGACCGAGTCGCAGCCGTTCGCGATGTCTTGAAGCAGGCACGCCTGTTTTACGGTGGAGGAATCGACTCCGAAGAGCGAGCGCGTGAGATGCTGCAGTATGCGGATACGATCGTCGTCGGGAACGTCATTTATGAGGATTTAAAAGCAGCGCTTGCGACCGTCGCAGCGACACGATAAAATATAGGAACAAAAGTTCGGAATATAAGAAATGAGGCTATTGATATGTTTAATTTGAGTGAACAGCTCGTCAGTGGACTAAACCCTGAGCAAGCAAGAGCAGTCAAGCATACGGAAGGTCCACTGCTAATCATGGCAGGAGCCGGTTCCGGGAAGACACGCGTCCTGACACACCGGGTTGCTTATTTGATGGCGGCTAAACAAGTCGCACCGTGGAACATCCTCGCGATTACCTTCACGAACAAGGCGGCGCGGGAAATGCGGGACCGGATTGGTCGGTTGGTCGGTGGTGTCGCGAACGATATTTGGGTCTCGACCTTCCACTCGATGTGTGTCCGGATGTTACGTCGTGACATCGATCAGCTTGGGTACGACCGCAACTTCACGATTCTTGATTCAAGTGATCAGCAGTCGGCGATCAAGCTCGTCTTAAAGGAACAAAACTTGGACCCGAAAAAATGGGATCCACGTTCGATGCTGACGATCATCTCGTCACAGAAAAATGAATTACGCAGTGCTGAATTCTACGCCTCGATCGTGACGAGCCCGTATGAGAAGACAGTTGCTGAAATCTATAAAGGATATGAAGCGGTCTTACGCCGGAACAACGCGCTCGACTTTGATGATTTGATCGGAAAAACGACGGAATTGTTCAAGAAGAGTCCGGATGTCCTTGCCTACTATCAAAAGAAATTCCGTTACATTCATGTCGATGAGTATCAAGATACGAACAAAGCCCAGTATGATCTCGTCAACCTGTTAGCATCGGGACATCAGAATCTCTGTGTCGTCGGGGACTCGGATCAGTCGATCTATCGCTGGCGTGGTGCTGACATCGCGAACATCCTCTCGTTCGAAGAGGACTATCCGAATGCAGCTGTCATCTTACTCGAGCAAAACTACCGTTCTTCGAAACGGATCTTGGAAGCGGCTAACCATGTCATCCAAAACAACTCGACACGCAAAGACAAGAAACTTTGGACAGATAATGACGAAGGCGAGAAGCTGATCGTCCATACGGCAGAGAATGAGCGGGAAGAAGCCTTTTATATCGTCCAAGAGATTCGGAACTCGCTTCGTTACGGGATGAAACTGAGCGATATCGCGATTCTGTACCGGACGAACGCACAATCGCGTGCGATCGAGGAAACGCTTCTTAAGTCGAACGTTCCGTACAAAATGATTGGCGGCACGAAGTTCTACGATCGTAAAGAAATCAAGGACGTACTCGCTTATCTTCGTTTAATCTCGAACCCAGATGAAGATCTGTCCTTTGCGCGGATCGTCAATGAACCAAAACGCGGCATCGGCGCAACAACGATTGATAAGCTGCGTGATTTCGCCGACTTGCAAGGCGTGTCATTGATGGAAGCGATTCGCGATATCGAATTGTCGAGTATCGCACCGAAGACGGCAGCGAAGCTGACGGATTTCCGGACGATGATTCTTGGACTCAGCCAAATGCAAGAATTCATCAGCCTGTCGGAACTAGTCGAAGAAGTGCTCGAGAAATCGGGTTATCGTCAAGTACTGAAGGAAGATAAGACGCTTGAAGCGCAAAGTCGTCTCGAGAACATCAATGAGTTTATTACCGTTGCGCAAAACTTCGAGAAGGAGACCGCGAAAGCCGATCCGGAAGACCGGACGATCATCGCCTTCTTGACCGATTTGACACTCGTTGCCGATGTCGATTCACTCGACGAGACGGATCCGGAAGAACAAGTCACGTTGATGACGCTCCACTCAGCAAAAGGACTCGAGTTCCCAGTCGTCTTCTTGATCGGGATGGAGGAAGGCTTGTTCCCACATAGCCGCTCGCTTCAGGATGAAGACGAGATGGAAGAAGAACGTCGCCTCGCGTACGTCGGGATCACACGTGCTGAGAAACGCCTTTACTTGTCACATGCCCGGATGCGCTCGCTTTATGGTCGGACGAATGCCAACCAAGAATCACGGTTCCTAGCGGAGCTGCCGGAAGTCGTCATCGAGCGGACTGGTAAAAAAGCGAAGCCACTTCCATGGGAAGACCGCCCTGTTCCGCAAGGCAAAGCCGTCATCGGTCGCTCGATCAGCAAACCGACAGCGATGAAGACGTCAGGTGCGGAAACGCTCGGTTGGTCGGTCGGAGATAAGGCAGAGCACGGGAAATGGGGACTCGGTACAGTCGTCCAGACTCGTGGTGAAGGGGATAATCTTGAAATCGATATCGCATTCCCAGCAGTCGGAATCAAACGATTGCTCGCGAAATTCGCACCGATTAAAAAGGTATGATGGGAGGTCCACAGATGGACGCAAGCCAGCGTATAGATGAGATTCGTCAAACATTGAACCGATACAGCTACGAATACTACGTACTGGATCAACCAACGGTACCGGATGCGACGTACGATCAATTGCTTCGTGAACTGACGGAGTTAGAAACAGAGCATCCAGAACTGATCACACCGGATTCGCCGACGCAACGGGTCGGCGCAGCACCGCTCGAAGCGTTCGAGAAGGTGACGCATGATCTACCGATGCTGTCGCTCGGAAACGTCTTTGATGAGACAGAAATCCGCGAATGGGTCGCTCGGATTGAGCGATCGCTCGGACGTTCGACGACGTACGTCGCCGAACTTAAATTCGATGGACTTGCCATCTCGCTAAAATACGAAGATGGTCGATTCGTCCGTGGGGCAACGCGTGGCGATGGAACAGTCGGTGAGAACATCACGCAGAATCTAAGGACAATCAAAGCGTTACCGCTTCGTTTGCAGGCAGAAGAGACGGTCGAAGTCCGCGGTGAGGCTTACATGCCGAAACAATCGTTCGAACGCTTGAATGAAGATCGGGCTAGCCGAGAAGAGACATTGTTCGCAAATCCGCGTAACGCGGCAGCAGGTAGTCTGCGTCAGCTCGATTCCTCGATCACGGCGTCGCGCAATCTGTCGTTATTCGTGTATGGCGTCGGCGTCAATACGTTGACGGCCCGTTCACATAGCGAAGCAATGGCACAACTCGCTTCACTTGGGTTACCGACCAATCAACATATGCAGACGTGTGAGACGGTGGAAGAGATTCTTGCCTACATCGCACATTGGACGGAAGCACGCGCGAGCCTGCCATATGAGATCGACGGAATCGTCTTGAAAGTCGATCGGTATGATGATCAGGAAGAGCTCGGCTTCACAGCAAAAATTCCTCGCTTCGCGACAGCCTATAAGTTCGCGGCGGAAGAAGTCATGACGACAGTCGAAGACGTTGATTTCAGTGTCGGTCGGACCGGGAAAGTCACACCGCGTGCCCGTTTTGCACCGGTTGTCGTTGCAGGATCGACAGTGACGTATGCGACACTGCACAACGCCGACTTCATCGCTGAAAAAGATATTCGCCTTCAGGACTCGGTCATCATTAAAAAAGCGGGCGATGTCATCCCGGCAGTCGTACAAGTTGTCACGGCAGAACGGACAGGGGAAGAGACACCAATCGTCTTCCCAACGCATTGTCCGGCTTGTCAGTCGGAACTTGTCCGTCTCGAAGGTGAAGTCGACATCCGCTGTGTCAGTCCGGAATGCCCAGCGCAATTGATGGAAGGCATCATTCACTTTGTTTCACGTCAGGCGATGAACATCGATGGTCTCGGTGAAAAAGTCGTCCGTCAATTGTATGACCATGAAGCGATCCGGACGATTGCCGATTTATATCGACTCGATCGTGAGGAGTTGTTGACGTTCGACCGGATGGGTAAGACGTCCGTTGATAAATTGCTTGCGGCGATCGAAGCCTCGAAACAGAACTCGGTCGAGCGTCTGTTGTTTGGTCTCGGAATCCGACTCGTTGGTCAAAAAGCGGCATATCTCTTAGCGGAACGTTTTGATTCGTTAGCGGGGATTGCAGCAGCGAGCTACGACGAAATCGTCGCGATTGACGGCATCGGTGGGAAAATCGCAGATTCAATCGTGAAGTACTTCGAACATCCGGAAGCACAGGCATTGATTCGTGATTTGGAACAACTTGGCGTCAATCAACGTTTCCTTGGTGAACGGGTTGATCAGACGAATGCACCACTCGGGGGCAAAACGATTGTCTTGACGGGAACGCTCGAGAGTTTAAAGCGGTCAGAGGCCGGTAAACGACTCGAAGCACTTGGTGCCGATGTGACAGGAAGCGTCAGTAAAAAGACGGACGTACTTGTCGCAGGGGAAAAGGCGGGCTCTAAACTGACGAAAGCGGAATCGCTTGGTATCGAAATTTGGGATGAAGCGCGTCTGTTAGAAGAACTAGCTAAACACGAAGCGTGAGAAGAATAAATGAGAACGATCAAATAAAAAGGAAGGCGGAATTCCGCCTTCCTTTATTCATGTTCATCTTTCTCACGAAGCAATCGTCTCGCTCCGAATCAAAGTACCTTGTTTGATGAGACGATTCGTTGCCGTTTCCGGAGGATCACATGTGATTAATGTGATGGTTGGAGAAGCGACAGATTGGTCGAGGACGGACAATGTCGTCGGTGTGACAAGACGACTGGATGTGATGCGGTACGTATACCGATGCGTTTTTGTTGTGACGACGACGGTATCACCTTTTTTGACGTCAGGTAGACGATTGAAGTGAAGCCCTTCCGTGAAACTGCGGTGTCCGGCGAGCGCATAATTGCCTTTCCCGGGTGATCCGGTTTCTGGAATATGACCGATACTTCGGTCGAGGACTGCTGTCGTCGAGCCTTCTAAGATGACTTGCTCGAAATCAATGCTTGGAATCGAGAGCAGTCCAACACCTGATTTCGCGAGCGGTTGTTTAGTCTCTTTCGCATCGACAGTCTTTAGACTTTTTGTCCATTGTTCTTTTAAATTGGCTGCCTCTTGTTCACGCTGATAGTCACTGATGAAGGGCCAAGCAATAAGGGCGATGCCTGCCAGTAAAAAAAGCAGACCGATGAATTTACGACGTGTCATGAGAAAAAGTCCTTTCGGATACGCTAAGGCGTATCATCTTTTTTGAAAATCAGGGGAAAACTTGTCCTTCCCCGATGGAAAACGATTCTGTTATGATAAAGAGAACGATTTAAAAACATGGGGTGCAAATAGAGATGAACTATAAAACAGCAGTAGCGTTGACGTTATCGAGCACGTTATTTTTAGGTGCTTGTTCGTTCGACCTTTCGCCAAGTAGCGATACAAAAGAAGTCATTACTGAAAGTGAACAAGGTAAGGAAGTCCAGGCCGTCGTCAGTCCAGCCATTGATACGACAGATTCGTACTACCGGACGGTCTTGCCATTTCGTCCAAGCGTCGCACGTGGAATGACACAAAAACGTGTCAGTTCACGTCTTGAGCTCGATGAAATCGAGACGGGTTTAATGCGTCACTCGACACAGTTTTTTGATCCGGAAAAATACTATTACCAAGAAGGTCAGTTACTCGAAGCCGACCAAATCGCAAAATGGTTGTTGCGAAAAGGAAAAGCAGGCGATGGCGTCAGCGATCCTGAAGGTCTGAACCCAGCCTATACGTCTGGTAAGTCGTATAAAGAAAAAAACCAAAAGTCACCTATGATTCTATCGCATATCTTAGAGCAAGACTACATGCTTGAAGAAGATAAGAAGCTTGAACTCGGTGGTACGTCGATTGCGCTTGTCTTAAATAGTGAGTATGTATTCCAAGATGAAAACTATGGACCTACTTATACCGTTAAACTTGATGAAAAGAAAGTCGTTGCTGAAGGCAAGCGGATGGCGAACGATTTAGTCAAGAAGATGCGTAAGACGCAAGGGATGAAGACGACACCGATTCACGTCGCCCTCTATCTCCAGGAAAAAGAAGGGTCACCGGTTTCTGGTCACTATCTCTCGTCTGCCTTCATCGGTCGCGGGAATCAAATCAGTGCGAACGACTGGAAAAACTACAATGAGCGCTATTACTACTATCCGTCAGCACGCGCGACGAATGACGTGCGTGATGATGCGGCGAAGTTCGATTTATTCAAAGACCGTTTAGAAGACTACTTCCCGAACTACACCGGTATGATGGGGGAAGGCTTCTATCAAGAAGATGAACTTAAAAAGCTTGAGATGAAAATTCCTGTTCAATTTTACGGAAAAGCAGAACTCGTCGCATTCGTTCAGTACGTGACGTACCTGCTTGAGAATCGTTGGGAGTATAATCGAAACATTCCAACGACGATCACTGTGACGAACTTGAATGGGGATACAGAAGCGATGCTGTTCCTCGATCCAGATACAAAGAAACCGATCGTCAAGATTCGCTGATTTCTCCATTCACTTTATGAAGCGACATTCCTCCAATGGACGGAATGTCGCTTTTTTTGTACAACGGACGCTGGAAGAGAGAAGCATATGAATAAGAAAGGAAGGGTATGGAAGAAGAATGGTATTTTGTTTCACTTTCCCATTTTTTAGATTTACGAAAGCCAGTAGGAGAGAGCATAATGAAAGAAGAACAGTTCTACACACAGGAACGACGCGGTAAGTGATGAATCGTCAGTTCTTTTAAGAAGAAGAGGATAAAGGAGAGATGTAGATGAAAGGCGGTATCTATTCACAAATCGGTGCAGTTCGAGAGGAACTACCATCGTCCTCACGAAAAGTCGCAGACTATGTCTTGACGCATATGAACCAAATTGCGCGCATGACGATCCACCAACTTGCAGAGGAATCAGATACAAGTGCCGCTGCAGTCGTCCGCTTTTGCCGCGCGCTTGGATTAAAGGGATACCCGGAGTTGCGGATGCGCATTTCTGCCGATACAGCACGGACGGATTTAAAAGGGTATCACGATATCGAAAAGGATGAACGTCCTGTCGACTTGATTGAAAAAACGCTTAGTAACAGCATTCAAGCGTTACAGGATACTGCGAAGCAGTTGAATGATGAACGGATTGCGGATGCGATTGATGTGATTGATCAGGCACGCGCGATTTATTTTTACGGGATTGGGGCATCGCATGTCGTAGCTGAAGACGCTGCTCAAAAATGGACGCGTGTCGGGAAACTAGCGATTCAAGAAACGGACCAGCATCTACTTGCGACGATCTTAGCGAATGCACGTAAAGAAGATGTCTTCTTTGCGATTTCCTACAGCGGAGAAACGGAAGAGGTCGTCGAGTTGATCCGTTTGGCGAAAATCCAAGGACTAAAGGTCATCAGTCTGACACGTTTCGGGGACAATCGAATCAGTCAACTCGCAGATATCGCGCTTTGGACATCACGCGCACCAGAAGCGCCGCTTCGTAGTGCAGCGCTCAGTTCGCGTCTCGCCCAACTATTTGCGATCGATGTCTTGTTCTTATCGTATGCTGCTGGACATTATGAAGACACACTCGAACGTCTCCAATACACGCGAGAAAGCGTTAAGACACTGCATCAAAAGAAATAAGGGGGATACATATATGTCAGAACGAACTGCCGGACTAGACGCGTTGTATCCAGAAATGGTCGAGCGCCGTCGCTATTTACATCAGCACCCAGAGTTGTCGTTTCACGAAGTCGAGACCCCGCGTTATATCGCGCAACAGTTAAAAACGCTCGGAATCGAAGTCAAGACGGAGGTCGGTGGACGTGGTGTCGTCGGGTATATTCGTGGAGGAAAGCCGGGGAAGACCGTCGCGTTGCGTGCCGACTTCGATGCCTTGCCGATTGCTGACGCTAAAGAGGTCGCGTATCGGTCGACGGTTCCAGGTGTGATGCATGCATGCGGTCACGATGGTCATACGGCGACGTTGCTGGCCGTCGCAGAAACGCTCATGCAGCAACGGGAATCGTTACCGGGGAACGTCGTCTTGATTCATCAACATGCGGAAGAAGTCGTTCCGGGCGGTGCACGCGATATGATTGCGGACGGTTGTCTCGAAGGGGTCGATGTCATCTTCGGAACGCATCTTTGGTCAACGATCGATTTAGGACATGTCGGTGTTCGGACCGGTCCGATCATGGCAGCGGCTGATAAGTTCGAGCTGACCTTATATGGAAAAGGCGGACACGGTGCGAAACCACATGAGACGATTGATGCTGTCTTACTCGGGGCAACGATCGTTAAGGAATTGCAATCGATCGTCAGTCGTCAACTCAATCCACTGGAGCCGGCAGTAGTGACTGTCGGAACATTACATGCGGGGAATACGTTTAATGTCATCGCGGATCAAGCGACGTTGACAGGAACGGTCCGGACTTTTGATGAAGCGACAGCGGACGATATCATCGAGCGGATGGAGCGAACGATCAAAGGAATCTGTGAAGCAGTCGGAGCAACGTATCACTTTACATACGAAAAAGGCTATCCGGCTGTCATCAACCATGCTGCACCCACCGCATTGATTGAATCTGTCGCACGAGAAGTTCTAGGAGACGAGCATGTATTTGAGATTGAACCGACGATGGGTGGCGAGGATTTTGCTTATTATCTGCAACACGTACCTGGCGCGTTCTTCTTTACAGGAGCGGGAGATGCTTCGTATCCACCGCATCATCATCCGCAGTTTGATTTTAAGGAGCCGGCGATGCTCGATGCAGCACGTATTCTAGTTGAAGCAACGTGGCGGTATTTAGAACAAGCTATTGAAGCATAAAAAAATCGCTCGTCGTGACTCCGAAAAGGAATCAGGGCGAGCGATTGTTGTCTTCTTAACCTAAAATTTCTTGAACACGACCGACTTGTCCGTCTTCTAAACGCACTTTGATCCCGTGCGGATGTTGCGGCGATTTCGTGAGAAGGTCTTTAACGATTCCTTCTGTTCGTTTACCAGTTCGTTGATCTTGCTTCAGCACGATGCTGACTTTTAGACCAGGCGTAATATTTTTACGTGTTTTACCATCCATCTGTAAATCCTCCAATCGTTCATTTTCTGTTTGGCTATCAGTATAACATGGTTCAGTCAGTGAAACTTGTTTGTCGCAAGGACGTAAAGTGAAAAGAGAACAGAATGTCAGAAAAAAGTTTGACTATATTTGACCAATTAGAAGACGACTTTTATAATTAAGGTAATGAAGTATAGGAAAAGGAAGTGAATTCGAATGGCAAAAGACTACTATCAAACACTCGGTGTCACGAAGGATGCATCGAATCAAGATATTAAGCGCGCGTACCGCAAATTGGCGAAGCAGTATCACCCAGACGTCAATAAAGAGGCGAGTGCGGACCAGCGTTTCAAGGATATCCAAGAAGCGTTCGATGTGCTTGGGGATGAGGAAAAACGAGCGAAGTACGATCGATATGGCAGTAACTTCGATCAGATGGCAGGTGCTGGAGCTGGTGGCGCTGGAGATTACGAAGATCTGTTCCGACAGTTCGGAGGTGGTGGACGGACACGACCTGGACAATCGTTCGGATTTGAAGATATGTTCGGTTCGTTCTTTAGTCAAGAAGAGGCGTCGACCGATGAAGAGCTTGAATTGACGGTACCGCTCGGACACCTCAGTACGAACGAAAAAGTCACGGTGCGTCTCGCGACCGGATCAATTCAATTGACGCTACCGAAAGACGTCTATGACGGTAAAAAAGTCCGCTTACGTGGAAAAAGTTCGATGCGTAACCGACAAGGTGTCGCGGGAGATGTTTACGTGACGATTCATCTGAAGGATGATGATCAGTTCCGACGCGTCGACCAGGACGTCATCTCCACCGTCCGTGTTCATCCGACGACGCTTGTGCTCGGAGGCGAAGTCGTCGCGGATACGCTTGAAGGGAAACGAATCAAACTGAAAGTCAAACCGGGCACGAAACCAGGAGCACGACTTCGGATTCCGAATCGTGGTCTCAGTCAAGCGAATGGCCATCGGGGAGCGTTACTTGTCCAACTTGAAGTCAAGTTACCTGAGATGGACCGTGCCTTTTATGAAGAGTGGGAACGTCAACTTGCAGTGAAGGAGTGATCAAGGATGGATTTTGAACGTTTAACGGATCGGGCACACGAGGGAATCGTCTCTGCCCAAGCGATCGCGAAACAACGTCGTCATAGTGAAATCACAGAGTGGCATTTGTTACTTGCCTTACTTGCGCAAGAAGAGGGAATTGCACGGGTCATTTTTGAAAAGCTGAATCAACGGATTGAGACATTGAATGGAGCGATTGACGAGGCAATTAGTAAACTTCCGGCCTTGTCACAGGCGACGACGCCTCGGATCGGTGGCTCGTTGCTGAACGTATTAACGGAAGCAGAGACGGAAGCGCGTCTCATGCAGGATGACTACGTCTCCGTCGAACACTTATTGTTGGCATTGATCAAACAATCAAGTCCAGCAGCTCAATATTTACGTCGTCAAGGCATTACGGAAGAGACACTCCGGGAAGCAATCGTCAGTATGCGAGGCAATCGGAAGGTCACGACGAAAAATCCTGAAGAGACGTTCGATGTACTAAAAAAATATGGACGTGATCTTGTAGCGGATTTCCGGTCTGGGAAAACGGACCCGGTCATCGGTCGTGATGATGAGATTCGACGTGTCATCCGGATTTTGAGTCGGAAGACAAAAAATAATCCCGTCTTGATCGGAGAACCCGGCGTCGGGAAAACGGCAATCGTTGAAGGACTCGCGCAACGGATCGTCCGTGGGGATGTACCAGAGAGTCTGAAGAACAAGCAGTTGTTCAGTTTAGATATGAGTGCGCTCGTCGCTGGTGCGAAATATCGGGGTGAGTTCGAAGAGCGCCTGCAGGCGGTCTTGAATGAAGTCAAGGAAGCCGAAGGTCAGATTCTCTTATTCATCGATGAGTTGCATACGATCGTTGGTGCCGGGAAGGCAGACGGCGCAATGGATGCCGGAAACATGCTCAAGCCGATGCTTGCGCGAGGAGAACTGCACTGTATCGGGGCGACGACGCTTGACGAGTACCGGAAGTATATCGAGAAGGACCCAGCGCTCGAACGTCGCTTCCAACAAGTCCTTGTCGCGGAACCGGATGTCGAGGATACGATTTCCATTCTGCGTGGATTAAAAGAACGATTCGAGATTCACCACGGTGTACGGATTCATGATAATGCGCTCGTTGCGGCGGCGATGTTATCCGATCGGTATATTACGGATCGGTTCATGCCGGATAAGGCGATCGATCTCGTTGATGAAGCATGTGCAATGATTCGGACCGATATGGAGTCGATGCCAGCTGAACTCGATTCACTCGTTCGTCGGGTCATGCAGCTCGAAATCGAGGAAGCGGCATTAAAGAAAGAAACGGATGAAGCATCTCGGAAACGACTTGCCGTTTTACAGCAAGAGCTCAGCTCTGTTCGAGAAGACGAGAGTGCGTTGCGGACGCGATGGGAACGGGAAAAAGAGAGTTCGCAAAGTGTCCAGCAGTTACGTGCGGATCTTGAGAAGGCAAAACTGGCGTTACAAGAAGCGGAAGGGCGCTATGATTTGAACCGAGCATCGGAAATCAAGTACGGTCAAATTCCGGATCTTGAGGCACGTCTGAAAGTTGCGGAAGAGTCATCTGAACACGTCTCACACGAACTCGTTCGAGAAGCGGTGACGGAAGAAGAGATATCCGATATCGTTTCGAAATGGACCGGCATTCCGGTGACACGGCTTGCGCAGGGTGAACGCGAAAAATTACTCTATCTCGAGGATACACTCCATGAGCGCGTCTTCGGTCAAGACGAAGCAGTCCGTCTCGTCGCGGACGCTGTCATTCGAGCGCGCGCAGGCATCAAGGATCCGAACCGTCCGATTGGCTCGTTCTTATTCCTCGGTCCGACAGGAGTCGGGAAGACAGAACTTGCAAAAGCTTTAGCGGCAGCGATGTTCGATAGTGAAGATCATATCGTCCGCATCGATATGTCGGAGTATATGGAAAAACACAATGTCTCCCGTCTCGTCGGTGCGCCTCCGGGATATGTCGGTTATGAAGAAGGCGGTCAATTGACGGAAGCCGTCCGACGGAGCCCGTATTCGGTGCTGTTGTTCGATGAGATCGAAAAAGCGCACGGGGACGTCTTTAATATTTTGCTTCAGTTGCTCGACGATGGTCGATTAACAGACGCACAAGGACGTGTCGTCGACTTCAAGAACACGATCGTCATCATGACGTCAAACATCGGGGCACCGATCCTGCTTGAAGCCGCTAAAGATGGTGTCATCGATGCAGCGGAAGAGGAAGCCGTTCGCCAAGAACTGAAACGTCACTTCCGACCGGAGTTCTTGAATCGGATTGATGATACGATTTTATTCCATCCACTCCACCGGACGGAAATCGAACGAATCATTGACAAAGCGGTCGAGAAAATGAGCTCACGTTTATCTGGACGTGGCATTACGATTGATGTCACGGATGCTGCGAAGACGTTGATTTTCGAAGAAGCATTTGAACCACAATACGGCGCCCGTCCAATCAATCGTTATATGCAACGAACGATTGAGACGAAACTTGCCCGTGCCTTAATCAGTGGGGCGATTCAAGATGGTGCTCGGATTTCGATTGACGTAGAAGACGGTGAACTCGTCGTCCACGGATGAAGCAGATGCTAGAAAAAGGAGTCGACTCGGCTGAAACGAGTCGACTCCTTTTAGCGTTTACGGAAGAACCATATCCGTATCCGTCAGATGCGTGATAAGCTAGAAGAAAAAGAGAAAGAGGGAACGCCATGAATGTTACACAAGCCCAACTCGAGGAGTTGATTGAAGAATGCCGTCCGTATACGGTGCTTGGACAAGTCGCCAGTTACATCCCAGAACTTGCGAAGGTTGATCCGACACAACTCGGAATCGCCGTCTGTAATGCCGACGGGACGTTCGTTTCGGCAGGTGATGCGGATACGATGTTTACACTACAGAGTGTATCGAAGATCATCACGCTCGCATTCGTCCTCGAGACATTCGGAGAAGACTATGTCTTTTCAAAAGTCGGGATGGAACCGACGGGCGATGCGTTCAATTCGATCGCAAAACTTGAAGAGACGATTCCAACAAAACCGCTTAATCCAATGATCAATGCAGGAGCACTAGCCGTGACGAGCATGTTACCGGGAACAGATGCTGCCGATAAATTACTTCAATTGCGTCAATTCATCGCAAAACTATTGGATATTGAAGTAGAAATGGTAAAATATGACGCAGATGTTGCTGAATCAGAATTCGAAACGACGGATTTAAACCGTGCATTGTTGTACTTCATGCGCTATCACGGTGTCATCGAAGGAAATGTCGAAGAGATCATCGACGTCTACACGAAGCAGTGTGCGATTTTGACGAACTGTAAAGGACTTGCCATGATGGGAAAAATTTTGAGTACATCTGGAAAAACACCATCAGGACGCCAAGTCATTTCACGTCGGAACGCACGAATCATTCGAGCGATCATGACGACGTGTGGCATGTACGATGCATCTGGAGAATTTTCGGTCCAAGTCGGGCTACCAGGAAAAAGTGGTGTTTCCGGTGCAGTCGTTGCTTGTGGTCGAAGTGATTTCGATATGGCTGATCTCGGAATCGGTGTCTTTGGACCATCGCTTGACGCAAAAGGGAATTCGATTGCCGGAACAAAGATGCTGGAATTACTCGTTCAACGTCATCCATGAGCGATTTCAATCTGATCAAGCGCAGAACGTAGTTCGTCCTCTAAACGCTTGATCTGACGTAAACGCTCTTCTTGATAAGCAGATGGAACCTCGAAAGAGCGCCATCTTTCTAATCGTTGATACGTATCATTGATGTGTCCGAGTCGTGTCTGGGTTGTCTTTAGGCGATCAACAGCAGACTTCGGTTGATGCGTGTAGGGACGAAGGTACTCGACCGTATAACGGTATGCTTTTGTAGCAAGCCGTAATTCATGCATCCGTTCGACACGCTTCGTTCCATCCTTTCGTTGCACTTTTTCAAATTGTTCACGTTTTTTTTCATAGCGTTTCTCGGCGGCGTGAATCAGCTCTTTTTCTGACATCCGCTTGAGGCGCTTTGTCATCGGACCGGCTAAAAAGCGACGAACGGATCGATCCAGTTCATTTGAGATCAAGAGGTGCATCGTCTCGATTAAAGTCGAACGTTTCCCTTGAAGTTGCAGAGCGACATGGTTCGCGAACAACTGATCGATTTCTGTTTTGTTTGAGGTTGCTTCCAGTTGTACGTCGAGGTCACGGACTTCGCCGAAAGCATGCATCAGTCGCTTCCAAATCAAATAAACGGGTTCCTCCGTTAAATCGACCAATCGGGCGAAGGTGATCAGTTTCCGTAACCGAATCCGCGCTTGATGGACATCTTCCGGATTTTCAAACGTTTGAGCCTCTTTGGCATAATGATTGAAGGTAGACCATGTCTCAAGCAGTTCGAAAGTCAGCTTTTCAGTATCTCGATGGTTCATGAGATGAATCCCTCCTCGGATTATTTTCGTAAGAGTTCAAGAGTGCTAGGTTTTAAAATTAAGGAGGACTCCTCCTGAAATGTGGTGGAAACATGTTAGAAACAGTTACGTTCTCAGGAAAGATGAAGCAATTCATGAAAATTTTCTTTCCCATCCTCGTAACGCAAGTCGCGTTTTACTTAATTAGTTTTTTCGATACGGTCATGGCCGGTCGATACGGCTCTGCTGATTTAGCAGGAGTCGGTGTCGGAGCAAGTCTCTGGGCACCCGTTTACACAGGACTGACCGGTATTCTACTTGCCGTCGCACCGCTCGTTTCCCAAGCGATGGGAGCGAAACGCGAGCGGGAAGTCAAACGAATCGTCATGCAGGCGTTGTACGTCGCTGTCGTGATCATCGGTTTGACAGTAGTCATCGGACTTATCGCTGTCAATCCGATTCTCGAACGGATGGAGTTA
The DNA here is from genome assembly GCF_018619035.1 of Exiguobacterium sp. s168. Taxonomy (NCBI): domain Bacteria; kingdom Bacillati; phylum Bacillota; class Bacilli; order Caryophanales; genus Exiguobacterium; species Exiguobacterium sp. s168. The sequence continues at coordinate 7,177 of NZ_JACSNE010000029.1, read as the reverse complement.
TCGGCTGAAGCGCGTGAAGTTGCGCGAAATTATCTCGTGATGTTAGCACTTGGGATCGTACCAATGTTCGTTTTCTTCGTCTTACGAACACTCGTCGATTCATTAGGCAAATCAAACATCACGATGGTCTTACTATTAATCTCTTTACCCATTAACGTCCTTTTCAATTATCTCTTCATCTTCGGAAGCTTCGGTTTTCCGGAACTTGGTGGAGTAGGCGCAGGAGTTGCGACTGCCATCACCTACTGGATTCTTTGTCTAGCGATCATCGCTGTCGTCTTTAAAGGAGAATTATTTCAACGCCTCGGAATTCTGCGGCGCTTTTACCGTCCAGATATGAAGCGAATCAAGGAATTGATTCTACTCGGTGCCCCGATCGGTCTCGCGATTTTTTCTGAAGTCAGTATTTTCTCGGCGGTCACGTTGCTGCTCGGAGCATACGGCGATGTCATCATCGGTGCCTACCAAGCGGCTATCAACTTCGCTTCGTTCGTCTATATGATCCCATTATCTGCTGCGTCCGCTTTGACGATCACAGTCGGTTTTGAGGTCGGTGCCAAACGAATCAAGGACGCTGTCCAGTACGTCGTCATTGGATTGACGATGTGTGTTGCCGTCTCTTTGTTCTCCGGAATCTTGTTGTACTTAAAGAATGAAGAACTTGCCGCTTTGTATAGTCGTGATCCTCAAGTCATCGAAGCTGCCGCACACTTTATGATTTTAGCGATTTTCTTTCAACTGTCGGATGCTGTTGCTGCACCGACGCAAGGTGCATTACGTGGATTCAAGGATGTCAATGTCACCTTCTTGTTGACGATTGCTGCCTACTGGGTCATTGGACTACCATTAGGTTTTTATCTCGAACGCTATACGACGCTCGGACCAGATGGGTACTGGTGGGGATTAATCATCGGTCTTGCGGTCGGAGCAACGCTACTGCTTGTTCGTCTTATGCATTTAATCCGTAAATCAAGGAGGCTGGCAGCTTGAAATTCTCAAAACAACGCATCATGACGATTGCGAAGATCATCTTGCCGATCGTCTTGATTGGATTCATTTTTTATCAAGGACAAAACGAATTGCGTAGTTTGTCGCTACAAGAGTCGATTCAAGCGATTCGTCAAGTCCCATCTTGGCAATTCATCCTGTTGATTCTCGCAGGTCTTGCGGCGGTCTCGACGATGTTCTTTTATGACTTCTTCTTATTACGTTCATTGGAGGCGAAAGCACCGATCGGACTGATTTTCCGAGCATCCTGGATTGCGAACTCCTTTAACGGCATCATCGGATTCGGTGGTCTCGCTGGGATGGCGATCCGATCCGCTCTTTATCGACCATTCGTTGAAGGCGGTCGTTTGTTGAAGGCGATTGGCTGGATGGCACCGACGTTGATCAGTGGATTGTCCATCTTATCTGCCTTATCGCTTCTACACGTTTTTCCGGCGTTTGAAGTGCTCGATTTAAAAAAATGGCTGTGGCCCGTCATCATTGGTGTCGCATTCTTCTTCCCACTCTATCTGCTGTTCTCGTTTCGACGAGGCAATAGCAGCATCCATCCGAAATCGATTGCGTTATATTCACTCGTCTCACTCGCAGAATGGTTCAGTGCTGGCGTTGTCGTCTATCTGATTTTGGCGGCGCTCGGAACGGATGTCAGTTTCTCAAAAGTCATCGGTGTCTTCATCATCGCTGCGACAGCCGGTTTGATCTCGATGGTACCGGGTGGATTTGGTTCGTTTGACTTAGTGTTTTTGATCGGCATGCAGCGTGCCGGTGTCGAGGAAGGCATCGTTTTGACAGGATTATTGATCTACCGTCTTGTCTACTACTTGATTCCGTTCCTGATCGGTGTCATTTTCTCAGCTCGGGAGTTCAGCGGTCCGGTCGTCAAGATGATCGAAGACAAACCGATCGTTGGTCCATCGATGGAGGTCGGGGGCGTCATTTGGCGCTTACAACTGCGATTCCTCAGTAAAATTCGTCATTTCACGCTCGCGTTGATCACACTCGTTGCCGGGATCACGATTTGGGGACTGGCGATTTTACCACCTGTCTCGACGCAGTATGAATATTTGGAATCTAAATTACCACACGAAGCGCTGTTACTCGCGAATAGTTTCTTCTTGATGGGCGGCTTATTGTTCGTCCTCTTATCGACAGCACTGTATCGTCGTACAAAACGGTCGTTATATATGATGTACGGGGCATCTTTTTTCGCTTTGATTGGAATGGCACTTCGTGGTTTTAACTTGATTTCCTTCCTTGCCGTCATCATCGTCCTCGTCTTGCTACTGATGTCGCGAAAAGCATTTCACCGAGAACGAACACTCATTACGACGACACGGTTCATCCGGGTTGCCTTCGCTGGTCTATTGTACATTGGAGGATTCGTCTTTTTTGGATACGCCTTCTATACACTAGGATCAGCAGATGGAACAAAAGTGTATCCGGCACACGAAATTTTCATGTTTGCAGCGAGTGCCTCTATCTTTGCGCTCGTATATGTTCTCGTCTTCATCCGCTTATTCAACACATTCAATCAACCGGTACTCGGTGAGCGATTCGATGCTGAAAAGATCGAGTCGGTGTTGCGTGAGCAGGGTGGGAATTATTTGAGCCATCTCGCGTTTCTAGGTGATAAACGTTTCTTCTTCTCTGAAACGGGACGTTCATTCATCCAGTTTAGTCAGACCGGTAATCGGATCATGGTCCTTGGCGACCCGAGTGGAGATCCAAAGGAACATTCACAAGTCATCGCGTCTTTCTTACGTCGCGTCGAAGATCTTGGATATATTCCGAACATCTATCAAATTCAAGCACAAAACATGTCTCTCTATCATGATTTTGGCTTCAACTTCTTTAAACTCGGAGAAGAAGCGATCGTTGATATTCCATCTTTCACCGTATCAGGAAAAAAGCGAGCTGGACTGCGGTCGATTAAAAATCGCTTTGAACGAGAGGGCATGACGTTCGAAGTAGTCGAGCCACCTATTTCAGGAACACTTTTAGCAGAACTACAAGAGGTCTCCGACGAATGGTTAGGGGGTAAGTCCGAGAAAGGTTTCTCGCTCGGTTACTTCCACGAACCTTATTTAAACCGGGCACCGATCGGCATCATGCGTGAAGCGGAAGGACGATTGATCGGGTTCATGACATTCATGCCTGCTTACCAAGAAGGGGTCCTATCGATTGACTTGATGCGTTTTCGACCAGATGGACCGAATGGAATCATGGATGCGATGTTCATCCGACTATTCGAGTATGCGAAAGATGAAGGCTACCACACGTTCAACATGGGAATGGCTCCGCTTTCGTCCGTCGGAGAAGACGAGACGTCCTTCTGGCAAGAACGTGTGGCAGCGGATGTCTTCAATAATATTCGCTACATGTATAGTTTCACCGGTCTACGACGATATAAAGAAAAGTATGATCCAAAATGGGAAGGACGATACCTGGCTTACCGGAAGCGTCAATCGTTACCAATGGCGATTCTAAAAGCCACGCGTCTGATTTCCCGAAAAAAAGACCGAATTTTATTACCATGATCGACTGACGCATGAAGTCGGCAATCGACGGGTATACAAAGGGCGACCACTTGTCTAAAGACAAGTGAGATCGTCCTTTTATATTTTATGATGAAATGTACAAAGGTCTATACAACTAGAATTAATCGCGTTATACTAAATACGGAAGCAAGTCATGGAACGGATAGAGAAAGGAAGATGCTAGATGACAGTGATCACCAATGCCCGGATTTACACGGGAGAGCAGACGATTGAAGACGGCTTCATTCGTTTTGACCGAACAATCGAGGCGATTGGACCCATGTCGGAATTCGAGGAAATCGCAGGAGAAGAGACGATCGATGCGCAGCATCAATCACTCATTCCAGGAATGATCGATGTGCATATTCATGGAGGGTATGATGTCGATGTCATGGATGGAGATGCCGATAGCCTGCGTCATTTCAGCCGACAGATGTTACAAGAAGGTGTGACATCATTTTTAGCGACGACCATTACTCAGGACTGGGGAAATATCACACGCGCGCTTGAGACGGTTCGAGAAGTCATAGCACAAGACGATACGACGATCATCGGTGTTCATCTTGAAGGACCATTCATCAATCCAGATTATGCGGGTGCACAGCCTCACGAACATATCGTCGAACCGGATGTCGAGCAGTTCTTGAAATGGCAAAAAGCAGCAGGGAACACGATCAAGCTCGTCACATACGCTCCGGAACGCCCGGGAGCACGGGTGTTCGAAGAAGCGGTGCGCTTGACGGGTGCGATTCCGTCAGCCGGACATACAGACGCGACATATACCCAAAACCAAGCCGGTCACGTCACGCATGGTACCCACCTTTACAATCAAATGCGAGCACTTCATCACCGGGAACCTGGCACAGTCGGGTATTGCCTCCTGACACCAGACGTCTATGCGGAGATCATTCCGGATGGGATTCACAGTGCGCCGGAGATGGTGGATTTTGCCTATCGAATGAAAGGCGCAGATCGACTGATCGTCATCACGGATGCGATGCGAGCAAAAGGATTAGCAGACGGTGAATATGAGTTAGGTGGTCAGGCTGTATTCGTTCGAGACGGTGCGGCACGTCTTGAAAACGGTAGCTTAGCTGGAAGTGTCCTGACAATGGACGCTGCTTTACGAAACATCATTGCCTATACAGGTTGTTCGCTCGAAGAAGCGGTCCGCATGACATCGGTCAATGCGGCCAAAGAGCTTCAATTGGCTCAAAAGGGAAGCCTCGCGGTTGGTAAAGATGCAGATATCGTCTTGCTCGACGAGGGATTACGTATTCAAGAAACGATTCATCGTGGTACGCGACACCGGATCACGAACGGAAAGGAGTCTACCTCATGAAATGGATGATCGTAGAAAAGGGAGAAGAATTAGCACAGGTGGCCTATCAATTTTTGAAACAGGAAATTAAGCGTCACCCGGAAGGTTTGACGGTAGGACTGGCAACGGGAAGTTCACCGGTCGGCGTTTATGAAGAATGGCGGAAGGATTCGCTCGATTGTCGACATGTGACAACGGTTAACCTCGACGAATATGTCGGTCTCAGCCCAGAGCATCCACAAAGTTATCATACGTTCATGCAAGAGCATCTATTCAAAGATGTCGCATTTAAGGAATCATTCGTTCCAATCGGGAACACAGAAGATCCCGTGCGCGAAAGTGAACGATATGAAGCGCTCGTCCGCAATCGAGGCATCGACATTCAATTACTCGGAATTGGAGCAAATGGACACATCGCCTTCAATGAACCGGGTACACCATTCGACGCTAAGACACACGTAACGGAATTGACAGAGTCGACACGAGAAGCGAACCAACGTTTCTTTGATCGATTAGAGGAAGTACCGACGAAGGCAATCACGATGGGGATCGGTACGATCATGGAAGCGAAGAAGATCCTTCTCGTTGCTTCTAGTGCACGAAAGGCAAAAGCGGTTCGCGATATGATGGAAGGTGTCGCAACAACGGATTGTCCAGCAACTGTACTCAAGCGTCATGCTGATGTCATGGTGATCTTGGACGAAGAAGCCGCATCTTTATTGTCAGATGACGCTAAACGTACAGGACGAGCGGCATATCTGAATTTCATGAAAGTATGACGATGAAAGAACGATGAATCAAAAGGGATAGAGACAATCACTGGATTGACTCTATTCCTTTTTTGATTCTGTTGAGCCTAGTCTTAAGCGATTTGTTATTTTGATAGACAGGCATCAGCGGGACATATACCAAGATCATTCAATCTCATGATACAGCGTGCTAAGGGTCCATAATTTTTTCAGTGCAACGATTCTATACGATTTCTTTAATCGAAACGTAAATTGACATTTCATTAAATGTCCGGATAATGGAGATTAGCGAACTTTACGGAAAATTTACATGAAAATGAGGGTTTACATGATGGAAACGCGATCCGCACGAAAGAGACAGCCAAGTGCTGGCAAGATGTTCATGAAAGTCATCGCTGCACTCGTCCTGCTTGTCACAATCATCGGTTCTGGATATGCTGGAGCTGTTTTTATTAAAACGCAAGAAACATTGGCAAAGACGCAGATTAACATTCCCGGCTCGAAGGTGAGCTCTAAATATGATGATGTCCCGTCTGAATCGTTCTTGATTCTTGGAACGGATGAAACGAAAAAAAGTAAAGAACGAAATGAACCGGCACGATCAGATGTCATGATCGTCGGAATCTTAAATAAAAAAACGGAACAATTAGTGTTGACGAGTATTCCGCGTGATTCACTCGTGAACATCGATTATTCGAAATACGATGTACCTTATGGTAAGACAGGTGTTGAGCAAGATAAAATCACCCATGCCCATTACTTCGGTTCGATGGATAAATCGAATTCCTATAATGGGATTAAATTAGCGCGTGAAACAACAGAAAACTTGCTCGGTATTCAAATTGATCACGTCGTCAAAGTCAATTTCCAAGGATTCGTTCAATTGATCGATGCATTGGATGGCGTTGACATCGATGTACGATATGCGTTCAAAGAGCAAGATTCAAAACGTAAAGCCGGTACTGTCACTGTTGATAAAGGTATGCAACATTTAACAGGCGAACAAGCACTTGCTTACGTCCGGAACCGTCATGACGATCCGCTCGGTGATATCGGACGCGGACAAAAACAGATGCAAGTCATTCAAGCGGTCGCCAAAGAAGCGGCAAGTTTCCGTTCGCTTAGTGCATACCGTGATATTTTGGATGCTGTCGGTGATAACGTCGAAACGAACTTAGGTCCGAACGATTACACACGCTTAGCAGATTTCACTGCAGCGTTACGTAACACGACGGAGTACCAACTCGCTGGAGAAGGTTATATTGGTATCAGCGGGAAATGGGAGTATCACCTCGATCCGAATCAATTGGAGCAAGTGAAAAGTAACTTAGCAAAAGCGATGCAAGGTCAAGAAGTCGAACCGATCAAGGAAGAGACAGACCCGGCACAAAGTACGACAGAAGAACCAGTAACAGAGACAGAAGCCGTCCCTGCACAGTAAAACACATTAAAAATCCCCTTGTATCATCGTCACTGAACTGAACCCTGAATGGTGGACACTTGATAAAAGACCCCATTCGGGGTTTTTTGTGTTTAAAGATATCGATATACTGTACCTATTC
>NZ_JACSNE010000028.1:0-41598 GCF_018619035.1 Exiguobacterium sp. s168 | reverse complement strand
CCGAAAGTAGTTGGGGGCTTCCCCCTGTGAGGATAGGACGTTGCCAGGCACTTGACCGATCTGCAGATTGCAGGTCGGTCTTTTTGTGTAATCATTTTAGAGGAAAAGGAGTTTTTTCATGAAACACGAACTTCCTATTGTACATGCACTTCGACGTCACTTAGATCGAACGCCCATCTCATGGCATGTTCCTGGACATAAGAATGGGACATTAACACCGCTTCCTGACTTTTTTAAATGGGACGTCACAGAATTACCTGGTCTAGATGATTTTCATCATCCGGAAGAGGCCATTGCAGACGCGATAGCTTTGTTGCGAAAAGTCTATGATGCAAAAGCGAGTCATTTCCTTGTGAATGGTTCGACTGTTGGGAATTGGGCGATGCTTGCCGCTATAGCAACAAGAGGAGAGCGTGTTTATGTACAGCGTAACTCGCATAAATCCGTGTTCAATGCGTTAGAATGGCTAGGCATCGAACCGATCTTTCTTGAACCAGATATTCATGAGGAAACGGGAATTAGTGGCCATGTTTCACGTGAAACATTAAAGGAAGCGTTTACGAAATATCCAGGAGGAGTTGGCGTGTTTATCACTTCACCGACCTATTACGGGGAAGCAGCTGATATCATGTCACTCGTTCAGCTCACAGCGTCGCATGAATTCCCTTTATTAGTGGATGAAGCACACGGTGCACACTTCGGTGAAGCATTTGGTGTGCGCTCAGCATTTGAATTAGGAGCAACCGCGGTCGTTCAATCTGCCCATAAAACGCTTCCCGCACTAACGATGGGAGCATGGATGCACGAGCGATTTTCAGAAAAGACGAGAAGGAAGTTACAGCGAGCGCTTCAAGCGTTTCAGACCTCAAGTCCTTCATATTTACTTCTGGCTTCATTAGACTATGCGCGTTCCTATCGTGAACAATGGACAGTTAAAGGTATGTCAGATATTCAGGCTAGTCATGATGCATTCATCGAAGCACTTCAACGGTTCGATCATATGACGGTCCTTCGCTTCGATGATTGGTCACGGATGACATTAACGTATGAGGGATATTCAGGAGATGCGTTGCTGCACGCGTTACGAGCTGTTCAACTCGATGCGGAATTTGCTCTAGGAGATCACGTCGTCTGTATTTTGCCACTTCGTCCGCTAGCAAAGTCTGAGCAGAATGACTGGGTCCATCGTGTCGAACGAGCCATTCAAATGATGAAATCAGAAGGAATTCCTTTGAAAAGGTATATCGAGCAACCAATTATGGGTAAAATACAGGTATCTGCTTTATCTTGTTCTTATGAACAGTTAGAACAAGCAACAGGTACGTTCCGTCAGCTGGATGAGTGTATCGGTCATGTTTCACTCGAAACGATTATTCCGTACCCGCCAGGCATTCCGTTGATCGTCAGAGGAGAACGTATTACGGCGGAACAGGTATTACGTTTACGACATTATCAAACCGTAGCCGTTCATTTGCAAGGAGGCGAACAATTGCAACGAGGAGCGTTACGCGTCATAGAGGAAGGGTTTGAAGAATGAAAGGTACGTTCATTACTGTCGAAGGACCGGATGGTGCCGGTAAAACGACACAACTACAATTGCTTGGCGATGTGTTAAAAGAAAAGGGCTATAACGTCATGACGACCCGCGAGCCAGGTGGCACACGCGTTGGAAACGAAATTCGTTCGTTGATTTTGAATCCTGATTTTGAAGAGATGAAAGAGATGACGGAAATTCTGCTGTATGCAGCGTCTCGTGCCCAGCATGTCGAGGAATTGATTCGACCGGCGTTAGAGGCAGGCACAATCGTCTTATGTGACCGATTCGTCGATGCGTCACTTGCGTATCAAGGATATGGTCTTGGACATCCGATTGATCTCGTGCGTCAAATCAATGATTCTGCAACAGGCGGGTTGGCGCCAGACCGGACGTATTTGTTTGATTTAACGGTAAAAGATTCTAAAAAACGAATGATGGATCGGGGAGCACTTGATCGAATCGAGCAACGAGATGATGCGTTTCGTGCCCGCGTCTATGATGGTTTTCAGCAGATTGCGGCGTCGGATCCAGAACGGGTACAGATCGTACAAGCCAATCGGTCGATTGAAGCGATTCATCAGGACTTAGTGGAAGATGTCATTACGTATTTAGAAGAAAAGGAGAGATTCTCATGAAAATGGTCATTACGATCGTTCAAGATAAAGATAGCTTACGTTTGGCGGAAGCACTTGTCGAGCATGATTTCCGAGCAACGAAACTGGCAACGACAGGTGGTTTTCTTAAAGAAGGGAACACGACGTTCATGATTGGTGTACAGAGTGAGCGTCTCGATGATTTGTTACGATTGATCAAAAAGAACTGTTCGAGCCGCGAACAGATGGTCTCTCCAATCTCACCAATGGGTGGTCATGCCGATTCTTATATCCCGTATCCCGTTGAAGTCCAGGTAGGCGGGGCAACGGTCTTCGTCTTGCCAATCGAAGGGTTTCATCAATTCTGATGCAGACGTTTCATGAACTGGAACAGACACAATCGGTCATTTCGACGATTCTTCAAAATTCGTTACGGAACGATCGAATCAATCACGCTTATATCTTCACCGGAGACTATGAGCCGCTTCTACTTGAAGCGGCTCACTTGTTCGCGAAAAGCCTTTTTTGTGAGGCACCGGTCGATGTAGAACCGTGTGGTGTCTGTCGTAGCTGTCGGCGGATGGAAAGTGGCAACTTGGTCGATTATTATGAAATCGAACCAGATGGCGCGACCATCAAAAAAGAACAGATTCAACAATTGATGCATGATCTCTCACTCCGAGGACTCGAAGGCGATCGTCAGATTTATGTCATTACCCAGTCCCATAAGATGACTCCGCAGGCAGCGAACAGTTTGCTGAAGTTCTTTGAGGAACCAGGAGAAGGAAAAGTAGCCTTATTGTTGACGAATCAACCTCAACTCCTTTTACCGACGATTCGATCGCGGGGACAGTTATTAAGTTTTCGCCCAGCGGATCGTCAAATGATTGGCGAGGTTTTATCTGAAAAAACGGGACGGGACCACGAGTTGACGCAACTGGCAGCGCGTGTCTATCCAAAAGTCGAGGATGCGGAAGAAGCATTACTCGAAGACTGGTTTGTAAATGCGCGAGCGTCAGTGTTACAATTGATGGAGGAATTAGCGAATCGTCCGGCTGATTTACCGCTGTTCGTACAAGAGAAATGGATGGGACAATTCAAGAACCGTCAGGATGTCCGAATCGGTCTTGAACTCGTCACCTGTTTCTTCGAGGATGTCTTACGTCTGAAACTGAATCCGGCGTGGGAAGGTATGACCTATACGAATAGTAAACCCCAACTTGAACAGATGGGGTCTAAGAGCCAGACGACGATCACCCGCTGGTTGCAAGCTGTGCTTGCTGCAGTCCGACGGGTCGAAGCGAATGTTAATCCCCAATTAACAGTTGAGCGTCTCATGTTTGACTTACAGAAAGGGTAGAGCGACATGCTAGAAGTAGTAGGCGTTCGCTTTAAAGAAGCGGGCAAAATTTATTATTTTGCACCTGGACAAGAGTCATTATCACGAGGACAAGCAGTCATCGTTGAGACGGTACGGGGCATTGAATATGGCGAAGTGGTCATCGCCGATAAACAAATGGACGAAGAAGATGTGGTGTTGCCACTGAAATCCATTCTTCGAATTGCTGACGATAAGGATGCAATGATCGTCCGCGAAAATAAAGTCGCAGCGCTTGATGCGCATGCGGTATGTGTCGAAAAAATCCGTGAACATAAACTCGATATGAAATTGGTCGATGTCGAGTACACGTTTGACCGCAATAAGGTCATCTTCTACTTCACGGCAGAAGGACGTGTCGATTTCCGTGAGCTCGTCAAAGATTTAGCGGCTGTCTTCCGGACACGCATCGAACTCCGTCAAATCGGTGTTCGGGATGAAGCGAAGTTACTTGGAGGCATCGGTCCGTGTGGTCGTGTCTTATGTTGTTCATCTTTCCTTGGTGAGTTCGAACCGGTCTCGATCAAGATGGCAAAAGATCAAAACCTGTCGTTGAATCCGACGAAGATTTCAGGAGTATGTGGTCGTTTGATGTGCTGCTTGAAATATGAGAACGATACGTATGAAGAGATGCGCCGTGATTTGCCGGACTACGGAAAACGTTTGACGGTACCTGAAGGCGAAGGACGCGTCGTTGGCTTGAACATCCTCGATCAAGTCGTTCAAATCGAACTGAAGGATCGTTCCCGCGTCTTGACGTATTCGATGGAAGAACTATTATCCGTTGGTGCCGTAAAACCAAAACGACCAAAAGAATAACGGGGTGCATACGCGTGGAGAGAGTCGATAAAAAAGAAATCATTACGCGTGTCGATGCGATTGAGCAACAGATTCATTTGCTGACTGAGCATCTGAGCGTGTTAAAGGATCAGCTGGCTTACATGATGGAAGAGAACCAACATCTGTATCTGGAGAATCATCATCTTCGGGAAAAAGTCGAACGCGATGAACAACAGCCGGTCACGGAAGCGGAAGAAGCGGAAGCGGGCGTCGGTGCGGGCTACGATAATCTCGGACGATTGTACCAGGAAGGGTTCCACATCTGTAACTTGCATTATGGACAAGTACGAAAAGACGGCGATTGCCTCTTTTGCTTATCCATGTTAACGAAACATTGAGAGGCTGACTTCTACATGAGTCAGTCTTTTTTTCGGAAAGGAAGGCACGACATGTTTGAACTATTACCAGACGAACGACTTGATTATCTCTTAGGACAAGAAGGGAAAATCATTCAAAGTCCATCCGTCTTCTCGTATTCACTCGACGCGGCACTGCTCGCACGATTTGCGTGGGTCCCGATTCAACAGGGACGGATTGCCGATCTCTGTTCGGGAAACGGTGCGATTCCACTCTTTTTATCCTACCGGACGAAAGGGCAGATCACGGGTCTTGAAATTCAACCGCGACTAGCGGAGATGGCACGACGTAGCGTCAACTTGAATGAACTGAACAATCGGATTGAGATGATTGAAGGGGACGTCAAAGAGGCGGGTACGCGTCTTGGATACGGCATCTATGATGCTGTCACCTGTAATCCTCCTTATTTTTTAGCAAACGAGACATCGAACCAAAACCAAAGTGAACATTATACGATTGCAAGACATGAAGTCCTCTGTACACTCGAAGACTGTATTCGAGGTGCATCTGATTTGTTGAAACAAGGCGGGAAAGCAGCGTTCGTCCATCGACCGGAACGACTGCTTGATATCGTTACCTTGATGCGGGCGTATCGCTTGGAACCGAAACGGATGCAGCTGATTTATCCGAAAGCAGGGAAGGAAGCGAACATGCTCTTGATCGAGGGGATCAAGGATGCAAAACCTGGACTAAAGGTCCTTCCCCCATTCATCGTCTATGAAGCGGACAACTCGTATGCGGCTCAGATGAAGGAGCTGTTCGATGTCTGAGCATGCAGTCTATATCGTTCGTTGCCAAGATGATACGTATTATACGGGTTACGCGGTAGACGTCACGCAACGCATCGCGACACATAACGCAGGTAAGGGTGCGAAGTATACACGTGCCCGTCTACCGGTCGTCCTCGTTCATCAGGAGATATTCGCAACGAAGTCAGAGGCAATGAAGCGGGAATATGCGATTAAACAATTAACACGTTCACAAAAAGAACGTTTGATTCAAGGAGGAACCTCATGAAAGCGACGAGTAGCTATCAACAGCAAGGAGCCGGTCTCTATATCGTCCCGACACCAATCGGCAATTTAGAAGACATGACGTATCGGGCCGTCCGGATCTTACAGGAATCCGATATCGTCGCAGCAGAAGATACCCGGCAGACGATGAAACTGTTTCGGCACTTTTCGATTGAGACGAAGCTTGTCAGTTACCACGAACACAATAAACAAACGAGCGGAGAACGACTCCTCGCTGATTTAGAGGCAGGAAAACAAATCGCTCTCGTCTCCGATGCCGGCATGCCAGGTATCTCGGACCCGGGAAGTGATTTGATTCGTCAAGCGATTGCAGCAGACATTCCTGTCATCGTTCTTCCGGGTGCAAACGCTGCGTTAACAGCTCTTGTCGCGTCTGGTCTTTCGACAGAACGCTTTTTGTATTACGGCTTTTTGCCACGGAAGAAAAAAGAGCGTCGCGAAGCGTTAGAGCAATTGAAATACGAAACAGGAACGCTCGTCTTTTATGAAGCACCGCATCGTTTGAAAGAGATGTTACAAGGGGTCGAGGAAGTACTTGGTGATCGTCACGTGACGTTAGCTCGGGAACTAACGAAACGGTATGAAGAATACATTCGGGGGAGCGTGAGTGAATTACGCGCTTGGGCAGCAGAAGACGTTCGGGGCGAGTTCGTCGTTCTTGTCGAAGGATCAAACGAAGAACGACCGGATGCTGTCATCCAAGACAGTGATCCGCTCGAGCAAATCCGCCGGTACATCGAAGAAGGCGAAAAGCCGAATGCGGCGTTGAAGCGTGTCGCAAAGGAACGGGGACTGGACCGTCAGGAACTGTACCTCGCGTTTCACGAAGCAGATTAAAAAAGGAAGCCCCGTCAGGAGCTTCCTTTTGTGTTTATTCGTTGCTTGCGTAGTGACGATCGAGGAAATCTTTTAATTCAACGAGAACGCGTTGTGCGCCATCTGGTGAAAGAATCAATTTACCATCAGCCAATTTGAAGTTATCTTCTGAAACTTCTCCTGTGACTTGGCAAGTCATGTTTGGTTTATATTTTTTAAGGATGATCTGTTCGTTATCGACATAGATCTCGAGGGCATCCTTTTCTGCGATTTGAAGTGTACGGCGTAATTCGATTGGAATTACGACACGACCGAGCTCGTCTACTTTACGTACAATACCTGTTGATTTCATTTTGTTGTTCCTCCTTTGATGTCATGGATCTCTTTTTCTTTTGAAAAATCGTCAAAATTCGACATCGTTTCTATAGAATGTAGAATACTAGACTTTCCAAAAGTAGTCAACCAATCTGAATAGTTTGAAATCAAAATGTCATTTATTTCTCAAAAACACCATATTTGAAACGATTTATTAATGCATTTTCCCTTTTTAAAGGAAATGAAACTATAGAGTGTGTTTTTTTGTAATTTGATGTCTGATGTCAAAAAATGTTTCGATTCGACAAAAAGTGAGTTTCGACATCAGTCCCGTAACAGCGTATAATAGCCTATAATGAAGATGGAAATCAGAGAACGGAGGAATAACATGGCAAAGACATTTTATATCACGACCCCGATTTATTATCCAAGTGCAAAACTACATATCGGTCACGCGTACACGACGGTGGCTGGAGATGCGATGGCACGGTACAAACGACTTCAAGGATTCGACGTCCGGTATTTGACAGGTAGCGATGAGCACGGTCAAAAGATCCAGGAAAAAGCAGCAGAAGCAGGGATCTCGGAACAGGCATTCGTCGACGGTGTCGTCGAGCAGATTAAAGTCTTATGGGATCGTCTCGACATCTCGTACGATGATTATATCCGGACGACAGAACCACGTCACAAGAAAGTCGTCGAAAAAGTGTTCGAAACACTTCTTGAATCAGGCGATATCTATTTAGGTGAATACGAAGGTTGGTATTCGATTCCGGATGAGACGTACTATACCGAATCACAACTCGTCGACGGGAAGAGCCCTGACAGTGGACACCCGGTCGAACTCGTTCGCGAAGAATGTTACTTCTTCCGGATCAGCAAGTACGCGGACCGTCTACTTGAGTACTTTGAAGCGAATCCGTCATTCATCTTGCCAGAATCACGTAAACACGAAATGATCAATAACTTCATTAAACCAGGTCTTCAAGACTTAGCGGTCTCACGGACGACATTCAACTGGGGTGTACAAGTCCCGTCGAATCCGAAGCACGTCGTCTACGTCTGGATCGATGCGTTGACGAACTATATCTCGTCACTCGGTTATGGTACGGATGATCATGGTAACTTCGATAAGTACTGGCCAGCAGATGTTCATCTCGTCGGAAAAGAAATCGTTCGTTTCCACACGATTATCTGGCCGGCACTCTTGATGGCGCTTGACCTCCCATTACCGAAGAAAGTCTTCGCACATGGTTGGTTATTGATGAAAGACGGAAAAATGTCGAAATCAAAAGGAAACGTCGTCGATCCGATTCCGTTGACGGATCGTTACGGTCTCGATGCCCTTCGTTACTACCTCTTACGGGAAGTGCCATTCGGTTCGGACGGTATGTTCACACCTGAAGCATTCGTTGAGCGGATGAACTACGATTTAGCGAACGACCTCGGGAACTTACTCAACCGGACGATCGCGATGGTCACGAAATACTTTGACGGTGAGATCCCAGCCTATACAGGTAATGTGACACCGTTTGATGCGACACTGTCGGATCTTGCAAAAGAAACGGTCACGAAAGTCGAAGCATCGATGGAACACATGGAATTCTCTGTCGTGCTATCGAACATTTGGCAATTGATCAGCCGTGCCAATAAATACATTGATGAGACACAACCGTGGGTGCTTGCAAAAGACGAATCCAAAACGGCGGAACTCGGTTCAGTCATGGTGCATCTCGTCGGCGTCTTACGTCACGTGGCGATCATGTTGCAACCGTTCATGACGCGTTCACCAAAAGAGATCTTCGCGCAACTTGGTCTCTCTGGACAAGCGATGGACTGGGCGGCGCTCGAGAAGTTCGCAGACATCACACCAGGAACAAAAGTTGGAACAGCGACACCGATTTTCCCACGTCTCGACGTCAAAGAAGAAGTCGAAGCAATCGTCGACATGATGCGTCAAGCTTCTGCAGCACGTGTTGAGGAAGAGGAAGTCGAAGAGGCGGATGAAGATGTCCGTCCGGAAACGACGATCGATGTCTTTGACCAAATCGAATTACGTGTTGGTGAAGTCGTGACGGCTGAGAAAATCAAAAAGGCGAAAAAACTATTGAAGCTACAAGTCGATATGGGGAATGAAACACGCCAAATCGTCTCCGGTATCGCTCAGTGGTATGAGCCGGAAGATTTAGTCGGACGAAAAGTCATCGTCGTGGCGAACTTGAAACCGGTCACGTTACGTGGCGAACTCTCACAAGGAATGGTCCTTGCTGCTGAAAAAGCAGGAAAACTTGAACTGGCGACGGTCCCGTCAACGATGGCGAACGGCGCAAGCGTAAAATAAAACCGATGCCTGTGGACTTCATGTCACAGGCATTTTTTTAAAGAAGGAGTCGAATAGCTATGTTAATCGATACACATACTCACTTGAATGCAGACCAATTTGCGGATGACGTCCACGAGACGATCGAGCGGGCACGCGCGAACGGCGTCTCACCGATGATCGTCGTAGGATTTGATCATAAGACGATTGATCGCGCGATGGAGCTCGTCGAAGCGTATGACGATCTCTATGCGGTCATCGGCTGGCATCCTGTCGACTCGATTGATTTTGATGAGGAAGCTTATCAAAAGGTCGAACGGTTGATGGACCATGAAAAAGTCGTCGCGCTTGGAGAAATCGGGCTCGACTATCACTGGGACACGTCACCGAAGGACGTGCAGCAGGAAGCTTTCCGTAAACAGATCCGTCTCGCGAAGCAGAAGAAGAAGCCAATCGTCATCCATAACCGGGAAGCGACAGAAGATACGTTACGAATTCTTGAAGAAGAGGATGCAAAAGAAGTCGGGGGGATTCTGCACAGTTACAGCATGAGTGCTGAATTGCTACCACGATGCCTGGCGATGAACTTCTACATTTCACTCGGTGGTCCCGTGACGTTTAAGAATGCGAAGATGCCGAAGCGTGTCGCACAGGAAGTACCGCTCGATCGTTTACTCGTTGAGACGGATTGTCCGTATCTGACACCGACACCGCACCGCGGAAAACGCAACGAACCAGCTTACGTCCGGTTCGTCGCTGAAGAGATTGCGCAGCTCCGTGGCATGATGTATGCCGATGTGGAAGCGGCGACGACAGAAAATGCAAAACGGGTCTTCCGTCTGCCATGATGCGTTCGTTGACATTCGTTACGATCGGGTGCAGCCTGCTACTTGCGGCTGCACTCGTCTATGGGATGATGGATCATCCACAGACTGTGACTGTCTTGATTGATGGTCAAGAACAGCAAATTGAAACGACAGCTGACTCTGTCTATGGAGCACTCGAAGAAGCTGGTATTACGACGCGTGACAATGATGTGATTGAACCGGCTCTTAGTGCCGACTTGCCGGAAAAACGATTGATCGTCATTCAGCGGGCAAAAGAAATCACGCTGATCATGGGATATGGTGAATCACGTCGGGTTCGGACGCAGGCACGGCAAGTGAAGGATTTGCTTGCAGAACGCGGCATCAAGAAAGCAGACACCGATGATATCTATCCGTCCTCTGATGCTGTATTGACGAACGGCATGACGGTGCGGTACCGGGAAGCTTTTCCCGTTGATCTCGTCGTCGGTGGAAAAGCCCGACAAATCTACACGTATGAGACGTCCGTCCGCGAATTGTTAGCGCGAGAAGGAATCCGCTTGCAAAAAGAAGACCGGGTCGCTCCGGATCCCGACACCCGCGTGACGGAAGGTACGTTGATTACCGTCAACACGACACGTCGTGCGACGTTGACGCAAGAACAGCTCGTTCCGTTTGAAATTGAAGAAGTCGAGGATCCGACCTTACCGGAAGGCGAGCAACTCGTGACGGCATCTGGTCGTCCAGGTGTCCGAACGAAAAAGTATCAATTGACATTAGCTGACGGTCTTAGCAAAGAGAAGAAACTGATTGATGACCAAGTGACACGGACACCTATCAAACAAGTCGTCAAGGTCGGAACAAAACCAATCGAGACGCCTACTGAAGCACCCGTCTTTAACGAAGAGCAGGCGACGAATCCACTAACTGAAACACCGAAAGCCGATGCGGACCTTGATTTTTCGAGTGCGAAGAGTTTGATGGTCGAAGCGACGGCGTATACGAACGATCCAGCTTCGAACGGCAGTCGTTTGTACAACGGACGTGCCTTGACAGCGACCGGGTATGACGTGACGGATACGATTACTTATCAAGGGATGCCGATCATCGCGGTTGATCCGAAAGTCATTCCGCTTGGAACGAAGGTCTACGTCGAAGGAGTGGGTCTTGCGATCGCCCTCGATACCGGTGGAGCCATCAAAGGAAATAAGATCGATGTCTTGGTCGACGGAGAACAAAAAGCGAAGACGTTCGGTCGAAAACAACTGCAAGTCTGGGTCATTCCTAGTGCAACGGAAGCGGACACGTGACGCTTCCTTGTTTTTTTCGTGGAAACAGGTACAATTACGAGAGTGTTTGAAGAAGGTGGAGAGATCATGCGGAAACGCTTAAAAGAAGTCATCGTCGTCGAAGGACGGGATGATACGACACGATTACAAGAAGTCTTTGATGTCGATACAATTGAAACGAACGGTTCAGCCGTTAATGAACAAACGATGCAACGCATCGAGAAGGCACTGGAACGACGCGGTGTCATCATCTTCACGGACCCTGATTTTCCAGGAGATCGTATCCGTGCCCGAATCAATGAACGCGTACCAGGCTGTAAACACGCCTATCTTCCTCGTGCCCAAGCAAAAGATAAGCGAGGGAAAATTGGTGTGGAGCATGCCTCACCTGCCGCAATCGAAGAGGCGCTCGCTGCTGTCTATGAGACGGAAGAAGCACCGGTTGCCGAAGTGACACGTGAGATGATTCTAGCAGCCGATTTGATTGGTGGACCAGCAGCCTCGATCCGTCGTCGTCGTCTCGGTCAGATTCTTGCGATTGGTGAACCGAATGCAAAACAACTCGTCAAACGCGTCGCATCGATCCGAATCACGCGGGCGGAATGGGAAGCGGCATTGAAACAATTAGAGGAGGAAGAAGTTTGAAAGACATTGCTACATTGCACCGGACGAAAGAAATTTTAGCGAAACATGGCTTTTCGTTTAAAAAATCGTTGGGACAAAACTTTTTAATCGATTTAAACGTATTAGGAAACATCGTCGGGGCAGCTGGATTAACGCCTGAAAGCGGAGTACTCGAGATCGGACCAGGAATCGGCTCATTGACGGAACAATCGGCGAAACAGGCGAAAAAAGTCGTCGCTCTTGAAATCGATCAGCGGTTGCTACCGATTCTTGACGATACACTTTCACCGTATCCTCATACGAAGGTCATTCACGGCGATGCTCTTGAACTTGATCTTTCGACGATCGTCGCAGAAGAGTTCACGCAAGAAGGCATCACTGACATTGCCGTCGTCGCGAACCTCCCGTATTACGTCACGACACCGATCATCATGCGGATTCTCGAAGCGAAAGCACCGTTTCGGACGCTCGTCATGATGATTCAAAAGGAAGTCGCTGAACGAATTGGTGCAAAACCGGGCACGAAAGCATACGGTTCTCTATCGATCGCGATTCAGTATTATGCGGAAGCTGAAGTCTGCTTCACGGTTCCAAAACAAGTCTTCATTCCGGCACCAAATGTCGATTCAGCAGTCATCCGTTTGAACATTCGAAAAGAGCCGGCGGTACAGACACAGGATGAGGCATTATTCTTCGAAATCGTCCGAGCAAGTTTTGCACAACGCCGGAAAACGATTTTGAACAACTTGACGACACACTTCGGGAAGACGGAAAAGGCGGCGGTCGAAGCGGCATTGTTGGAAGCTGGAATCGAACCACGTCGTCGCGGAGAAACGCTCAGCCTGCAGGAATTCGCACAGTTAGCGGATGCACTTTTGCCAATTAAAAAACGTTGACGGATACGATTAGAACAGATATAATATTTCCCCTTTCTAATATTTATTTAATATGCTATAATAAATATTAGTGAGGTGAAGCGTATGCCAAAGACGTTGAACGAAATCAGACATGTTTTCGAAACACATGTTGGTGAAAGACTGACGCTAAAAGCAAGCGGCGGTCGTAAAAAGGTCGTAACCCGAATCGGAACGCTCGTTGAGACGTATCCTTCGGTGTTTGTAGTCAAGCTAGACGCAGAGCGCCACAATGTCGAGCGAGTTTCTTATAGCTACGCCGACGTGCTAACAGACTCCGTACAAATCGAATTTGCGAATTCGTAAACTTACCTTCCGAAGCGGACAAAATGTTCGCTTCTTTTTTTGTGGAAAGGTTGATACAATTCCTACAGGAAACGAACTAGAGGAGGAACGGCACGATGACGATTATTGTAAAGGCTCCGGCCAAGATCAACCTAGTCCTGGATGCGACGGCAAAGCGCCCGGACGGCTATCACGATGTACATATGGTGATGACGACAGTCGATTTGGCAGACCGTCTAGAATTGACGGAGCTGCCGTCAGGAGAAATTCGAATGAATGCCCAGCATGCTTACGTTCCGAACGACGAACGTAATCTTGCGTATAAAGCAGCAGCGATCTTAAAAGAAAAATACGACGTCAAGACAGGGGTCGAAATCTTCTTAGAAAAACACATCCCGGTCGCAGCGGGACTTGCAGGTGGTTCTAGTGATGCAGCAGCGACATTACGTGGTTTGAACGAGTTATGGCAACTTGGCTTGACGCTGGAAGAGTTGGCGGAAGTCGGGGCAGCGGTTGGCTCTGACGTCCCATTTTGTGTCATGGGAGGAACGGCGATTGCAACGGGTCGCGGAGAGAAGCTAGAAAAACTTGTTTCACCACCCCCATGCTGGGTCGTTCTTGCTAAACCGACGATTGGTGTCTCGACGGCTGACGTCTATGGTGCCCTTGACTTGAACACGGCAAAACGTCCGAACGTCGAAGCGATGATCGATGCGGTGAAGGCGCAAGATTTCCAAGGCATTTGCCAGTCACTCGGTAATGTTCTCGAATCGGTCACGTTGCCGATGCACCCGGAAGTCGAGCAGATCAAGGAATTCATGGCGAGTTGTGGCGCAGAAGGCGTCTTGATGAGCGGAAGTGGTCCGACGGTCTTTGCGTTGACGGAACACGAGAATCGGGCACAACGTCTCTATAATGGATTACGCGGCTTTTGTAACGAAGTCTACGTCGTTCGTCTTTTAGGCGAAAACCATTGATAATATCCGTATGAAAATGATATATTCACTATTGAATATTCGGAATTACGGAGAGGTGGAACAAAACAAATGAAAATTCGGAGAAGTGGTCGATTGGTCGACATGACGCGGTACTTGCTTGACCATCCCCATCATCTCGTCTCATTGACGATTTTTGCAGAACGCTATAAATCGGCGAAATCGTCGATCAGTGAAGATTTAGATATCGTCAGCGAGATGTTAGAGCATGAGGGAACGGGACGTCTCGTCACGGTACCAGGTGCTGCGGGTGGCGTCATGTTCATCCCGACGTGGAGCAGTAAGAAGGCGTTACCGTTCATCGACGATCTATGTGAACGTGTCGCACGTCCAGATCGACTGTTGCCAGGGGGATACCTTTATTTGACGGACTTACTAGGGGATCCGAAGATGGTCAAACAAATGGGGCAAGTGTTTGCATCTGTCTTTAGCCAAAAGAAAGTCGATGTCGTCATGACAATCGCGACGAAAGGGATTCCACTTGCTTATGCGGTCGCTGAGCAACTTGGTGTGCCGTTCGTCATCGTGCGTTCGGATAGTCGCGTGACAGAAGGTTCAACGGTCAGTATCAACTATGTCTCAGGTTCTTCAAAAGCGATTCGGACGATGGCACTTGCGCGTCGGAGTTTACCACGCGGGGCGAACGTCTTATTGATCGATGACTTCATGAAAGCCGGCGGAACGATTCGCGGAATGATGAGTCTCTTGAGCGAGTTCGAAGCAAAGGTCGCAGGTGTGGGTGTCTTGATCGAGGCAGAGGGTGCCGAGAAGAAGATGGTCAACGAATACGTCAGCTTAATGAAATTAGCGGACGTCGACGTCGATCTTGGTCAAATTCAAGTCAAGCGTGGAAACGTCGATCACTATTTCTCGGAAGTAGAGACTACCTGAAATTGACAGCCGCATGGATTGTAACTATACTGTAATTATCAAACTTTTGGAAATTATGCGTAAAAAGATTGGGAAAGACTAAACCTTTGTTTGTTTTAAGCCGTAAGTAGAAGTAGACAACGAAGAGTTGTGACAACGGTTAAAGGGGTGCGGACAAAATGAACGTTACGGACGTTAAAATTCGTCGCGTCGTGGCAGAGGGTCGAATGAAAGCACTTGCCTCTATTACGCTCGACCACGAATTCGTGGTACATGATTTGCGTGTGATCGAAGGGAACAGTGGTCTCTTCGTCGCCATGCCAAGCAAACGAACGCAAGAAGGTATCTTCCGGGATGTCGCTCATCCAATCAATGCATTAATGCGAAAAAAGGTCGAAGATTCGGTACTCGAAGCCTATGCGGCACGTGAGGATCAAGAAGAAGGTCTCGGTTACGAAGTCTCTTCTGCCCAAACGACAGATCAAGCATAAGAAAAAGACAGGTTTTCTCTTCTTGGGAAAAGCTGTCTTTTTTCTCGTTTTTCCTCGATTCCGCTTCGTCCCATCATTGAATAACGATGCCATTTTCGTTATAGTTGGAACGAGTGTACTATTTCAGAACGAAATCAACACTAATTTACGTGGAGGAGCGACAAGGATGAATCATTTCGCGGTAATTCTAGCAGCGGGTAAAGGAACTCGGATGAAATCGAAGCTTTACAAAGTACTTCACCCAGTCGCTGGGAAACCTATGGTACAGCACGTCGTCGATCAATTAGCGACGCTCGGCGTCAAGCGACAGGTCGTCATCGTCGGTCACGGTGCGGAATCCGTCAAAGAAGTGCTTGGCACATCGGTGGAATACGCACTTCAAAGTGAGCAGCTTGGCACAGGTCATGCTGTTCAAATGGCAGAACCCGTACTCGGGAACGAACAGGGAGCAACACTCGTCGTCTGTGGCGATACACCACTCTTGACGAGCGAGACACTGTCTTCATTGTTACAACATCATACGGATACGAACGCAAAAGTGACTGTCTTGACGGCACTCGCTGACGATCCGACAGGTTACGGACGAATCGTGCGTGGCGAAGATGGAAACGTCTCGAAAATCGTCGAGCACAAGGATGCGAATGCAGAAGAACTTGCACTTCGGGAAATCAATACAGGTACGTATGTATTTGATAACGAGATGTTGTTCGCAACGCTGAAGCAGGTCAAGAACGATAACGCGCAAGGTGAGTATTACTTACCAGACGTGATTGAGATTGCTAAAGCAGCAGGCGAAACGATCGCAGCGTATGCGGCACCTACGTTCGAAGAGACAATCGGTGTCAACGATCGCGTCGCACTTGCGCAAGCGGAAACATCGATGCGTAAGCGGACGAACGAGTACTGGATGCGTCAGGGTGTCACATTCGTTGACCCGTCTTCGACGTATATCGGACCGGACGTCACGATTGGTTCAGATACTGTTCTTTATCCGGGAACGCAATTACTCGGTCGCACGGTCATTGGTTCAGAATGTACGATTGGTCCGAACTCGGATATTCGCAATAGTGAAGTGGCAGATGGTGCCATTGTTCGTCAATCCGTCGTCACGGATAGCAAGATTGGTCCAGCGGCACAAGTCGGTCCATTCGCGCATTTACGTCAGCAAGCGGTTCTCGGTGCGAACACACGCGTCGGAAACTTTGTTGAGATCAAGAAATCAACATTTGGCGAAGGTAGCAAATCAGCACACCTGAGCTATGTCGGAGATGCGACGATCGGAGAGAACGTCAACCTCGGTTGTGGATCAATCACGGTCAACTACGATGGAAAAAATAAATTCCAGACGATCATTGAAGACGATGCCTTCATCGGCTGTAACGTCAACTTGATTGCACCGGTCACGGTCGGCAAGAACGCCCTTGTTGCTGCCGGATCAACCGTCACGGATGATGTGCCGGAAAACGGTCTCGCGATCGCACGGGAACGTCAAACGACGAAACCTGATTATCGTTAATTCATTACTTGTCGCTCTACTCGTCTAAACCCAAACAAATGGAGGCCACCTACACATGTCTACTGTCTTAGAACATGAAATTCGTATTTTCGCACTCAACTCGAACAAACCACTGGCAGAGGAAATCGCTAAAGTCATCGGAATCCCGGTGAGCGAAAGTTCAGTCAAACACTTCAGTGATGGCGAAATTTCGATGAACATCGAAGAAAGTGTCCGGGGGGATGATATTTACATCATTCAATCGACAAGCCAACCAGTCAACGAAAACCTGATGGAACTTCTCATCATGATCGATGCACTGAAACGGGCGTCTGCACGGACAATCAACGTCGTCATTCCATATTACGGTTATGCGCGTCAAGACCGCAAAGCACGTTCACGTGAGCCAATCACGGCGAAACTCGTTGCGAACTTGCTTGAAGTAGCAGGGGCGACACGCGTCGTGACGATGGATCTCCATGCAGCACAAATCCAAGGGTTCTTCGATATTCCAGTAGATCAATTGATGGGTGTACCGCTTCTCGCTTCATACTTCGAGAAAAAGAACATCGATCCAAACGAACTCGTCATCGTTTCTCCAGACCATGGCGGTGTCACACGGGCACGTAAATTAGCAGAACAATTAAAAGCACCGATCGCGATCATCGACAAACGCCGTCCGAAACCGAACGTCGCAGAAGTCATGAACATCGTCGGTCAAGTCGATGGCAAGATTGCCATCATCATCGATGACATCATCGATACAGCGGGTACGATCACACTTGCAGCGAACGCTTTGATCGAAAACGGAGCGAAACAAGTCTATGCATGTTGTACACACCCTGTTCTTTCGGGTCCAGCAATGGAGCGAATCGAGAACTCAGCGATCGAAGAACTCGTCGTCTTGAACACGATTGACTTGACACAACGCGAATGTGCAAGCAAAATCAAACAAATCTCTGTGGCACGCTTGCTTGCAGAAGCAATCATCCGTGTACACGAACAGAAATCAATCAGCCCGCTCTTCAGCTGATTGCTTGATGCATACGAACGACGTGGTCCGGTTTATTGAAATCGGACCCTTGTTCGTTTACTTTTTTAAACAGAAATGAGGAATCGATATGAAATGTATCGTCGGATTAGGGAATCCTGGAGCAAAGTATGCGAATACGCGCCACAACATCGGTTTTCTCGCGATTGATGCCTTAGCGGAGAAGCACGGGATCAAGCTCTCAGAATCGAAGTTTAAAGCCCTCTTCGGAACGGGAATGATAAACGGAGAGCGTGTCGTACTCGTGAAGCCATTAACGTATATGAACTTATCAGGTGAAGCGGTTCGACCTTTGCTTGATTTTTATAAGATCGCGGTCGAGGATGTTCTCGTTATCTATGATGATCTGGATTTACCGCTTGAGAAATTACGCTTGCGTTCAAAAGGAAGTGCAGGCGGTCATAATGGCGTCAAGTCCTTGATCCAGCATCTCGGTACGCAGGAGATCAAGCGCCTTAAGCTCGGCGTCGGTCGACCACCGGCACCCATCCAAGTCATTGACTGGGTGTTGATGAACTTTTCGAAGGCGGAACAAGGAAGTTTGCAACACGTACTCAATGCGTCTGTCGATGTAGCGACGGACTTCATAGACACACCGTTTCTCGCTTTGATGAATCGGTATAACTGAACGCAACGCTTTGGGGCTCCAAAGCGTTTTTGCTGTCGTGTTTTAGGAGGAAGAAGATGAAACAATTACAAGAACTCTTACTAGCGATTCCTGAAATCAAGACGGTTCGGGAACGCTTCCGGGACGGTGTCAACGCCCAGTTGATCACCGGTCTGATGAACAGTGGGAAAGCATTGTTCGTCGCCGGGATTTATCAGGAGACGAAACGTCGATTCGTACTCGTGACACATAATATGTTCCAAGCGCAAAAACTGTACGATGATTTGATTGAACTCGTACCGGAAGAAGACGTCATGCTCTATCCAGTCGATGAGACGTTAGCAGCAGAACTTTCTTATGGCGCCAGTCCAGAACTGCGGGCGACGCGGATCGAGACCCGCCATCGTTTACTGACGACAGACGACGGGATCCTGATCATTCCGCTCGTTGGCTTGCGTCGATATGTTCCAGATGCACAGACGTTCCTGTCACACGTCAAACAGGTGAAGCCGGGCGACATCTTATCGATTCCGGACTTCGTCCAGGATTTAGTCGATGCGGGGTACGAACGGACAGCGACGGTGACGACACCAGGTGAGTTTGCTGTTCGCGGAAGTATCATCGATATTTATCCGCTCACGGTCGAACGTCCGTACCGGCTCGATCTATTTGACGAGGAAGTCGACTCGATCTATACATTTGATGCGGAGACTCAACGTTCGCTCGGTGTCGTCGCAGAAGCATGTTTGATGCCAGCAGCCGAACACTTCGCGACGAAGGATCAGTTGAAGGACGCGGGTGAAAAAGTCCGTCGTCTTTATGAGGCGACGAAAGAGCGCGTCCAAAGTACGGAGGTCCTCGCGGCACTTGAAGAGGGAATCGCCTATGACGTCGAGTTGTTAGAAAACGGCGATCGTCCGAAACAGTTCGCGAAGTATGCACCGATTCTCTACACGTCGACGTTACGTCAAGACGTGACGGGAAGCGTCTTGATCGTCGATGAAGTCGCACGGGTCGAAGAAGCGGCGGAAGTCCAGGATGCAGAGGAAGCAGAATGGATGGCGTCTCTCATTGAACGCGGACAAAGCGTCAGTGATTACGTCCTGTCTGTTCCGATGGCACATGTCTTTGAAGGACAACCATTGTTGTATCTCTCGCTCCTACCGACCCGCCGGAGTGGGGTACCGGAAAGTGCGGCAATCCATTTCAGCATCAAACCGATTGCACCGTTCCATGGTCAGATGGAACGCCTGAAGCAAGAAGTCGAGCGATATCGTCGCGCTGACATGTGGATGGTTTTCTTAGCGAGTAACCGAGAACGTGCCGAGCGGATGCGTCAGACGTTATCCGATTATGGGGTCGAAGCCTCGATCGTAACGAAAGAAGGCATCACTCGTGGTCAACCAGCGATCCTGATTGGGGGAATTCATGGTGGATTCGAGATGACGAATGCGCGTCTCGTCGTCATCACGGAAGAAGAAGTCTTCAAGCAACCAGCGCGTCGCCGGAAGCAAACGACGAAGCTGACGAACGCTGAACGGATTAAGAGCTACCAAGAATTGAAGACAGGCGATTACGTCGTTCATATTCATCATGGGATTGGTCGGTACCACGGCATCAAGACGATTGATGTAGCCGGTAATCATCAGGACTATCTCCATCTCGTTTACGCGGGAGAGGACTCTTTGTATGTTCCTGTCGATCAGATCGACTTGATTCAAAAGTATGTCGGGGCTGAAGGGAAAGAGCCGAAGATCTATAAACTCGGCGGGACGGAATGGAAAAAGGTCAAAGCGAAGGTTCAAAAATCGGTCGAAGATATCGCTGATGAATTGATCAAGCTCTATGCTGCTCGTGAAGCTGCCGTCGGTTTTGCGTTCCCAGAGGACGACGATAACATGCAAGCGTTCGAGGCTTCCTTCCCGTATGAGGAAACGGTCGATCAATTGCGATCGATTGCCGAGATCAAGAAAGATATGGAACGTCCGCGTCCGATGGATCGTCTATTATGTGGCGACGTTGGATACGGAAAAACAGAAGTGGCGATTCGGGCAGCGTTCAAAGCGGTCATGTCTGGAAAACAAGTTGCGTTGCTCGTACCGACGACCGTCCTTGCACAACAACACTACGAAACGATGCTTGAGCGATTCAGTGAATGGCCGATTCGTGTGTCGGTCATGAGCCGGTTCCGTTCGCCAGCAGAATTAAAGGCGACGAAACAAGGACTAAAAGAGGGGACGATCGATGTCGTCGTCGGAACACACCGTGTGCTGTCGAAAGACGTCCAGTTCGCTGATATCGGATTGTTGATCATTGATGAAGAGCAACGTTTCGGCGTTAAACATAAAGAACGTCTGAAACAGTTGAAGACGAACGTCGACGTCTTGACGTTGACGGCGACACCGATTCCAAGGACATTGCACATGTCGATGATCGGAATCCGTGATCTCTCGGTCCTTGAGACACCGCCGGAAAACCGTTACCCGGTCCAAACGTATGTCATGGAATACGACGGAATCGTCATGCGGGAAGCACTCGAGCGGGAACTCGGTCGAGGGGGACAAGCGTTCTTCCTCTATAACCGGGTCGAAGGCATCGAGCGAAAGGCAGAAGAGATTCGTGCGCTCGTACCGGAAGCGCGAATCGTGACGGCGCACGGTCGGATGACGGAAACCGAACTCGAGAGTCAGTTAATCGCGTTCTTCGAAGGGGACGCGGATGTTCTTGTCAGTACGACAATCATCGAGACAGGAATCGACATTCCGAACGTCAATACGTTGATTGTTCATGACGCGGATCAAATGGGACTATCCCAACTGTATCAATTACGCGGTCGTGTCGGTCGGTCAAGCCGCGTCGCCTATTCGTACTTTACGTACCGTCCGCAAAAACGATTGACGGAAGTCGCGGAAAGTCGTCTACAGGCGATCAAGGAATTCACAGAGCTCGGTAGCGGCTTTAAGATCGCGATGCGCGACTTATCGATTCGCGGTGCCGGGAACTTACTTGGTTCCCAACAATCGGGCTTCATTGATTCGGTCGGTTTCGATCTTTATTCGCAGATGCTGGCAGAAGCAGTTGAAGAACGCAAAGAACGAATGAAAGGTAAAAAACGCGTCCAGAAATTCGTGCCGGAGTTCACGTTCAGTCTTGATGCGTATATTCCATCACACTACATGACGGACTCCGAGCTGAAAATCGAGTTTTACAAACGCTTGAAATATGTCGATACCGTCGATAGTCTCGAACAGCTCGAAACAGAGATACTCGAACGATTCGGTGAGTTCCCAGATGAGGTTGCTCGTTTAATCCAATTGACACGGATGAGGATTTTTGCCGAACGGGCGCGTGTCGAGCGTGTCAAACAAACCGATCCGAAAATCGAAATCGTTTTGTCGCTCGAATCCACACAGCAGCTTGACGTGGCGGACTTCGTTAAATGGACTGTTCCGCTAGGACGTGGTCTAGGCATGGGACAACAAGAACAGAAACTCGTCTTGACCCTGAACCGGAATAAACAGTCGACGCAACAGATGACGATGCAGGCAGAACAG
The DNA here is from genome assembly GCF_018619035.1 of Exiguobacterium sp. s168. Taxonomy (NCBI): domain Bacteria; kingdom Bacillati; phylum Bacillota; class Bacilli; order Caryophanales; genus Exiguobacterium; species Exiguobacterium sp. s168. Next base: position 19,427 of record NZ_JACSNE010000028.1, on the reverse strand, counting down.
TTGCTAGCAGAGCTTGATCGTCGGCTCGTCGCGCGATGAATAGACGAACGATTGCGCAAGGCGCAGCACTACTTGCGATCTCTAGCTATATCTCGAAATTGCTCAGCTTCTTTTACCGGATTCCATATCAGAATCTCGCCGGCGATTTCGGATTGTACGTCTATCAGACGGTCTATCCCTTATTCGCGATAGCGGCAGCGCTTGGCATTTATGCGCTGCCCGTCATCGTGGCGAAGTTGACGCTCCATCATCCAGACGAGAAACGAGAAGTCTTGTGGTCGATTTTCTATGTCTTGCTTGCGATGACAGTCTTCTTCGGATTACTTGGTTGGTGGATCGCCCCAACGCTCGCAGGGTGGTTCGGGGATGAGAAACTGGTCGTTCCCTTGCGTGCGGTGACATGTACGTTTTATTTACTACCCGTGATTGCCGTTCTTAGAGGTATGTTTCAAGCAGATCTCGAGATGCGACCGACGGCTGTATCCCAAGTCTCTGAAAATGCCGTCCGCGTCGGACTATTGTTGCTCGTGACCTATATCGGTGTCTCGATGCAGGCGGACCCTTACTGGATTGGTGCCAGTGCCCATCTGACAGCGATCGGCGGTAGCATCGTTTCGTTATTCGTCCTGTTACGTTTTGCGAAAGGAAAAATCGGTCGCCCTGTATTTTCAAGTATTCACGTACGGCGGGTCGGAAAGGTGCTCGTGACAAGCGGGGTGGCGGTCAGTATCGCCTCACTTGCTTTATTGCTGATGCAATTGATCGATGGATTGACGTTCGTCAATCTACTTGGCAATACGACGGAGACGAAAATTGAAAAAGGGGTGCTCGACCGTGGGTATCCGTTACTCCAATTTGCGATTCTCTTTGCAACGTCGATGAGTCTTGCGAGTGTTCCGTCCTTATCGACCGCATATCGTAAACACGATTCGCAGATGATGCGTCAACAACTGGAGACATTACTCCGTTCCGGTCTATTGATTGCCGCTGCAGCGACGATCGGACTAATGGGTGTGATGCGTCCGCTCAATATTGCGTTATATCAAGATGACCAAGGAACAGCAGGACTGATTTGGCTCGCGGCGACGGCATTTGCTGCTTCGATTGCGATGATGATCGTCTCTTGTCTCCAGTCGGTCGATGCTGAAAAGTATGCGCTCGTTGGTGTTCTTGTCGGATTAGGGGCGAAGCTCGCTCTGAATCTCTATTTCATTCCCCGATATGGTATGATCGGGGCGGGTATGGCGACATTTGGCGGTTTTGCCGTCATGGCGGCAGCACAATGGATTTTATTGAACCGGAAGTTTGGTCGCGTATCGGCAGGAAACACGTTCTACCGACGACTGGTCTTACCTGTGCTCGCCATGGGTGTGTTTCTGTATCTGATCGAAACGTTCTTTCAGCTGTTTGAGCTTGAGACACGAATCGGTGCGGCACTCGAAGTCGGCGTCCTTGTCGTCGGTGGTGCCATCATTTATGGCAGTATGGCGTTACGCGTCCGTGCATTAACAGAACAAGAGTGGGCGCTATTGCCTTTAGGAGATAAGTTATATCAGATGTACCAACGTAGGAGGAGCATATGACACACCGAATCAAAATCGTCGGTCTTGGCGTCGGCGAACTCGAACAATTGCCGTTTGGCATCTATCGATTATTAAAAAACACGACACAGCCTGTCTATTTACGGACAATGGATCATCCAGTCGTTTCAGAACTCGCAGCAGAGGGAATGAAGTTTACATCATTTGACTCGGTTTACGAACGACATAGTCGGTTTGAAGACGTATACACAGAAATCGTTGAGGAATTGCTTCGTCTCTCAAAGACGACGGACATCATTTATGCCGTCCCAGGTCATCCACTGGTCGCGGAGAGTACCGTCCAGCAGTTATTAGAGCGGACGGACGCGGTCGACGTCATAGGCGGACAAAGTTTTCTTGATCCGATGTTCGCAGCGCTTGGTGTGGATCCAATTGAAGGATTCCAGTTGCTTGATGCAACAGCGTTTGCCGTCGATGAAGCACAGATCCGTCAGCATCTACTAATTGGACAAGTTTATGATGCGCTCGTCGCGGGCGACTTAAAGGTCCAGTTGATGGAACGTTATCCGGACGAACATCTAGTCACTTTGGTCACGGCAGCGGGTACAAGCAAACAGTCCGTCCAAAGCGTACCGTTATATGAACTCGATCATGTGACGACGCTCAGTAACTTGACGACAGTCTACGTGCCACCGGTCACGGATGAGCAGACGTTGAACCGTGACTTCGCGACACTAAAAGAGATCATCGCGCGATTACGCGGTGAAGGCGGTTGTCCATGGGATCAAGAGCAGACGCATGAGTCCTTAAAACGTCATTTAATCGAAGAATCTTACGAATTACTGGAAGCAATCGACCTTCAGGACGATAACTTAATGATAGAAGAGCTAGGAGACGTCCTTTTACAGGTCATGCTCCACGCACAAATTGGTCTAGATGAAGGGTATTTTGATATTCGAGACGTCATCGGAAGCGTCAGTGATAAGATGATTCGTCGCCATCCGCATGTCTTTGGGGAAACAACAGTCGATTCTTCAGCAGACGTCGTTTCGAACTGGCAAGACATCAAAGCACAAGAAAAGCCGGAGCGGACTTCCTTGCTCGATGGTGTGACAAAAGGAGCACCCGCTTTGATGCGCGCAGAAGACATTCAAAAGAAAGTGGCGAAAGTCGGTTTTGAATGGAGTGACGTCGAGGGTGCACTTGAAAAAGTAATCGAAGAGTTACGTGAATTGAAGGAAGCCGCACCAGAAGAACGACTAGGTGAATTCGGAGATGTTCTGTTTTCGATGACGCTCGTCGGGAAATACCTCGGTCTCTCGGCAGAAGAGGGGCTACAACAGACGAATGATAAATTCATCCGTCGCTTTACGCGAATGGAACAACTAGCGGACCGACCGCTCGTTGAGATGACGCTTGAAGAGCAAGATTCACTCTGGCATCAAGCGAAGCAGGAGGAACAGTCATGAGACTTGATAAATTTTTAAAAGTATCGCGTCTGATCAAACGACGGACGCTTGCAAAAGAAGTAGCGGATCAAGGTCGGATCACGATCAATGGTAATGTGGCGAAAGCAAGTAGCACGGTAGCAGCAGGTGATGAGATGACAATCCGGTTCGGAAACAAGATTGTCACGGTTGCGATTTCGAGCATTAAAGAACATGCCAAAAAAGAAGAAGCGTCTGATATGTATGAGATCATCCGTGAAGAAAAGGTGAATTCCGAAGAATCGATGTAATTTACCGGAAAAAGGAAGTATACTAAAGAGTGTCAGGGATGACCACTCAGAAAGAGGAGGGATGATATGCCAACACCGCTCGAATCAGGGCGTCCAGCGCCAAAGATCAAGCCGCTCAATGACCGTAAGAAGCAGTTGAGTCAGAATGCCATCGAAAACCGTCGACGCCTCAAAAATCGCTTTTTCTTGTGTCTGACCGTCTTTTTGCTCATCTTTTCCCTCATGGGGTGGTCATACATGGAAAAACGGCAATTGATCGCTGAACAAAAGCAGTCGTTTCAAGTCGCTGAACAAGAGCAGACGAAAGCAAAAAAAGAGACCGCCCGTCTGAAGGAAGAAATCAATCGTCTCAATGATAAAGAGTATGTAGCGAACTTAGCTCGGAGCGAGTTGCTCTATTCGAAAAAAGGGGAAACGATCTTCTACTTTTCACCGGAAGACTAATTGAAGGTTGCCGATTGATTGAAAAAAGAATGAATCACTCGTATAATAAGAAACGAATCAACTAAAAAGGAGCAATACAATTTATGTCGATTGAAGTAGGCAGCAAAGTGCAAGGGAAAGTAACAGGCATCACGAATTTCGGAGCGTTCGTTGAGTTACCAACAGGGAAAACTGGTCTTGTTCACATCAGTGAAGTGGCAGATTCTTACGTTAAAGACATCAATGATGTGTTGACGGTTGGTCAAGAAATCACCGTCAAAGTCTTAAGTGTTGAAAACGATGGTAAGATTGGTCTTTCCATCAAAAAAGCCGTCGATCGTCCAGAAGGCGAACGTCCTCGTCCTGCACGTCAGTTCGACCGTGGACCACGTCCAGCAGGACAAGATCGTGGACCACGTTCGTTCGATAACAAAGGACCACGTGGAGGCGGTAACCGTGGAGGCTTCAACAAAGGCGGCCGTGGTACACCACCACCGCGCAAAGAACAATCGTTCGATACGCTGATGTCTAGTTTCCTGAAAGATAGTGAAGATCGTCTTGCTACATTGAAACGTCAAACGGATTCAAAACGTGGCGGACGCGGCGCAAAACGTCAATAACTTGCTGACCTGTTCTTTATAAGAATAGAGATGGAATGACGCCGTTCATTCCATCTTTTATTTTTTTGAAATTATTTTTAGAAAAAGCGTTGACTTTCATTTGACCTGCCCGTATTATAGAAAATGTGCTTAAGACGCACGAGTTAAAAATATGGCGGTGTAGCTCAGCTGGCTAGAGCGTACGGTTCATACCCGTGAGGTCGTGGGTTCGACTCCCTCCGCCGCTACCATATTTTTTTGGCCCGTTGGTCAAGCGGTTAAGACACCGCCCTTTCACGGCGGTAACACGGGTTCGAATCCCGTACGGGTCATTCTCAAAAGCTATCTCTATTATATAGAGATAGCTTTTTTTAGGTTTTAACGGAAAGGGGGAAATCGCTATGGAAGGTATGCCGTTCGAACCACTTTTAGTAGGTGTTTCGGGAGGTTGTGATTCGATGGTACTCGTCGATCGGTTGTACAAAGAAGGTTACGATATCGCGATTGCGCATGTGCATCATGGATTACGAGAGGCGTCCGACGAAGAAGCGTGCTTTATTAAGGAGTGGGCAACGGCCCGAAAGATATCTTTTTTCATGACGCGTTTAGAATGGACAGGACGTACGAGCTCTCAAGCAGCTTGTCGCGAAGAGAGATATGCGTTTTTTGAACGAATCATGGAAGAGACCGGGCGCTCGCGTCTGATTCTCGCCCATCATCAAGACGATCAAATTGAGACGCTACTCATTCAGCTCATTCGTGGAGAAGCGCAGGTTGATGGTATTCCCGTCGTTCGTCCGTTTGGTAACGGTTGGTTGCATCGACCGTTGCTACATGAATCGAAGCAGGCTTTGCTCGAGTATGCGTTGCAACATGAAGTTCCGTGGCGAGAAGATGCGTCAAATGCAGAAACTACTTATTTGCGCAATCAAATCCGACATATGATTGTTCCGCCACTCCGAGAAATTCGTCCGGAGTTTGAACAAGCAACAGCAGCTGCAGCACATGCGCGACAGCAAATCATGCGTGAGCAGGTGACATTCGTCGCGACGTATCTCGACCGATGTAAGGAAGCGAACGGAATTCCGGTAGCACGTATTTTAGAATTACCGACGGATTTACAGCGGCTTGTCTTGCCGACGCTAACGGGAGAAACGTTTTCTTCAGAAACGATTCGTCACTTCATCACGTGGCTTCGGGTGGATAAGGGCTCGGACGAAGTGTATTATGGAAACTGGAGGATGCGACGTGCATATGGCTTTTTGATGCAGGATCGTGTGATACGGTCAATGAATGACGATTTACCGTTTCAAGTAGGGGAGAATTTGGGAACGTATCATTATGGTGAACAAATGGTTCGCTTCTCAATCGGAAACCAAGGTATCCCGCTGGACGCGATTGCGTTCCCGTTGACGGTGCGCCCGCCATGTCCGGGAGATCGAATCCAGCTTGCTGTGGGTTCGAAAAAAGTCAGTCGAATTCTGATTGATGCTAAGGTTCCGCGTTATCTCCGGGAACAGGTTCCGGTCGTCGTCGATGCAAATGGAGTGATTTTAGCCGTCATTGGACATCGAATTGCAATATTCGGGTCATTTGAACTCCTCGCAAAATCTTATTTAATGATAGAATGGTAATGTAGTGTTTATTATGGAGGAGGAATACCTAGCATGACCTTGATGAACGATATGGAAAAAGTACTGATTTCAGAAGAAGAGATCCAAAATAAAGTGGGCGAACTCGCCGGCGAATTGACAGCGGATTATCACGATCGTTTTCCGTTGCTTGTGTGTGTCTTAAAAGGCGCAATGCCTTTCATGTCTGATCTTGTGAAAAAGATGGATATGCATCTTGAAATGGACTTCATGGACGTTTCAACGTATCACGGTGGGACAACATCAACAGGTGAAGTCAAGATTGAAAAAGATTTGAACACATCGGTAGAAGGACGCGACATCTTGATTGTCGAAGATATCATCGACAGCGGATTGACGCTTGGTTACCTCGTCGACCTCTTCAAGTACCGGAAAGCGAAGTCTGTTAAGATCGTGACGTTGCTCGACAAACCAACAGGACGGAAGAATGACTTGCATGCAGATTACAGCGGCTTCGTCATTCCACACGAATTCGTCGTCGGTTATGGTCTGGATTACGAAGAGAAATACCGTAACCTTCCGTATGTAGGTGTCTTGAAACCTGCAGTCTATGGCGGCTAATTATTTTTAATCTCGTCTGTCCCATGATAAGATGAAACCAATTACAAAGCGCGCCCTGTCGCGCCAGGATTCGTATTCATCCACTAGAAAAACGAGATGGATGCGGAGAGGAGGCATAAGATGAACCGAGCAGTGAAGAATACCCTCGTGTTTGGGGTCATTTTTCTAGCTTTGATCTTGTTTCTGCAATACTTGCAGAGTCCAGTGAACAAAAGCAAAGAAATCAATTACACACAGTTTGTCGAGTCTGTTGAAAAAGGTGAAATCAAGACGGCTACCTTCCAATATGAAGGGCAGACGTATAATGTGACAGGAGATTTGCGTGAAAAAGATTCGACGTATGAGACAGTCGTACCGGCTGTTGATACGGAATTAACGGATCTCTATACGCAACTCAGAAGCCAAGGAGTCAAATTGGACTTCAAGGCAGCAGAAACGAATGGTGGTTGGATCGCGTTACTGACGACGATCGTTCCATTCATCATCATCTTCATCCTCTTCTTCTTCTTGATTAATCAAGCACAAGGTGGCGGTGGTGGCGGTCGCGTCATGAACTTCGGGAAATCGAAGGCACGCCTCTATGATACAGAGAAGAAAAAGATCACGTTTGATGATGTAGCCGGCGCAGACGAAGAGAAACAAGAACTCGTCGAAGTCGTCGAATTCTTGAAAGATCCACGTAAATTCGCGAAACTCGGTGCCCGTATTCCGAAAGGTGTCCTCCTCGTAGGTCCTCCAGGTACAGGTAAGACGTTGCTCGCGCGTGCTGCAGCTGGTGAAGCTGGCGTACCATTCTTCTCGATTTCAGGTTCTGACTTCGTTGAGATGTTCGTCGGTGTCGGGGCATCACGTGTCCGTGACTTGTTCGAAAACGCGAAGAAAAATGCACCATGTATCATCTTCATCGATGAAATCGATGCTGTCGGTCGTCAACGGGGCGCAGGTCTCGGTGGTGGACACGATGAGCGTGAGCAGACATTGAACCAACTTCTCGTTGAGATGGATGGATTCAGTGAAAACGAAGGCATCATCATGATCGCAGCAACGAACCGTGCTGATATTCTTGACCCAGCATTACTCCGTCCAGGTCGTTTTGACCGTCAAATCACGGTTGACCGTCCAGATGTCGTCGGTCGTGAAGCAGTCTTGAAAGTTCACGCACGGAATAAACCGCTCGATTCAACGGTTGATTTGAAAGCTATCGCACAGCGGACACCTGGATTCTCAGGTGCGGATCTTGAGAACCTTCTGAATGAAGCAGCACTTGTTGCAGCACGTTCAGACCGTGATAAAGTGTCGATCGTTGATCTCGAAGAAGCGATTGACCGTGTCATCGCGGGACCAGCGAAGAAGAGCCGGATCATCTCGCCGAAAGAGAAAAAGATTGTCGCATGGCACGAAGCAGGACATACGATCATTGGTGTCACGCTCGACGATGCGGATGAAGTACACAAAGTAACGATCGTTCCTCGCGGTAACGCGGGTGGATATGTCGTCATGTTGCCAAAAGAAGATCGTTACTTCATGACGAAGCCGGAACTCGAAGATAAGATTACTGGATTGCTCGGTGGTCGCGTCGCAGAGGACATCGTCTTCGGAGAAGTCTCGACTGGAGCAAGCAATGACTTCCAGCGTGCGACAGGTCTTGCACGGAAAATGGTCATGGAGTTCGGGATGAGTGAAAAACTCGGACCGCTTCAATTCGGATCAGGTCAAAGCGGTAACGTCTTCCTCGGTCGTGATTTCCAAAACGAACAGAATTACTCGGATGCAATTGCACACGAGATCGATACGGAAATCCAAGCGATCATCAACCGCTGTTACCAAAAAGCGAAAGATATCCTGACTGAGAAACGCGATCAGCTCGACTTGATTGCAACAACGTTGCTTGAAGTTGAAACACTTGATCAAAAACAAATTCACCATCTCCTAGAGACAGGCGAATACAAAAAACATGAACCAGAAGCAACGACTCCAACAGCAGAAGAGAAAGCACCGGAATCGACAGATGCAACTGTTGATCAACCGACAGAGTCTCCAACGCAAATGGGTTCAGTCGTTGACGAAGGGAAAAATGTAGATACGGATACACCAGATACGCCGCGTCGCGACGATCAAGTGTAAACGGATGGAACGGATTCGATTGATATCGAATCCGTTCTTTTTTGTGGCAGATCGAGCGAATACACATCGGTAGGTGTGACCATACGAGCATGGTATAATCACAACGTATATAGTTCCGATCGTGAAACAACGGAATACAATAGAAGCATGAAAATTGAGAAGAAGCGGGGAAATAAGCAAATGATTTTAGTCATCGATGTCGGAAATACGAATATCGTCTTAGGTGTCTATCAAGGACAAGAGTTGATTGAGCATTGGCGGATTGCGACAGACCGGACACGGACGACGGACGAATACGGTATGCTCGTCAAAGCGTTGTTCCGTGACGCAGAGCTAAACGTGGAAGAAATCGAGGGAATCGTGTTATCATCTGTCGTACCCCCCGTCGTGTTTCCACTAGAAAATATGTGTGTGCGTTACTTTAAACGTCGTCCGTTCTTGATTGGACCAGGAATCAAGACAGGACTCGATTTAAAAGTCGATAATCCACGGGAAGTGGGAGCCGATCGAATCGTCAATGCAGTAGCGGCGACGGCGAAATACGAGGGGCCGATGATCATCGTCGATTTCGGAACAGCGACGACGTATTGTTACATCGATGCACAAAAACGGTATTACGGTGGCATCATCTCACCCGGTGTGATGGTTGCAACCGAGGCACTCTATAATAAGGCAGCAAAATTGCCGCGAATCGAAATCGCGAAACCGCAGTCAGCGATTGGACGGAATACGATCCATGCGATGCAGTCGGGGACCTATTTCGGATATGTGGCACAGGTGGACGGACTCGTTCACCGGATGAAAGAAGAAATGGGAGAAGCGAAGGTCATTGCGACTGGTGGCTTAGCCCGATTAATCAGCGAGGAATCCACGATGATTGAGATCGTCGATCCATTCTTGACGTTAGATGGATTACGGATTATCTACGAAAGAAATAAGTGAGGGAATCAAGATGAAACGTGAAGAATTATTAGCACAATTAAAAGATGACTATTTAGTACGGGCGTTAGGTTTCAATGGAGAAGTCCGTGCGTTTGCGATCCGTTCGACAAAAACGGTCTATGAAGCGCAACTGCGTCACCAGACGACACCGGTCGTCACGGCAGCGCTCGGTCGAACACTGACAATCGGCGCAATGATGGGTACGATGCAAAAGGGCGATACACGAGTCACATTAAAAGTCGAAGGCGATGGACCGATTGGGAAAATCATCGTCGATGCTGACGCAAAAGGTGTCGTTCGTGGATATGTCAGTCGTCCCCGTGTCGAAATGGATACGTACGTTAATGCAGACGGTCTGACGAAACTAAAAGTCGGTGAAGCGGTCGGTCGCGGAAACATCTCTGTCATCAAAGACCTCGGGTTGCGTGACTTCGTCGGTGGTCAATCGCCGATTCAAACAGGTGAGATCAGCGAAGACTTCACGTATTACTTCGCTGTATCGGAACAAAGCCCATCGGTCGTTGGAGCTGGCGTTCTCGTCTATCCGGAAGACGAATCAGTCATTGCAGCAGGTGGCTTGATCGTTCAATTGATGCCAGGTGCGTCGGAAGAGACGATCTCAGCACTTGAAAAACGTGTTGGAGCCCTTAAACCGATCTCGATTCTCGTCGGTGAGGAAAAAACACCAGAAGAAATGTTAGAACTCGTTCTCGGTGACTACGAACATCTTGATACGATTCCGGTATCATTCGAATGTACGTGTGACCGTGAAAAATTAGCGACAGCGATCATCGCTCTTGGACCAGATGAGATTCAAGCGATGATTGATGAAGATGGTGGTGCGGAAGCGGTTTGTCACTTCTGTTCAGAGCATTATCACTATGATGTTCCAGAATTAGAGGAACTTCGTGAAAAATCACTCGAAAGAGCATAAGAGGGATCTAATATGGGGAATGTACAACCTAAGTACTTGTGGATGTTGATCTTCATCTTAATGTTGACGAATTTCATGACCGGTGCTTACGCCTTCATGGGTGAGCTCCCAAAGGTCGATTCTCCTAAAATCGTTCAAGACAGCATCGGTGGTCCGCTCGAGGATGTCGTCGCCGAAGTCGGTGATGAGAAAATCACGCGCGCGATGGTCTATCAGACGATGCGAACGGAACAGGAAAAACAGACGATTGATCGTTTGATTCAAGAAGCGGTCGAACGCCAGACGAAGGATGGAAAAAAGCCGGAAGTCAAACGCTTTGATTGACAGATTTCATCCAGTCCGCTGATAATTAGTCTATCGGATTACTTGGAATTCAAGCGGTTCACTAATGAGGAGGAATGGTCATGCGTATTGCGAATTCAGTATTAGATTTAGTCGGTCGGACCCCGATCGTCAAGTTACATCATCTAACGGGTCCTGAGGATGCAGATGTGTATCTGAAATTGGAGTACATGAACCCTGGATCAAGCGTAAAAGACCGGATCGCGTTATCCATGATTGAGGCAGCAGAAGAAGCGGGTCAACTTAAAGAAGGAGACACGATCATCGAGCCGACGAGTGGGAACACAGGCATCGGACTAGCGATGGTCGCTTCGGCGAAAGGATATCGCGCCATTCTCGTCATGCCGGAAACGATGAGCATGGAGCGCCGGACGTTGCTCCGCGCCTATGGTGCGGAATTGATTCTGACACCGGGTCCTGAAGGAATGAAGGGTGCGATCGCTCGCGCGACAGCGGAAGCAGAAGAACACGGTTACTTCATGCCACAACAATTCAATAACGGTGCCAATCCAGTCGTTCATGAAAAAACGACAGGTCCTGAAATCGTCGAAGCGTTCGAAGGCATGCAACTCGATGCATTCATCGCGGGAATTGGAACGGGTGGAACGATCACCGGTGCTGGTAAAGTGTTACGCGATGCCTTCCAAGGGATTGAAATCATTGCTGTTGAACCAACGGATTCACCTGTCTTATCGGGTGGTAAACCGGGACCGCACAAACTGCAAGGAATCGGTGCTGGATTCGTGCCGTCGATTCTTGATACTGAGATTTATGATGGTGTTGAGCAGATCACGACGGAAGAAGCATTTGATCACGCACGGCGAGCAGCGAAGACGAACGGTGTCTTAGGTGGTATCTCGTCAGGTGCTGCGATTGCAGCAGCGCTCAAGACGGCGAAACGTCTCGGGAAAGGGAAAAACGTTCTCGCGATCATTCCTTCGAATGGGGAGCGGTACTTAAGTACACCGCTGTATCAAATCGAGGAAGAAGCAGACCAATCGAAGTAATCAACTGGACGTACACGGAAGTCATTCGGCTTCCGTGTACTTTTTTGCGTATAATGAGAGCAGAATAGTGTGAAGTGGGGGACGCGTATGCGACAGACGAAATACAAAGCAGTACCATGGACGAAAGAACAATTCTACAATCGATATGTTGAACAGACGAATGGAACAGCGGGACACGTCTGGCTCGAAAGCGGTCGAATCGGACGGTATACGATGGCGGCGACTCGTCCTGTCGGATACGTCCGGACGAAGGACGGGATGACGACGATTGAGACAGATGGAAAAGTCGAGATGTCGACGGCGAATCCGTTTGATGTACTCGAACAGCTCCGCGTCGAACGTGAATCGATCCGACCGGATGGAATGCCACCTTTCTTTGGTGGATTTGCCGGTTACGTCAGTTATGATGCCGTTCGTTATTTAGAAAAGCTACCGGAGCGAGCGGTGGATGATTTGCAAACACCCGATCTGTCATTTTACTGGTACGATGAAGTCGCTGTGTTTGATGAGGAGACGAAGCAGTTGTTCATTGCCGTGACACGAGACACGGCAAAAGAAGCAGAGCGAGTTCTTGAAACGGAAGTCGCGCGTTGGTGCATCGAGACGGACGCACCTCAATTTACAGCGACTGGTTCATCAGGTGAGCGGGAACGGGCTTTCGGGCAGGAAGCGTTCATGACAGCGGCACACCGGATTAAATCCTATATTGAGGACGGTGACGTTTTCCAAATTAATTTGTCCGTCCGTCAACAAGAGCCGCTTGGGACGACAGCGGAACATTTGTATGATGTATTACGACAAGTCAATCCTTCTCCGTACATGGGCTACTTTGCGGATGAAGATTTAACACTCGTGTCCGCCTCACCCGAGTTGCTCGTTGAAAAAATCGGTGATGCGTTAGCGACACGCCCGATCGCGGGAACACGGCCACGCGGGAAGGATGAAGCAGAGGATTTACGACTTGCGAAAACCTTACTCGATAACGAAAAAGAACGGGCAGAACATGTGATGCTTGTTGATTTAGAGCGGAATGATTTAGGACGCGTCAGTCGTTATGGTACGGTTCATGTCGATGAGTTGATGGTGATTGAGAAATACTCGCACGTGCAGCACATCGTCTCAAACGTCAGAGGGGAAGTAGCTCCGGAACACTCGGGGAGTCAGGTGCTCGCTGCGATGTTCCCAGGTGGTACGATCACTGGCGCACCAAAAATCCGGACGATGGAAATCATTGAAGAACTGGAACCGGTCCGGCGTGGTATCTATACTGGGTCGCTTGGCTTCATCAGTTGGGCGGATGATGTCATTTTCAATATCTTGATCCGGACACTCGTCGCAAAAGACGGGATGGCATATGTTCAAGCAGGTGCTGGAGTCGTCACAGATTCGGACGCAGCACGTGAATACGAAGAGTCACTTAGTAAAGCCAAAGCGTTATGGGTGACAAAAGAAACAGCGGAGGTAACGCAATGATTGTATTAATTGATAACTATGATTCCTTTACGTACAACTTAGTCCAGTATTTCGGCGAACTTGGGCAAGACATCCGGGTATTTCGCAACGACGCGATCACGCTTGCGGAAATCGAAGCGTTGCAACCTGATCATCTTGTCATCTCACCAGGTCCTTGTACGCCGAATGAAGCGGGGATCAGTTTAGAGGCGATTGCTTACTTTGCTGGGAAGGTGCCGATACTAGGGGTCTGCTTAGGTCATCAAGCGATTGGACAAGTATTCGGTGGTAAAGTCGTCCGAGCGAAGGAATTGATGCACGGAAAAGTCTCGCCACTGGCGCATGACGGACAAGGCATCTTTGAACGGATCCCACAAGCGACACCGGTGACACGTTATCACTCACTCGTCGTTGAACGCGAAACATTCCCGGAAGTGCTCGAAGTGACGGCGGAAGCAGGTGGAGAAATCATGGCACTCCGTCACCGGACGTTGCCGATTCTCGGTGTCCAGTTCCATCCGGAAGCGATTTTGACGCGAGACGGTAAGCAGATGTTAAAAAATTTCTTGGAGTTGACGCATTATGTATCTCTGGCATGACGGAACTATTAAACGAGAAGAAGAGGTACGCATCTCCCCACTCGATCACGGATTCGTCTACGGGATGGGTGTGTTCGAGACGTTTCGGACGTATAATGGACATCCGTTTTTGTTTGATGACCATATCGAACGTTTACGGATGAGTTGTGTCGCACTCGGGATCCAGTTAGGATATGACCGGGAAACCTTACGGCAAGCGATCCAAGATTTGTATGCAGCATATGAGGCGAACGATTTATACATTCGGTTGAATGTCTCGGCCGGTCCACGCGAGATCGGGTTATCAATCGATCCTTACGACACGCCGACCGTGTTGATCTATGCGAAACCAATCGCTCCGCGAAAACGGGCGGAACGGGCACTCGAGACGATTCGTTTACCGCGTAGTACACCGGAGACGACATACCGCTTGAAGTCGCATCATTACATGAACAATCTAGTGGCGAAACGCCAATTGTTCAATCCGGAAGCAGAAGGGCTGTTTTTAACGAAGGAAGGTCATGTCTGTGAAGGGATTACGTCAAATATTTTTTGGCGTTACGGAAGTACATGGTATACGTCACCGCTTGAGACCGGTGCACTGAACGGAATTACTCGTCAGTTCCTCATGCAACATTTACCGGTCGAAGAACGCCTGGCGTATTTACCACAGCTCGAAGAAGCAGACGAGATCATCTATACGAATTCCGTTCAGGAAGCGGTCGCGATTTCGTCACTTGACGGACGTCCTTTCCCCGGAATCAACGGATTAGGATATGCACAAATCATGACGCTGTTCGATCAATCCGTCGAACATGTGACGACAAGGAGGGAACAACGATGACCTACATCATGGGTATCTTGAATGTGACGCCGGACTCCTTTTCAGACGGTGGACAATATGTCGATGTCGAACAAGCGATGCGGCAAGCGCGTCAGCTCGTCGCGGACGGAGCGGATGCGATCGATGTCGGTGGAGAGTCGACACGACCGGGTGCAGCGTTCGTATCAGTCGAAGAAGAACTCGCTCGTGTTTTACCGATCATCAAGCGAATCAAACGAGAGCTGAACGTCCTCGTGTCGATCGATACGTACAAACCGGTCGTCGCAGAAGCTGCTATTCAAGCAGGAGCGGACATCATCAACGATGTTTGGGGCTCGAAGTGGGGCGATCGTTCGATGGTCAACGTCGCAGCACGATACAGTGTACCCATCATTTTGATGCATAACCGGGAGACGGCGCATGGGGAAGATATGCTTGCAGAAGTTCGGGCTGACCTTGAGGAATCAATCCGATTAGCGAAACAGGCAGGTGTGGCGGAAGAGCACATTTGGCTCGACCCGGGGATTGGGTTCATGAAGACGCATGAAGAGAACTTGTACCTAATGCGTCATCTATCGATCGTAACGGACTTCGGATATCCAGTTTTACTCGGAACGTCTCGTAAATCGATGATCGGTCTCGCGCTTGGATTACCGACGGAAGAACGACTCGAAGGAACGATTGCGACGGTTTGCTACGGGATTCAACAAGGATGTGACTGGGTGCGTGTGCATGACGTCAAAGAAGTCAAACGGGCAGCGCAGATGATGGACATCATGTTGGCTGCGACGAAGGGGGAATAACGGTGGATCGAATTCACGTAACAGGAATGCGTTTTTATGGGTATCACGGTGTATTCGCAGAAGAGACGAAACTCGGTCAACGCTTTAATGTCGACTTATCGATCGGACTTGCATTGGCAGAAGCCGGTCGGACGGATGATTTGACGAAAAGTGTCAATTACGCCGAATTGTATGAAGCGACGAAACGTGTCGTCGAAGGAGAACCGCTCCAACTCGTCGAAGCCTTGGCGGATCGTATCGCAAAAGAAGTCTTTGCGTTAGATGAGCGAATTCAAGAAGCGTCGATCAAGGTCATCAAACCGGATCCGCCGATTGCCGGTCATTATGAACATGTGGCGGTCGAGATCAATCGCCTTCGGGAGGACTATGCATGAAGGAAGCTTATATTGCACTCGGTTCGAACATCGGTGATAAAGCGGCTCACTTAAGAGCAGCGATTGCTCGCCTAAGAGCGTTACCGTCCGTTCATGACGTAAAGACCTCTTCCATTTATGAGACTGTACCTGTCGGGTATCTCGATCAGGATTTATTCTATAATATGGTCGTCGCAGTTCGAACGACGGATGAGGCAGATGTCTTACTTGGACGACTGCAGGAAATTGAACAGCTAGAAGGACGCGAGCGTCTGTTCAAAAATGGACCACGGACGCTTGACTTAGATATTTTGCTGTATGAGGAAGAACGCATTGACCTCGAAGGATTAACCGTTCCGCATCCGCGGATGCAAGAGCGGGCATTCGTTCTCGCACCATTACGTGAGCTCGCAGCAACATTCGTCGTACCTGGTCTTGGGCAAAGTGTCGAGCGGTTGTATCAGCAGTTACCGGAGACAGAACGAAACGGTGTGCGACGCTTAGGTGGTCTTTTAGAAGCGGAGGAACAATAATGGAATTTAACATTGGCGATGTCAAACTGAAGAATCAAGTCATCTTGGCGCCGATGGCAGGCGTCTGTAATCCGGCGTTTCGATTAATCGCAAAAGAATTCGGTGCAGGACTTGTCTGTGCGGAGATGGTCAGCGATAAAGGCATCTTGTATGAGAACGAACGGACGCTACAGATGCTCTATGTGGATGAGCGGGAAAAACCGCTGAGTCTTCAAATCTATGGTGGTTCAAAAGAGACGCTCGTTCAAGCAGCACGATATGTCGAAGCGAACACGAATGCCGACATCATTGATATCAATATGGGCTGTCCGGTTCCGAAAGTCACGAAAAGTGATGCTGGAGCGAAATGGTTGCTTGATCCCGATAAGGTGTATGAGATGGTCCATGCGGTAACGCAAGCGATCGATAAACCGGTGACGGTCAAGATGCGGACCGGCTGGGACAGTCATCACATCTATTGTGTCGATAATGTCAAAGCGGCAGAAGCGGGTGGTGCGAAAGCCGTTGCCATCCACGGGCGAACACGTTCTCAAAAGTACGAAGGTGTCGCAGACTGGAACATCATTGGGGAAGCCAAAAAAGCGGTCAACATTCCAATCATCGGAAATGGAGATGTTCAGACTCCGCAAGATGCAAAACGGATGATTGACGAGATCGGCGTCGACGGTGTCATGATCGGACGGGCAGCTCTCGGGAACCCATGGATGTTGTATCAGACGATCCAGTATCTCGAATCAGGAACGCTTCCGGCAGAACCGACAGCGCGCGAGAAGATTGATATTTGTCTTTTGCACGCCACGCGACTGGTCGCGCTAAAGGGAGAAGAACTCGCCGTGCGCGAAATGCGGACACACGTCGCTTGGTACTTGAAAGGAATGAAGGGGAACGGTCGCGTTCGCAATGCGTTGTTTAATATCGATACGCACGCGGGACTCGTTGAACTCTTACAGCAGTACTTGCGGACACTCGAAGAAGACGTAGCATATGCCTAACAGGTAAAGTATGGTCGGACAGAGTCGTTTTGTGGTACGCTAGTTGCATTGAAGATGAGCGTATCGGTTTTCTAAAGGGCTGTCGGTCATTCCGGCAGCTTTTTATTCGAGAGAATCGTCGTGAACCATTATTAAAAGGAGTGAAGACAGTGAGTCAGGATATGGAAATGAACGATCAAATGCAGGTGCGTCTCGGTAAGATGAACGCCATGCGTGAACAAGGTCTCGATCCATTCGGCGCACGTTTTGAACGTTCGACGGATACTGCGAGCATTCGTGCATCATTTGGTGAACATACAAAAGAAGAGTTGGCTGAACTGAAACCGGAAGTTGCCATCGCGGGTCGTGTCATGACGACACGTCGTAAAGGAAAGGTTGGCTTTACGAACGTCCAGGATGTACAAGGTCAAATTCAGTTGTATGTCCGTAAAGATGATGTCGGTGAAGATGCCTATGAGATTTATAAGACATGTGACTTAGGTGACATCGTCGGGATCCAAGGTTACGTGTTCAAGACGAATGTTGGTGAACTCTCTGTTCACGTCACAGCATTTACGTTATTAACGAAAGCGTTACGTCCACTTCCGGATAAATATCACGGATTAAAAGATATCGAACAACGTTACCGTCAGCGTTACCTCGACCTTATTACGAACCAAGAATCACGTGAGACATTCATCGCACGGAGTAAAGTCATTCGTGGAATCCGTCAATATCTCGATAACCTCGGATACTTGGAAGTCGAAACACCAATGTTGCACACGATTGCGGGTGGAGCATCGGCTCGTCCGTTCATCACGCATCATAATGCACTCGACATGACGCTTTACATGCGGATTGCGATCGAGCTCCATTTGAAACGTTTGATCGTCGGTGGACTTGAGAAAGTCTACGAAATCGGTCGTGTGTTCCGTAATGAAGGAATCTCAACACGCCATAACCCAGAATTCACGATGATCGAACTCTATGAAGCGTATGCGGATTATAAAGACATCATGAACTTAACAGAGAATCTGATCGCTCACGTCGCACAAGAAGTACTCGGTACGACACAAGTCACTTACGGAGAAGACGTCATCGATCTATCTGTCGGTTGGAAACGAGCACACATGGTAGATCTCGTTAAAGAAGCAACAGGTGTCGACTTCTTCGAACAGATTTCAAACGAACGTGCCCTTGAACTGGCACATGAACACGCTGTTGAAGTCCAGTCGCACATGACGACGGGACATATCTTGAATGAGTTCTTCGAACAAAAAGTAGAAGAAACACTCGTCCAACCAACATTCGTCTATGGTCACCCTGTTGAAGTATCACCGCTGGCGAAGAAAAATCCAGAGGATCCACGTTTTACGGATCGCTTTGAATTATTCATCGTCCGTCGTGAGCATGCGAATGCCTTCACGGAATTGAACGATCCAATCGATCAACGTGAACGTTTCGAAGCACAACTCGTCGAAAAAGAAGCAGGAAACGACGAAGCACATGAAATGGATACAGACTTCATTGAAGCACTCGAGTACGGTATGCCGCCAACGGGTGGTCTTGGAATCGGGATCGATCGTCTCGTCATGCTGTTGACGAATGCGCCATCGATTCGTGATGTGTTACTCTTCCCGACGATGCGTCATCAACAAAATTAATGAGTAGAGCTCCGTTCCTTCTATACCTTATAGAAGGAACGGAGCGTTCTTTTTGAAGTCAATGTAGGGATAAACGAGTCAAAAAACGGGTAAATGAAAGTTTTTAAATGTTTTTCTAATAAAATGCTTGTACGATTCAAAAAGCCATGGTATATTACTTCTTGTGCCGCGAATGGTCGTGACACACAAAAATAAATATCAAAAAAGTTGTTGACAATCGGGTTGATAACTTGTTAAGATATTAAAGTTGCTGAAAACGACACGACGAACTTTGAAAACTGAACGATGAGGCAAAAATCGTATTCTACGGAATACAAACATGAATGAAGCGCAAGCTTCGTCAATCGTGACTTCGGTCACAAAAACGAGCAAGTCAAACACTTCATG
>NZ_JACSNE010000027.1:0-41650 GCF_018619035.1 Exiguobacterium sp. s168 | reverse complement strand
AAATAACGATAGATATTGGTGACGAAAAATATTTTTTCGGGCACTTGAGATGGTGAAAACCATTGATATATCAACATTTATAGAGGGAGTGATGATGATGACGAATATCCACATGCACGTTGGATATGATAAGGAGGAAGCTGGATTTATCCGATATAATTTGGTCAGGCACAATAAATCGAAAGTCCCTTACAATGATGAGGAGAAAATAAACTTTGTATTAAAGGATGAAAAGGGCGAAATCGTCGGAGGGTTAGTCGGTCATATAGACTGGGAATGCTTTTTTGTAGATATCCTGTGGGTGGACGATTCACTGCGCGGTATGGGAAAAGGCCAAGAGCTAATGGAAACAGCTGAAGCATATGCGCGAGCTCAACAATGCCGGTTGTTAAGATTGGATACCTTCAGCTTTCAAGCGCCTGTTTTTTATAAGAAATTAGGATTCGAGGTTTTTGGAGAATTAAAAGATTTCCCAAAGGGGTTCACGCATTACTATTTATACAAAAAAATTTAAAATAATATCGTTTTTAGTAGTTCTTAATCTAGTTCATGTATTCTGACTATAGTGGGAACTTACATAAAAGAAAGAGCAAGAAAGTTGGTTAAACATAACTTTTCTTGTTCTTTCTTTTGATTCCTTTTAGGGGAAAGTATATTTGAAAAAAGAGGATTTTTTCGAGAACAAATTTGCATACGCTCAATTCAACTTTCTTAGGCCGGCCCCTGTCATCAATGATTACGATTCGATGAAAAACAACTCGCAGTTTATTAACGCGGCAATATAAAGAACTGGCGCGCATTATGTACGAAAATAGTATGTGTTGACCATGAGCTGTTTGAAGAAGAGTCATCTATTGCGATTGCCCTATGAAGACTTCTCTTTCTTCAAAGTAAAAGTGTTCGTGGTGAACAAGTACGGCGAAATAATAATCGTTAAGAAAACTAAAGTCTTGATCCATTCTAGAGCTCGTATCTCGTCATCGGGTTCATGCGTTTGATGAGCGCGAGGGCATCATAGCAGATGATCACCGTGCGAAGGTGAAAGACAAAACGTTGATTGTTCAGTATAAAGATTCTGCATTTTGAAGCGAGAACACGATGGCCGAAAGTTATACTTTGGATTCGATTCGTTTATTGGAGGACCTCTATAAGAACAAGAACTTCGATTTATTCGCCTTTGAACGATCTACGGTCGTGACAGACGACAATGGCAACGAAGAACTCGAACCGGTCCTGAAATCGTATTACACTCGACAGACACTTGACCAGATGAATCTCGATAACTTCTCGGACATGGTCTTAGTCAATCGGGAGCGCTATTTCCAGAAGGCAGACGGTTACTGGATCCATCTCGGTATTTTCCGTAGCCTCAAGAAGAGCTTGAGCGACAAGATCAATGCGCCGATCAATTTCGAAAACATGGATGAGTCCCGTTACGACATGCACCCGGACGCGACGAATGATGTAGTCAAAAACCAGAGTCGATTGAAAAAGAAGAACCGATCTTCGCGGAGCCGGTAACGAAAGAGAGTAATACTAATTCTCAAACGGAAATAGCTTACTATACAGCTACAATTTTATCCAGTATCTACAACGTTTCACAAATGTACGACCAGCTCTCCTTCAAAATTGATGAGCTGAATCAAATGGTCGGAACAAACGGCAATAAGGTGACTGCTCCAGTTTCTTCATTGCTGTTCTCACTCAAAGAAATGATCGATCTCCTATCAGTGCAGAACTCGCCACGCTTCAAAAAATGAGCGCACCCGATGACGTGACGGCTACTACGCAACGGTTAGCTGCTAACCAGGATGAGATGAACCGGATTTACGAACAACTTCAGACGCAGTTTTATAGCGTCGACAAACAAGATTATTCTGACGCTATTCAACTATCACAAGAAATCAAAAAGAATTTCAGTACGATGAAACAACTCGTTCAAGCTGATATTTCCGCCTACAGTACGTTTTTGATGAAATACGCCGATGAAGAAGCATCTTGAACTTAGTACAGTTAAGGGCACTCAGATTCCTTTTCTTTTAGATTTAAAAAGAACATATTTATTAAGAGCAATTCACAACATGATCCTATCAATCAGTTCCAGGCATTATTAGACCTCAAAAAAAACCGCGCAACCGAGCGGCTCATGATATTTTTGCGAAAAAATAAAAAAGTGAGAAGTCAGTGGGAACTGACGCCCACTCACCTCTCACAAATCGCTTAAGCCTGCGGACGTTTCCGACGCAAACCATAATACTGATAAAACTGAACTTCAATATTCCCGTTGTACAGCTTCCGGCGCTTCGTCGCTGGACGACCGTACGCTTTTTCGAACTCGACATACGACGTGATCATGTAGACACTGTAGTATGGGAATTCTTTATACGCCGTTCCAATCTTGCGATATAGCTGATGGACTTCACGTGCGTCCTCGAGACGTTCCCCGTAAGGTGGGTTCCCGATGATGACACCGAAGTCTTCCTTCGGTTTGAAGTCTGCTGCGTCGCGTTGCATGACGTTGATCGCATCGCGGACGTCTGCGAGTTCTGCGTTTGTTTTCGCGAGCTTGACCATCTCTGGGTCGACATCACTTGCGTAAATCTTCAGTGGTTTGTCCCATTCGGCTTTGTCGTTTGCTTCGTTGATCGCATCGAACCACGCCTTCTTCGGAATGCATTTCCATTCCTGTGAGACGAACTCCCGGTTGATCCCTGGTGCGATATTACGCCCGATCATCGCCGCTTCGATCGCCAGTGTACCTGAACCAGTGAAGACGTCGTAGAGCGGCATGTCCGGCTTCCAGTTCGTCAGCATCAGCATCGCTGCTGCCATCGTCTCTTTGAGTGGAGCGGCCGAGTGGAACTCACGGTAGCCACGTTTGTGTAACGCGTCGCCAGACGTATCGATCGTTAATGTCGCGATGTCTTTTAACAAAGCAACTTCGATCGGATAGCTCGCGCCTGTCTTTGGTAACCATTCCGTTCCTTTGTTGTACTGTTCTTGCATGTGCGAGACGATCGCTTTCTCGGTGATCTTCTGACAGTCACGGATCGAGAACAGCTTCGACTTGACCGAACGACCGTTGACGATGAAGTTCGCATCCCATGGCATCAATTCGTGCCACGGCAGTGCCTTGACTTGATCGAACAATTTTTCGAATGTCGTCGCGCGGAACTCAGCGACGACGAGTTTGATCCGGTCCGCTGTCCGAAGCCACATGTTCAAACGGGGAATGTCCTCCATCTCACAATCGATGTAGACCTTTCCGTCTTCGACCGTACACTCGTATCCTAACGCACGGACTTCTTTTGCGACGAGCGCTTCGATTCCCATCGCCGCTGTCGCGATGACTAAGCGTTTTGCCATATCGCGTTCACTCCTTTATCGTTTCTTCCACTGAATCGTTTCATTGCAATAAAAAAAGAGCCCAGGGTGGACCTGGACTCTCGT
Organism: Exiguobacterium sp. s168; assembly: GCF_018619035.1. NCBI lineage: Bacteria > Bacillati > Bacillota > Bacilli > Caryophanales > Exiguobacterium > Exiguobacterium sp. s168. Next base: position 38,200 of record NZ_JACSNE010000027.1, on the reverse strand, counting down.
TCAACTTAAAAATAACAGCCTATGTGGTCCTGTAAGCCATGTTCTGTTCCTTAGTGTTTCAAACGGTTTGACCCTCACACGCAGGCGACAATCATCTATCTCCGTATTTGCATACGCTCTCCTTCGCGTTCAGTTCCGCTCCGGAAATTCCCCTACCAAATTTGGGTTTCTCGCTCGTGGGGTTTACCTCGTTCCACCTTCATGGTTTCCCATGAAGCTCCGTCACTGTGGCACCTTCAAGAAGTTTCGGCCATATCCGAAGACTTAGGCGTTCCTTCTGCCGTCAGCTTGACGCTGCCTACACTTATCTTTTTGTGTAGCACGATCACTACAGCCATCGCAGGCTGTGCGAGCATGGACTTTCCTCAAAGCACCGAAATGCCCCGCGATTGTCCGAACCAACATAGTCACTGCTTATGAGTGTAGCGTAGATGCCGCTTTCCTGCAAGAGGCAATTCTCGTTTTATAAACGAAAAAGTTGCGTCCCTGCCTCATTTCACGGTATAGTACAAGAGTTCAGAAGGGGGCATGCAGTATGAAAAAACGACGCTCTGGTACGAACCGGCGAACGGTTCGCAAGTTGACATTCCTGATCGAGATCGATGAGATCAAGGCACTTCATCTGCGAAACGGCATCTTCGCCTTCTATCGTCAAGGAGAGCTCATCCACGCGTTCGAGCCGTTCAACGTCAAGGCGCCCGATGCACTCTCAAAACGTAGCTATCATTTCGATCAACACGATATCTTGCTTATGAATGAACGTTTCCCTGAGCAAATCCCGTTGTATGATGAAGCAATGACGTTACGCTCTTGGGCCGACCAGGTCGCTTATGGTTTATACCAATTGATCGATTCCAGTCGCTTGTCGTTCGTCCATGAGGATGACACAGGATACAAGATGGAAGCGATGATCACGTGGACTGGAGAGGCATTAACGCCTCCGACGCCCGTCTATAAAAAAGGAAAAGACCCGAAGTAACCTTCAGGTCTCGTACGGCGCTTCTCACTCAGTGGGAGGCGCTTTTTTATTTCACTGTCAGGAGTCGTTCAACGGTCCGCGTATGGCGTCCGCCGGTCGTCGTAAAGACGAGCTTATAGGATCCCTTGTCTTTTAACTTATACGTAAACTTATGCGTCCCGTTCGTTAAATTCGATTGCGTGAACGTCTTGACGACCTTTCCGTCCTTATAGAGACGTGTCGTCGTCTTCGCACTCGCGTACTCATCGAAATAGAATGAAAACAGTTGATTTGGCTTGACCGTTGACGGCAACGAGATCTTCGAGATCGGTGCCGGTAACGTCGCCAAGATTCCGGCGTTCAAGCGACCCGTCCCGTAATGCAACTTCGTATCGCCTGATTTTTTCGTCGCTGCGGCATATAACTTACTGCGCATCGTCGTGTTCGAGACGAACGGATTCTTCGATTTTGCGAGTGCCAGTACACCGCTGACGACTGGTGTCGCCATCGACGTTCCGTCCAAGTAGCCGTATTTATTCCCGACGATCGTCGAGTAAATCCCTTCACCCGGCGCCATGATGTTGAGTCCTTTGCCGTAGTTCGAGAACGTCGAGGCACGACCGAGCGTCCCGACTGATCCGACGGCAACGACTTGACTCATCGAGCCTGGGAAAAGAACTTTCCCCTTCCCGTCGTTCCCGGCTGCGCCGACGACGAGGATGTTTTTCGCTTCTGCTTTTTTGATCGCGGACTCCATATACGGATCGTATTCATATTGTCCGAGCGACAGATTGATGACATCTGCCCCCTGCTCGATGGCATACAAAATACCGTCGCCGATATCGATCGACCCGGCATATTCTCCGTCAAAGACGTCCGCCCCGATCAGTTTGACACCAGAAGCGACACCGACGATCCCTTGACCGTCTTCACGCGCCCCGACAATCCCCGCGACATGTGTCCCGTGATCATCTGGTTTTCGAATCCCGGAAATCGTCGTCGTTTTATAGATGACATCCTTGAACTCACGATGTTTCGTATCGATCGCGTCATCGATGATTGCAACACGAACATCCGATTTCCCGCGGCTGTACTTCCAGTAAGCCGGAATCCGTGACTGATCGAGGTACGTTTGCTGGAACTGGGCAGAATCCGTCGCTTTTTTGACATCCGTGATCGGAATCAAATCGGCGTCGATATCCTCTTCCTCGAGATGTGCAAGTGGCTCGACGAGAGAAAATCCTTTTTGTTTCAAGGCACGAATCTCGGTCAGCCCCTGATTTGCCAACCATTCTTGTTTTTGTTGTTCTGTAAAGGTTGGGTCGTATTGTACATATTGAGACTGCGCGAAAGCAGACGTTGGCATGGCGACGATTGTCGCTAGCGTGAGTAGTGCAAGTTGCTTTTTCATGGGAACCCTGCCCTTCTCTGTTTACACGCCGACCGAAGAATCGTCTGGACTAAAGCGGAACCGTACCGTCCGGTTCTTCGCTGACTTCAAAAGGAATGATCTTTCCGATCGTCACGTAAGCATAATAGCGTGCAAGGACCGCACGCCAACGCGTTGCATCGATACCCGTCAGGTCTTCACCTAACGGGGAACCGTCGAACGTCTCGAACTGTTGGCAAAAGAACGCTTCCTCTTCTTCATGCCACGTTACTTCTTCGCCGATGAACCCGGTCGAAAAGCGGACGAAGTCCGCAATCGAGGGTCCGATCACTTCTGCCGGCAAGCGTTCGCTCATCCGTCCGACCAGTTCATACCGGTCACGTTGTGCTTGTTCCGCTTCTTCAATCGAATGACACAGCAGCACTTCACGATTTATTTCTACTAACACGACATAGTCACCACTCGGTAAATTGACGTGAATCATCCCTACACCCCTTGGATTGGATTCGTGCGGCTTCTAGGTGTCATTTTTTCTTCGATAATTTATAATGTCCATTTTCGATCAAATGTTAATTCAATCGGCTCGTTATCTTTCGACTTTAACATAACGACCCGTGTCGTTTCAATTTGATCGACGAGATCCGCTTGACGAAGAGACTGGATTTCCTTCGACGAACCGGCTTCAATCCGGTCTCTGTACGGGGCAAGCAACTCTTGTTGATTGCTTGCGAGTGCGTACCAGGCAAGACGGGCGAACGGTTCATCCTTTGCTGTCTCAAGTGCGTAGCTCTCAAAGATATCTGGAAGATAACTGCTAAATTGATCGAGCGCGTCGATGCGTTCTGCAACGTCGAGAATCGTTAACCAACTCGGGAGTGACAGCAACGATTCGCTTGACCACCAGTCGAGTAAATCGACATGTTCCTTAAGTAATTGCTGCGCTTCTGGTCGATCAATCATATGTTGTAGGGTCTGGATGAGTTCGTTCCAAGCAAGTGACCAGTATTCCTCTGACGGATTCGCTGAGAGGAAGAATTGACGATAGACCGTCAGTAGTTCCGAAACGTCCGTTAATGGTTCGACTTCCAATCGTTGATTAAAACGACTAACTGCTTTTGTAAAATAACTTGGTTCAAGCGTCAATGCCATATAGAGTAATTTCGGTGCATTTTTAATTTCACCTTGATCGACCGTCTCGAATAATTCTTGGATCCATTCTGGTTGTGGTTGTGTCATAATCCTTTTCCTCCGTTTAGTAAATTTGTTTACTATACCCGAAAAAAGATTAGTTGAATCATGCCCACCTTAAATTGCTCCGATTCGTTGGGCGGTTTCCTCCGAACATAAGACGATCAGCGTTCCGTTTTTCGGAATCGTTTCGTCGAGACGTTGGTTCAAATCGAGCCGCTTCCCGTCGGATAGAATCGTCACCCCTTCTTCTAGCAAGGCATGAAACGCATCACGATATGTTGCCCATTCCGGTCGCGTCGGAATTGAGAACATCCCTTCCCCATCCTTCGTCAACAAATTCGTCACGACCTTCGTCACGCCAGGATGATGGGACGCGAGGATCGCCATCCGGGCAATCGTCTCATCACCAAGTAACACTTCATCAACCTTAACCTGTTCGAAGCTGTCGAGGTGTTCTTCAAGCATCATCTCGACGATCGTGTAGATGTTCGGGTTCGCCCGTTCGATGCTTGAAGCAATCAACAATGTCCGTCCGTCAGCATGGACCGGTGGAATCGAATGATCGGCGAGGACGATCGCGCGAACTGCCTTTTCGATGTGTGCCCGTTCGAGCGTCGAGGTCAGTGCCGGATCACCACAGACGTAATGAAATCGTGGATGACTGAATGGCTCGCGCTCTAAATCATCGACGAGGACGACGTCCGTATGTTCGAGTAATGAATCGATGACGTGCTTCGAACGCCGACTGTAACCGAAAACGACGGTATGCCCTGTTTCTTTCACTTGTAATAACCCTCTTTCCTTTTGATTGCGAATCAACTGGACACCGTCGACCAGTTTTGAGATTAGTCCCCCGACGATCCCGATTCCAAAGATGAAGACGAAAATCGTCAGAATCCGACCGGTATCAGAATTCGGGAAGAAGTCGCCGTACCCGACCGTGACGACGGTCGTCATCGTCCAGTAGACGGCCCGGAAGTAGGATCCGAACGTCTCTGGCTCAAGAGCATACATGATGCCCGCGACACCAAAGACAAAGATCAAAGACGCATATCCGAGCGTCCGCATGCGTAAAAACGATGCTTTTCGTAAAAAACGTAACCAGACCATCTTTTTTTCATTCCTTTCGAACAATCCGGTCTCTTCCCCTGTCAATAAGGGCGAAGGAGGTGATACACATGACACAAGCAGAAGAAATCAAGACGAGTCTCGTCATTGTCTTCGAGCGGAAGGACAAGGTGACAGCAAACGGTGATGCCGTCGTCGCTCGCCGCCGCTACAACGGCTTACGTTCGAATCTTCCAGCAGACGTCGTCGCTTCGATCGGGCAATCGATCGGCAGCTTACTCGACGGACGCTACGCGCTGACGGAAATCAGCCGTGACTACGCTCTACTGAAGGCATGACCCATCCTCTACATTTCATGAAAGGAGTGACCATTGATGGAACATACGATCGTCCTGACATTTGATACGGTGACAAAAAAACCGTATCGCTTACGGATCGCTGGTGCGAAGGAGAATGCGACCGTTGCTGAGATCAAAGCAATCGGTGACTTGTTCGTCGCCCATGACCCATTCATGAACGGTGTCACACGTCTCGCGTCCGCTGAATTGCAAAATAGTTCGGAATCGCCATTCGTCTTGTAAGCTTTTTTAGTCCATCGTCACGGGATTACGTGACGATGGCTTTTTTTTGGTATACTAGAAACATCAACCAGCTGAAAGGAAGTCAATTTATGGCCAAACGCCCACTCACTCCTCGCGAATGCGAACTCGTCGTCTGCAGTCTCTACGTAATGGAACTCATCCCGTTCGAAGGCATCATGGAACGTCTCGAATCCATTACGCTCCGAGACATCATCGGCCCCGTCGCACGTGGTGAATCGACGCGGGAGCAAGCTGCTGACGCGCTTGACCAGTACATCAAGGTCCGACGTCGCCGGTTCCGCAACGTCCCACCGGAACATCTGTGGTCGCTTGACGACCGGATTGAACAAGAAGCACTGCGGATGATCCGCAAGCGTTCGCCGCTCTCGGCAGGAGAAAAGCTCCAGCCGAAAGCCATTCCTCATGAAATGGGTGATACAGTCGAGTTGAAAGTGACCGAAATTCAGGATCGCAACAACAAAGTGACCTTGATCGGGAAAGTCGGAAACGTCACGGCGAAGCTCCCGGTCGCGAACCGTCAAGCCTATAAAGGCAATAAGACGATCTCTGCCTGGATCACGGGTGTCGAGAAAAAACCTGCCTTACTTCATCTGTCGACATCCGACTACGGTAAGCATCAGCCGTCAGACGACGTCAAAGTAGCGTACGCAACTGCTGTTGCCGCGTTACGTCGTTATTTCGAGACGAACGAACTCCCGACGACCGAAGAAGTCGATCTCGCGAAATCACTGTTCCAACGGATGATCCGTCGCGATCAGAATGATTGGTTCACGGTGTACGTCGCGATGGGTCGTCCGCAACTTGATCACGTCCGGCGCTGGGTCAAGGTCATTCAGATGCTCGCCCGCTCACTGCGCGGAGACGAGGAAGCGACACAACAACTCGCTTCGCAGGAAGATCGTTTCTTCAAGGACGCCTTATTGCGTGCCTGTAAAGCAGCAGAGAAAAACTTCACGTCTTGATGCTTTCGCCCTAGAACGTATCGATTCCTAGTCAAAACGAAAAAAACGCTTCGTCCCGGATAAGTTTTTCCGGGACGAAGCGTTTTTTCGTGGATCATTGAACCGCAAAATCATAGATACGCGTTCCTTTTTTACGATTCGCATCTTTGATTTCTCCTTGATACATCAGTTGCTCATTCTTCAGATCGATCACGGACACTTGGAATCCATCGTTTGTCTCGGAAGAGAGATAAAGCTGCATCTCGTCCTTCGAATCCAACCAATCAATCTTTTTCAAAACGAGCGGACTGCTTACGCTATGCTCGGATAATCGTTTCGTTTCCAAGTCGAACATCGACCATTCGATTCGTTTCGTCTCCCCTTCCGGCAGGCGGAAGCCGATGAGATAACGACCGTTCGCATAGGGCGTATAACCGATTTGCTGCTGATTCAACTCCTTGATGGAACGAACGCTCTTCCCGTCATCGAGGAAATAAGATAGTTTAGTGTTCTCCTCATCGCTGTCAGACGGTTGTTCCGTGTAGACGACCTCATTTTGATGAATCGCTAAAAATTGACGAGCGTGTTTAGGCGCTACTGGCTTTTGAAGAACGATCTCTTCAACCCGGTCGCTTGTTAAATCGAGCACAAGCAGTTTCGTTTCCCTTGGCTGATCGACTCGATCGAGTTGAATGTAGACCTTCATCGCCTGTTTATCGACGACAGTGGCTTGTATGTCCATCCCCGTCTCAAGTTTTGTATCATACTGAAATGTTTTCTCGAACATCTCCTCCGTCTTAAACGTAAACATCTTAAATTGCAGTTTATTGTGTTTGATCTGAATCGCATACTCTGATTGTCCATCTCCACTTACATTCGTTTCCATATGCGTCGTGAATTCGTAATATTTATCTGGCAAATCCGTCATGCTATCTTCACGGAATAGTTGTCCGACGTAAGAATTTGACTGTTTTTTGATGTCTCCCTTAGCGTTGACATCATAAATCGTCGAACGCATGCCTTTCGTCTGAAGACGTAAATTAAAATTTTCGATTTGCGAAGGTTTTCCACTGACGGTCTCGAGCGAAAAGTCTGCTCCTTTGATCGACAGCGTGTAGCCGATGTAGCTTCCGATTGTTATGAGAATGATCACTCCATAGATCAGAAGTTGACGATATCGTTTCATGAGATTTCTCCTTTAGACGGATAGACGCGTCTGGACTAACCGCAGATTTTTGTACGACACATATAACGTTAAGAGCACGATGTACCCGAGATAAAATTGCATGTGCAGTTGACTCAAATCGTTCGAAATAGCTGACAATGCTAAGCCCAAAATGATATAACCGCCAATCAACGCAATTCCATGTAATCCGACGAGCAAGAACGCTTTTCCCTTTCGGAACGATCGTTCAAGTAATACTGTCATGCAGACGAACGAGATGACGATGAATGTCAGCAGTAAGATGAATAAAATATCACTCGGATACATCGTATAGAACAACTTCATATAGATGGAGTATTCATTGATGCTGGCTGTGACCTGTTGAGCATCTGGTAACAACCATAAGTAGAGATTACGACTAAGCAACAACAGCCCCCACTGAATTCCGATCAAACTAGTCACGACAAGTAAGAGTGCCGTCATTTTCGACCCAAAAATCGCCCGGCGTGATCCCGGTAACAATAGCAATCTGTAGATGTACTTCGTCTCACCTATCCAGTCGCGGTACCAAATCCAAAACGCAAACAGGATGATCATCCCCATTGCTAATACAATGATGGAATCGTAAAAATCCGTTGCCTGTGCGAATGTCAACGCACCACCTGCTCGCGCAATTGCGTCCATTTCTGATATCTGTTCAATCCGCATCGTTTTCTCGATCGTGCTTTGATAATCGTAAATTTGATAGAGTAGAGACGCGATTTCCGCGACGATCAAGCCTGAAATCAACAACACCAGTAATTTCGTACTTCGTTTCAGTTCTTCATTCGTTAATAACAACCAACGTTTCATCCTTGATATACCTCCCGCATCCGGTCCTGGACCGATTGATGATGACTGCCGCGCAGCTCATCCGTCTCTTTGACTTCAACGATCTTTCCGTCCCGTAAGAACAACACTCGGTCGATCACCTGCTCGACTTCAGCGATTTCGTGAGTCGTCATCAGGATGCTTCGTCCTTCCATGAACTCACTTGAGAAAATCCAGGCAATCTGTTCCTTCATGAACAAATCGATTCCCGCGAGCGGTTCGTCGAGTAATATGTACGGTCGATCGAGGGCAAATCCTAAGACGAGATTGAACTTCGCTTTGTTCCCTTTTGATAAGTTCGCCATTTTATCCGTCGTAAACAGCTGGAACGTCTGCAGTAACCGTTCCGCTGTCTCTTGATTCCAGTCCGGATAATGATCTGCCATATATGCGAGCGCTTGTCCGATCGTCATGTAGCTCGGCATCGTCTGGAGATCAGGCACGAACGCGATCTGGTCGCGCGACGCTTTACCGTCGACTGTCACTGTCCCGGCATCCACCGGAATCAGACCGAGAATTGCTTTTAAAATCGTTGACTTTCCTTCCCCGTTTAAACCGATCAGACATGTCACTTCGTTTAGACCGACAGAGAACGTCACGTCACGTAAGACGTGCTTTTTTCGTCCGTATCGCTTTTGTAGCCCCTTCACTTCAAGCATTAGACTTCCTCCCTCAATTCCCACCATTGTATTAAGACAATAGTACATCTATTAACTGTATGGTACATGCCATACAGTCTAGCGTCAACCTGTTTTTTCCTGCTATCATCCAGAAAATGAAAAGGAGCCGAACAATCATGTCCGACTCCGCGAGTATTCGACTTCGTTTTTGCTTTTTAATTTATGAAAGAAGAGAGACGTTTTGTTCACTCGAAATCGCTTTTTAAGGAAAAACAAGCAGGAGCGACCCTGCAACGAAGTGAAGCGGCGCGATGCTTGTCCCAGGAAAACGATTCGAGATGAACAAAAAAGTGCACGCTGTTTTCACGACGTCGAATTCTCTCGATTCGTTGATTAAAAAAAGAGAGGACGCCCTGATAGACGTCCCCTCTGAACACGTGACTGGTGTTTCAATAAATATCAATCGTCGACTCCAGTGCCCGGCATGTCCGACGCACGGTCGGTAAGAAGTCAGTCCGTTTTGCGACACCGCCTTCAATCTGGACATGCTGAATGCCTTTCGTCCGCTGCATCGCTGTTAAGACCGTGACCAGTTCGATGAACCAATTGGAGATCAGTTCGACAACCTGTTCGTCAAAAGCGGCAGCGCCATACACATCATACCCGTTCTCGCAGAGATGGTTCGGGAAGCGGGCTTTGAACCGATGAATCAAAGTGTCCGTCGTCGGAATCAAAAATTCGTCGTAGACGACACGTTGTTCGGCATCAAGCGTTTGTTCTGTCACACCATCCATCATCAAATGTGGCTGATTGCCGATATTCAATGTCCAACTCGTCTTCTTTCGCTCGCCAGTGGAAGTGATCGTTCGCATGGTTTCATCCATCTCCTTTTGATGTGTAAGCGTTTACCTTCTCATTTTACCTGTCATTTGACCTGTTCTGCAACCGTCAACTTGACCATTTTATAATGATGACTTCGCTTGACATTCAGTCTAACAAATTCAACGCTTTTTGACGATGTCAGGAATTAACATCGTCCTTGTAAATGTAGACAGCAACGAGATCGATCAAGACATGGATGATGATCAGCGGCCAGAGTGTCTCAAGTGCTAGATACAAGTAACCGAATCCCGCCCCGATCAGTCCCGTGACGAGGATCGCAAACCATCCTTGATAACGATGGGCGACACCAAACAAGATGGCACCGATCCAGACGAAACTGATGTTAGAAAACGGTAAAAATAATCCGAGAGCATGAAAGAGAAAACCGCGATAGATCAACTCTTCCGTCACCCCTGCCATCAGCGCGACCATCTGAAACCCGGTCCGCTCCTCTTTCGTTCGCGGCAGAATCAGTCGCTCCGCCTCACTTTGATAAAGCGGCAACAAACGTTTGCGAAACGCTGGAACAGTCGCCGTCAAAAGTAAGACGAAGCAGAGAAGGACGATCAGTCCGATCGTCGCGTACCAGACCGGACCACTTGGGACAAAAAACGTCAAGCCGATTTCTGGCAACCGTGTACCGCTGATCAGCGTTCCGCCGACGAGCAACAGACATAAGATACCACTCGACTGGACCATCGAGGGATAAAATTCCTTGCGTGGGACGATCGTCAAATCGACCGGTCGGACCGCTGCGATGATCGAAAGGACGACGAGCAATCCGAGTAAAAATCCATTTACGAAGAGATACATGACTTCGACTCCTTTTTTGATTCCACACTCCCGTCACAGAAAGTGCTATTAGACCCTACTAAAATATGATACCATTCAGTGGAATCCTAAACAGAGGAGAGAACAATATGCGAAAAGTTTTTCGAATCAGCATCTTGTTCGTACTGTTCGCCCTCATCGTCAGTAGCTTCATCTACTGGCAAAATCGGGAACGTGTTCAAAATGAAATGTATCGTACGTATTATGGACAGCATGGCGTACCTGCCGAGAACATCGACATCTACGAACAAGCCGCGGCACGTTACGGCATCGACTGGAAGCTGCTCGCCTCCATTCATCGCGTCGAGACGATCTTCTCCAACTCGTCAGCGATGCAATCGTCCGTCGGCGCTATCGGTCCATTCCAATTCATGCCGAAAACATGGGTCGGTTGGGGATACGAAGGTGGCACGTCGCTCGGTGACATCGAGCATGACGGCATCGACGTGACGGATCCGGAAGCCATCGAGAAATATGGTGGTCTCGGAGTGGACGCGGACGGCGACGGGAAAGCTGACCCGACGAGTCTCGTCGACAGCGCCCACACGGCAGCGAAATACCTGAAACAACACGATGTCACGAAGACATCCGACCGAGACACGCTCGCAACAGCACTGTTTGAATACAATCGCAGTGAACAATATGTTTCTGACGTGCTCGCCCAATACGATCGTTACCAGCAACACGTCGAGGCGATCGATGCGAACGACCTCGACCTCAAGAAGAAGACACTCGCATTCTTCCTTCGCATCAGCTCACGTTTGACCAATTAAAAGGAGGCACCACCCATGACACCAGCCGATTCTTCCGAACTCTTGATTGAGGAATCGTCGATCCGCGTCCAGACGACGTTTGATCGAGACAAGACGAAACGCTACTTACGCAGCTATATCTTTGACGACATCGCAGAAGGAACGCACGTCGCCGCTTTAATCTACACACCACGGACGACGGACGCCTTTCTCTCCGGAACGACGACACAACGTGCGTACAATTTGATGAAGAAGTATGTCAGTGATCCCGTTAAACAATATGACATCATCAGTTTGATGCCGGACCTGCTCGTCAGCGAGGATCTGCCATTCGCTCAAGCGAGTTTCGATGAGACGAACTATGCGTTCGTCGCGAAGACACTTGCCGATGTCAAAGCGAAAAATGGCGTCGTCCTCTGTGGCTGGGGATCGCCTGGTCGACTGATGCACCATTTACCGGCTTACGAGGATCTATTCAATGAATATGCCGACATCTTGTACTGCTCTGGCATCACGAACAAAGGTGAACCGAACCATCTGCGCTTGACGATGGACGATAGCCCGATGATCACGTATAACGACATGAAACAAAAAGCGAAAAAGTTGCGTCGTAAATGACACAATGGACCCTTCCATAACGGATAGGGTCTTTTTTTGAAACATTTTCCATCAGCTTCGCGTATAATCTAGGTCTACATACTACATAGCAAGGAAGGTCATACGATGCCATTTTGGGATAAAGAGTTACAAGAAGAAACGATGATTTCAGTCAAAGAAACAGACATTCAACGAATCGAGCAAGCCGTCAACGGTTCACTCCCCGTCCGTTACCTCGAACAAATCCGGGAACAAAACGGTGGTGCCCCAGAAGCTATGGCCGTGATGGTCGAGTTCAAGAATACATGGTCGGACGAAGAAAGCGGATTGCACCTCCCACTCCGCTCCATGACGTCATTGACATTCGAAAGGTATCTGGACGAATTGTCGGTCCTCAGGGAATGGGATGTCGAAGGAAACGTCATGATGTTCGCGGAAGGAGAAGGGAGCTATTTTTGGTACTTCCACTTCATGGAGGCTGCTGAGCCGACTGTCTGGTGCCTCGATATTTCGGATGAAACGACCTATTTTGTCGCGGCGACCTATGACGAGTGGTTAACGAAGCTGAGTACCGATGTTCCGGAAGTCGTCATGCCGGATGTCGTATTTCTGACGTTACCTGAAATCAAGGACATTCTCCGTGGAGATGACGAAAACGAAAAACTTCTCGCATACTCCCACTGGATGATTCTCGATGAAGAACAGGAAGAACTCATCGAAGCGTTCATGACACTGATCGAACGAAACGACCAGCCTGATTTCCTCGACTCTTATGCGTATTACCTCATGGAAGTCTTGACGAACAACCCGGAGTTGTTAGAACAGAAACGAGATGACGTCACGACCTTGATCCTCAGTAAAGGTGACGATCTCGATGCAGAAGACTTGCTATCTTGGATGGATGAAGAGATAGACGAAGAGTTCTGACCTCAACCAGAAAGCCAGTATTCCTCGTCCATATGGATGACGAATACTGGCTTTTTCGCATGCCTATCCAATCGTTTAAGACAACATCAACTCAAGCAGACAATCGACGAGATCCTTCTCGAGTTCGAGTGCTTGCAACTGGTGCATCATGTTGACCGGGTCGAGCTTTTGTGACAGCAGGCGGTACAAACGGTCCTTCAAATCATAGCTGATTTCCGCTTGATCGAGGAATGCATACAACCGGTCCATCTTGTTCTCGTTCGTCGAGATCTCGACTTGAAGCGACAATGTGATCGTATCGGTCACTTCACCCAGTTCGACACGAAGGGACTGTGTCGCATGATCATAGACACCGGTGACACTCTCTCCGTCGCGCTGGACGTAACCTTCGCGGACCCCGCGTAAAATCAATGTGATCGACCGATTTTCCGGTAGCAAGTCACGATGTCCAGTCGGTGCAGCGATCGTCAGTTCACGCGCTTCCCAATCGAGCGCGAATGTCGTCTCAACATTGACGCCGTCGCGGTGTGCGACCCCTGTGCTGTCGTCTTCAAACAACGTAAACCGGTTCGATGCTCCCGGGAAGACGACGACTTCGAGATCGTCCGGATTATGCAGGGCATTTGACTGTTCGAGATGACGACCAAGTGGAACGATCGCACCGGCTTTTGCGAGTACGCCTTGATCTTCGAGGTAACGGAACAGGCGGATCTGTTTGCCGCCACGGTACCGGTGACCATTGAAGAAATCAAACCATTCCCCTTCCGGCAACCAAGCGGTCGTCGCCGTCATGTGCAGTTTCCGGTGCATTGGTGTGACCATCGGCGCGACGATCAGTTCTGTTCCGAAGTAGAACTGGTTCGGGACATTGTATGCCTGATCGTCTTCCGGATGCTCATAATACATCGGTGAGACGAGTGGCAAGCCGTCAAAGTGATTGCGGGCATTCATCGTGTAGATGTACGGCACGAGTTGGTGTCGGAGTCGTAAATAGTTCTTCATGACGTTCGCCGCATCGGTCGAATAACGCCATGGTTCTTTCCCGTTGAAGATGCTCATCGTACTATGCAGGCGCATGATCGGACTAAAGACACCGTACTGGAGCCAACGTGTCGATAACTCGTCATCCTTCTCCCCGCGTTGGTGACCCCCGATGTCATGGCTCCACCATCCATAACCGATGTTCGACGCCGTCGCCGTGAAGTACGGCTGGAATTGAAGTGATGCCCACGAGATGATCGTATCGCCTGAGAAACCAACCGGATAACGATGACTTCCGGGTCCCGCATAACGCGAGAAGATCAACGGTCGATTGCCGTCGCGGGCGATATCGAGCGCATGATAATGATTGAGCATCCAGAGCGGATCAAGCCCCTTCATCTTCGAATTCGCGCCCTGCTGCCAGTCGATCCACCAGAAGTCGACGCCATCTGCCTCGTGCGGATGATGCAGCTTCGTGAAGTAGTTCTCGATGAACGTCCGGTCCGAGAAATCAAACGGGATCCGGACATCCGATTCGGGATCGACGCCCATCGCGACCGCCATCGCCTCGTAGGCTTCTTCAAACCCACGCACACCGTCCGCCGGGTGCAAGTTGAGCGTGACCATCCGGTCGTCGTCCTTTAACCATTGCAAGAAGCCGCGTGGATCCGGGAATAGATCACGGTTCCACGTATAACCCGTCCAACCGCTCCCGTATCGTTCCGGAATATCGGTAACGTGCCAGTCCATGTCGATAACGCTGACCGAGAACGGAATATCTTCCGTCTTGAAGCGTGTCATCAAGTCCTTATATTCTTTCTCACTATATCGCCAGTAGCGACTCCACCAGTTGCCAAGTACCTGACGCGGTAACATCGGTGTCGGTCCTGTCAGGTGGTAGAAGTCACGCAGTGCCTGTTTGTAGTCGTGACCGTATCCGAAATAATAGATGTCATGCGTACCAGAGCGACGCGGTTCGACGAAGTGGTCTTCCGTCAGTACGAAGGCGTTCGAATCGTCGATCGCCGCGTATCCTTGCCGTGAGACAATTCCTTCCTCGAGAGGAATGACACCGTCCGCGTGGTCAAGCGTCCGTGCCGTTCCTTTTAATGTCCGGAGCGGTCCGCCGAACGTATAACGGCTGTAATAGGTACTGAAGTTCCCTAAAACATCGATATAAAGTGTGTTCGCAGCGAACGGTCCCTTTGTATAATGCAGATGGACGTGCTCGGTGATGATTTGCAATTCTTCCTCGTTTTCGACGATGCGGTAAGCAGGTACCGGGAAATCACGATTGAAGACCGTTTGGGTCGGTCGATCCTCGAATTGTCCATCCGCCGCGTATTCGAGTCGAATCATCCGACTCGTCAAGACCGTGAAACGGTAGACATCTCCTTGGATGATAGCGTCTGGTCGTGCTTGTGGTTTCATGTCGCGCGTGTAGAAATGGGATTCATCAATTGTTCGCATACGGGTTCGGGACTTCCGTCCCTTTCACTTCCTTCCAGGCTAAGTAGTGTGCAACCGATTACACATCTAGTGTATAAGAGTTCATGTTCCCACTTCAAGGAAGAATCAACCTAAAAATGTCCCGCACCTGAAAATAGATGCGGGACGTTACGTCATAATAAGGGTGAAATCAAGCGCGAAAGTGACTCGAAAATCCGGAAACGGAGCGGGCGTTTGACGTAATCATTCGATGATAACTGAATCGAGACATCGAAATCAGCAATGAAGTCACGCTCGAGCTGCTCGGCACTTTTCGTATCGTACAGGAACGCCATTAGTTCATAGTTGAGGACAAAACTGCGAATGTCCATGTTTGCCGTTCCGACAGCCCCAATCTTGCCGTCGACGAGAAACAGTTTGGCATGGATGAAGTGACGGTTGTACGTGTAAATCTTGACCCCATCTTTCAGGAGTGGTCCAAAGTAGGAACGGGTGCCGTAGTAAGACGTAAAACTATCGCCTTTCCCCGGTGTCAGGATGCGGACGTCAAGCCCGGCACGTGCAGCAAGTCGAAGTAGCGTCATCGTCTCATTGTCCGGAATCAAATACGGTGTCGCAATCCAGATCGAGCGTTGCGCCGAGATGATGGCCGCAATCAAGGCATTGCGAATCGCGGGATCCTTTGAGGTCGGTCCGCTCGTGACAATTTGAATCGCTCCGTCGGACGCAACATCATGTTTCGGGAAGTACTGGTGGATTGTCTCTTCCCCCGCAAACGTCTCCCATGTGTCGTCCGATTCGATTTGGGCATAGATCCAGTCGTCGAGGAACGTCGCTTGTAATTCCTTGACGGCGCGTCCTTCAAGCCGCAAATGCGTATCACGCCAAAAACCGAACTTCTTACTCTTACCGTCGTACTCATCCCCGACGTTCAATCCACCGGTGAATCCGACTTTTCCATCAACGACGACGATTTTCCGGTGATTGCGGAAGTTCGCCGTGAAGATGAACAAGGGACTTGAGATTGGGTCATAGGCTGCGATATGCGCTCCCGCGTCGCGTAGCGGGCGCAAGAAGTTTTCACCGAGCATATAACTTCCGAGTCCGTCATACATGAATCGCACTTCGACTCCCGCTTCGAGTCGCTCGATCAATGCTTCCCGGATCGACTTACCTGTCTCATCGTTGCGATAGATGTAGTACTGGATGTGGACGTGATGTTTCGCTTGACGAATTGCGTCAAGAATCGCCGGGAACGTCTCTTCCCCGTTCGTCAGAATCTCACTTGCTGTATGAACGTCCACCCCGCCGCCACCGAAGTTACGAATCGTGTTCGCAAGCTTCAAGTGATTCGGTGGTAACTCACTGACAGCAAGCGACCGAACTGGACGAATCGCTTGCTTGAGCAATTTCCTTTCATCATGCGAACGACGATTCCGGCGCCGACGCCGTGGATTCCGACCGAACATCAACCAGATGATGACTCCGAGAATCGGTAAGAAAATTAGAACGAGAAACCAAGCGATCGTTGATTCTGCGGTCCGGTTCTCGATGAAGATGATCATGATGACAGCAAGCGGCACGACCGTCGCTGAAATCGTTAAGACATAAAATAAATAGCCGAGTTGATATAGTCCCCAAATGATGCCACCGGCGACTAAAAATACGAGTGCGAATTGTAAAATCCGGTTACGCACAGACCTTCCTCCTTCAATTTACATACCTTCACTAGTATTCTTTCCCCATTCACTATGAAAATATAACAAAAAAGAGAAACCGCAGATACGGTTTCTCGAAAGATTGACCTCTTATAGAAAGTTTTCTTCGTACATCTCGCGACCAGGGATTGGATCATTCAGTGACGCCCAATCCGTTTCGTGTTCCTGGACGAGACACGCATCGAATAGCGCTTCGAGCTTCTCTTTCTCCAGTCCGATGCCGATCAAGACGAGTTCGGTCCGTCGATCCTCATCTGATGCAAAACGACCAGCGTATTCCATGTTCGACGCATATCCTGCCTGATGGAACAACAATGCCATCTCAGGACGTGTCGCAAGGAACAAAAAGCCTTTTGCCCGGACGACTTCTTGCGGCCAGTCTTCAATCAAGGCTAGCAAGCGCTCCGGGTGGAACGGCACGTCGCGCTTGTAGACGAACGAACTGATTCCGTACTCTTCCGTTTCCGGAATATGTTCTTCCGCATTCAACTCGCGAATCCAACCGGCACTCGCTGCCGCTTGTTCAAAATCAAATAGATCAACGTCTAAGATGTCTGCCGGATCGACTTGACCATATGTCGTCTCAATCAAGCGGGCAACTGGATTTAATGCCTTTAGATAGCCGATGACGGTATGGCGTTCTTCTGGAGTCAGACGATCTACTTTATTCAAGACGATGATATCCGCGAACTCGACTTGATCGACGAGTAGATCGACGACTTCACGCACGTCTGTCTCATCGACGGCCTGTTTCCGCTCAATCAACGATTCACCGGATTCGAAGTCCTTCAGGAAACGGTACCCATCGATGACCGTGACCATCGCATTGATTTTCGTGACTTGTGATAAGTCGATGGCACTGTCCGGATCTTCGTACGTAAAAGTCTGTGCAACTGGAATCGGTTCCGAGATACCACTCGATTCGATGACGATACCGTCAATATCGCCTTGGTCGACGAGGCGTTTGACTTCAAGTAATAAATCGTCACGTAACGTGCAGCAAATGCACCCGTTCGAAAGTGTGACGAACGACTCTTCCGTTCGCGAGAATCCGCCTTGCTCAATCAATGCCGCGTCAATGTTGACCTCACTCATATCGTTGACGATGATCGCGAGGCGGCGCCCTTCGCGATTATGTAGTAAATGGTTCAATAGTGTCGTTTTACCGGATCCAAGATATCCAGATAAAACGGTGATCGATATCGGTTGCATCATCATTCATCTCCTAAAACGTAATCGTTACGTTTTATAGAGTAACCGACTTTTCACCTGACGTCAATCGTAATGATTTCGATTTATTTTGTTCCCTAAAAAAAGCCGATAAGCATCGACTCAAGGAGTAGACCGGGCTGACTCCAAAAAAATGACGCATCTTCTCACGCCCTTTCCTCAGGCGAGACACAAGCCAGTTATCCTGCTTCCTTCAAGCAGGAAAGCGGGTCTTGTTCGTCTCTGACAGCGCATAATGCGCTTTTTCCTGTAGGAGTGGCGTGTGACGCGTCATTCGTCATTCTTTGTAGATACTAGCTTTAGAGTCAGCTCCGTCAGATATTCCGAAGCACAAGAAAAGAAACTTTTTTCCGCTCGGAATTTCTTTTTAGGGAAATACAAGCAGGAGCGACCTTGCAACGAAATGTACCGGCGCGATGCTTGTCCCAGGAAAACGATTCGAGCGAAACGAAAAAGCGTAACCTTACTACTGACTTTGAATCGGTAAATCCCATGTCGAGCCAATCAAATCCGTGATCCGCTCCGCTGCCTCGTGTGAAAATCCGGCGATCGTGTAATGATTCGTATCTGCAATCACATGATACATTCCGTTCGGTAAACTGTCAGCGAACGCAGCGTGAGCCGCATTGATTTGTTCGGTCAATGCCGGGTTCAACCAACTTTCTGGCATACCACCCGCCCAGTTCGAAGCGGACAGGACGAGGACCGGCTGCGTCACGTCTTCGATCAACGAAAGAATCATCTGATTGTTCTCCTCGACCGTTCGCCATTCATCGAGCGTTCCCTGCCAATGCCCAGGTGCCGCAAAATGCTGCCACATCGGTAATTGATCGGCTTCCGGTAAGACACTGAACATCTTTTTGCCGAGACGATCAGGAATCATCCAGGCGATCGGTCGGACGTGACTAAGGAAATAGAGGAATCGATTCCACTCCTCTTGTGTTCGTTCGTACCAGTTCGGCAATGCCGCATCGACATCCGGGTGCGACGGATCGAGCAAGACGATGCCGCGTGTCTCGTCTGCAAACAGGCGTCCACTTGCAAGGGAGATATAAGCTCCGAGCGAGTGACCGATGAAGACATAGGGTCCTTCGACTTGAAGTATCCGTAAAACATCTGCCAACTCATCCGCTTGATGTGTAAAGAGTCGTTTGTTTTTGCCACGACTCGACCGCCCATAACCGAGACGCGAATATTCAAAGACCCGCCCCCGTTTCAATAATTCAGTTCGGAGCCAGCCCCACTGATGCCGATTCGACATCATCCCGTGATCGAGGACGAATGTGACGTCCCCACTTCCCGTCAACCGGGTATCAAATCGACCGGCTGATGTTTCGACGATATATTCCATACACTATCCCTACTTCCATTCATTCAAATAACGAGATCTCTAGTTCGTACCCAAGGATGTTCAAGTAATCAAATAACTGGGATCGATGATGATAGAGATGCACGGCTGCTTCGATCGCCCAGCCGTTCATCGAGTCGGTAACCTCCCAGTACGTCGGACGCGTCAAAAATCCGATTGTGACTTTTTCTTGATAGACCCGAAAGGCTTGATTGATTCGCTCTGATAACTGATTGCACATGACCGGTTCCGCATAAAATGCCTGCATCGCTTCTGCCGTTGCTCCTTCTGCGAGCATTAAATCGGCTTCAAGCAATACAGCAAGATGGACGGCGACTTCACCGACGGTCCGCTTCCCGGGGATCGGTTGCGCGTTCCAGTCCTTTGCTTCGATCTTCTCAAACAAGACTTTCGACGTCTTTACACCAACACTGACATGGCGAATGAGAGCACGTTCCCAGTCAGTCATGCGCGTTCCCCCAAGCAATTGCGCGGAGTTCGAGTTCCTTGACGAACGCATCCTTGCCGGCGATATAGGCTTCGATATCGAACGGATATGTTGTCGCTAATTGTTCCTTTAATGCTCCGTAAGCAGCGGCTTCTTCTGGATGGGTACGTAAGTAATCCCGGAAGACGAGATGACGCATGATTTCTGGATTTCCCGCCGCATAGAGATGGATGTGATGCGTCCGTTCGTCGCCGCCTTTTCGGTAATAGCGGCGTCCCGGCATGCCGAATTCACCCTTCGCTTCGTAACCGAGTGCTTTCATCGGTTCATCAAACTGCTCGATTCCCTCGAGCGCATCGACGACAGGCAGGATATCGATGATCGGTTTTGCCGCGAGTCCTGGAACTGATGTACTTCCCATATGATGGATTTGCTTAAGACGTACTCCGAACACCTCCCGTAATCGGTCCGCTTCTCGCTCGTATTCACTCGCCCATTCTGATTGATACGGTAACACAATGACTTGTCGCATGATCGTCTCCCCCTCTCATCTCAGTATGCCAGTTTTTAGGGTAAAACAAAACGACCATCCGTTTTGGAGGTCGTTTTGCTACATATGATGTTAGAGAAGTGTTAGTCCTTTAGATAATCAAACAGTTTCGCAGGTCCACCGAGTCGGAGATCAGCGATGATATGCTGAGCATCGACGACCTTTCGAACAGGGAAGTCAGCGAGTGGTGCCATGACATGTTCAAACAATTGAAGCCGAGCCGGTCCACGATATGCTTCTTTAATCTCAAGATCCGTGATTTGACTGCGTGTCAGTTCAGAGATGATCAACTCCCCTTGATAACCGCGATGCTGTTTGAGCATGAACTGCGGCGCACCGATGATCGATTGTGCTTCTTCGACTGCCATCGGAACATACTTGTATCCCATCGTCGCTTGGGCGACACGGAGTGAATGGTAGTCAAGCGTTCCAACGAGTACATCATTGTCGAGATAAAGCCGGGGTGAACCATACTTCTTCGGAAACGCAGCCACTTCACGACCAGAGGCGATCGCCGGCTGATTGTTGACATACATCGAGAGGTAAAACTCACCGACCTCTCCTTGATACCGAACCGGAATGACTTGCCCGCACTCGAGATAACTCCCAAGACCTGTGCTATCCGGCATGTTGATGATCTCAAACTTGATCTGATTACTCAGCACCTCGAGCGGTTCCGGAACGACTGCTTGTAACGCTTCGATGTCCGTCTCATAGATGATGTTCAAGTATTCCCGATTCCGAAAGAAGATATCGACCGCCGGAAAGACCGGTGCATTGATCGGTGTCGCGACGATATTTTTTACATCTTCCTGTCTCATCTGAATCCCTCCTTTATGCGTTTAACAATGCGGCAAAGCGTGCGACACTTGTTTCAAAATTAGGAACTGTCTTCGCTGCTTGCGCTTCTTCGACGATTTCTTGAATGAGTGAGTTGAACGGCGTTTTGATATCGTACATGTTGCCATACATCGTGACGATCCCATTAATGAAACGAATTTCGGTCGGTTGCCCTTTTTGTAAGTCCTGCAACATGCTCGCTTCTAAGTCACGCGACCCGTGCATCAATTGTGGCACGGTGATCAGTTTTTCATCGATATCGTCTAGTGTTGCGTAGGCTGCCGGCTCAAACGTACTCATCGGCGCGAATGTGATGCCGTGGGCGTGACCGACTTCAACGACTTCCTGCATCGTATGGATCGCTGCCCGTAGCAAGACCGGATGATCGAGAACGTCGCCATACGTACCGTTACACGCAGCGGATAACCCACTGAACGTACTATTGATGACGAGTTTTGACCATTTCGTCCCCGGTAGATTATCAGAGATCTCCGTCCCACCGATGTGGTCAAGGATGCCCTTCAGTTGGACGATCCGGTCCGTCTTCTTGCCGTTCAGTTCACCGATTTGCATCGCATACGTCTTGAAATGCTCGTAATCCGATGTCAGACGTGACTCACCTGGTCCGACGTACGTCGCTCCGAACTCGACGGATCCCGCGATGATGCGTTCGCGTGGAATCTGTTGTTGAATGAATTCTTCCGGTACACCGTTTTGCAAGGAGACGAGAATACCGTCTTCCTTCAAAATCGTCCGGACTTTCGCCAGGACCGGTTCATTGTAGACCTGCTTCGTTAGCAACAATACGATATCGTACATCTCCGTGACGTCATCCGGATGCATCGCATGGACGGCTTGCATCAAATCTGGTCCAATGACATGCGCGCCTGTTGTATTCAGCGCTTCGATATGTGCGCGATTCGTATCAATCAAATCGACATCCTCATACTGTTGACTTAAATAAGCTCCCATGATGGTTCCTAGTGATCCTGCTCCGTAAATTCCGATTTTCATTTCTATCACCTCTGGTATTTACGATATACTGGTTTCATCATAAACAAAAATATATATATTTATATATTTTAATAACCTATAGGTTATGTCAGGAGGATATCATGGAACTCTTACATTTGAATTATTTTCGTCACGTCGCGGAGGAATTGAACGTGACGCGTTCTGCCGAACGATTATTCATCAGTCAGCCTGCCCTTAGTACGACGATCAAAAAACTGGAGCGTGAATTAAACACGACGTTGTTTCATCGAAAAGGCAGAACGATCAGCTTGACCGACAATGGACGACTTCTACTGCAGTCGGTCGAAAAAATCGAACACGAGCTAACACGGGTCCAGGAACGCATGGCGCGAAATGATGCCTCTACCGAAACGCCACTCAGTCTTGCCAGTTCGCATGGTCGCTTCATCCAATTGATTCTACGAGAATTTCTCTTGCCTCAGACGGCGCCCTTGTTCAATTCGGACATCCTCTCGAACCGCGACATTTTAAGCGGTCTGCTTCATCAAGAATTCCATTTCTCGATTAGCTTTATGGAACTCAAGCATCCGCTCATTACGAGCGAACCGATCGTGGAAGAGGATATCGTCATCACCTATCCTGCTTCTTATTCAGAGAAAGAAGCGATTACGACGCTCTATACGGATGCAACGGAGACTGCCTTTTTGTTTCCCTCCCACAATAAGGACTACAACCGCTTCATCCAATTGAAGATGGCGGAACTAAACATCTATGCCGATACCTCGCACTATATTGATGACGTCTCACTGCAACTCGCCTTACGCCAGCAACGGTATTTCAGCTTCGTTCCCGTCTCCGTCTGTCGCGAGATGGGACTTCCTTTCATCACAGACGATGTGTTTACCATTACGTCACGACTTTACATGTCGCACGCGACGAATCAATTAACAGTCGAGCAAGCAACCATCTACGAACGCATTAAACGATTTCTGCTCTCACAACGCACATATCTAACCACATGAAAACGGATGCCTGCATATGCAGACATCCGTGTGACATATTACTTCGTGATGAAGTAGCGTGACTGATCGAGATGATCTTTCGCTGTATAGATGTTGAGTTTGTACGAGCCGTTCTTCAATGCCTTACGCATCTTCAAGACATAGTTCCCGTGCTGATCCGCCACGTCTTGAGCGATCAATTGATAACCAGATTCTGTTTTTTGGTAGAGGCGGACGATTTGTCGTTTTTCGACTTTACCTGTCAACGTCTTTTTGCCTGACCATTTTTTGACCGGATACGTGTTCTTGATCGTGAACGACGCTTTTTTCGTGATCTTGTTCGAGATGTCTGTCGACTTGACCGTGTACGTACCTGTCGTTAGACCGTTCTTGACCGCAATCTTGAAGCCGCTTGCCGTCGTTTTCGCTTTCGCGATCTTCGTTGATCCTTTATAGAGCGTCACGTCAAGGCCTTCCGTTGCTTTACCGCGGAGGACCGTTGAACCGTAGACTGCTGACTTTTTATCGATCGCTGGTGTCGAAACGACACCTGTTCCGACTGTGACGTTCGTTTCTGTCTTCATAAAGCTGAGTTCCGAGACGATCGTCAACTTGTCACGTAATTTGAGCGGACGTGTCACGACTTCGTATTGACCCGCTTCGTTTGCTGTTGCTGTTCCAAGGACTTTTTCGCCAAGTTTGACTGTGACTTTCGCACCTGGAACGGCTTGACCAGTAACGACTTTTGCACCCGGTTTAACTGCTTTTGCCGAGACCGTGAAGTCTTTCATCGGAACGTTCATATTGAATTTAAGGAACGTACCTGTCTCACCTGGACGTGTTTCACCTGTGTTCGTGATGCCTTCATACCGCTTGACGTACGGTGCAGCTGCAGCCGCTGAATCAAAGCTGACCGTCGTCGGTTTGCTTGCGACGAGTGACCAGTTGTCATCGGCTTTATAATCAACCGGTTGTTTCGCTTTGATGAAGTCCGAGATGACATTACGTGTTTCGTAGGCTGATTTGTAGACGATATTCTTTCCGCCACCAAGACCTGGGAACGTCGCACTGCCTGCGCGGTAGTTGTTCGTCGCGACAAGGAATTCTTGATCGTCTGCGATCGCTTTACCTTGATACTTGATATTTTGGACGCGATTTGCGTCTTTATTGACAACGACACCGTTAAAGTCGAACTTCGCTGGTTTCGTGATGTCGATTTCATACGTCAATCCATCGAGGATATCAAAGTTATAACTACGGAATTCTTTGTTCAACAAGTTCGTTTGCTCACCGCCGACTTGGTTGAACTGACCAGCTGACATTTCGAGCCAGTCTTTGACGTCAGCCCCTGTTACTTTGACGACTTCGAGTGTATTCGGATAAACATAGAGATCGGCGACGTTCTTGAGTGCGATTGGTCCTTTTTTGATCAAGGTGTAATCAGATGCGTTGACCTGGTTACGACCACCTGTCTTGAATGGTGCACCAGCAGACAACAACGGGAGATCTTTATATTTCGCAAGATCGGCATTTTCTTTGAGTTGTTTCTCGACATACCATTTCTGAGCGTTCGTTACGAACTGAACTGAATCATCGTCTTGCGCGAGAGCGAAGAAGCTCTGGATATCATCATTGATCGTCCCGACTTCTTGACGAATGTAAGCGAGCGTTCCTTCATGTGCTTTTTCGATCAACTTGACAGCACCGGCATCTGCTGTCGTGTCTTTCGTCACGTCCGCTAGTTTCGCACCAGACGTATCAACGACCCATTTCCCGTCGACTTGCTTCAACTGAAGATCGATGACTCCGACGTTTTTCCCTTGTGTGTTTGCCATGACGACCGGTTTGCCATTGATTAGACCGTTCGTCGCGTCAACGTTCGGCAGCTTGTTGAACGCTGAATCGGCTGCTGGGAACTTCCCGTGCTGATGACCTGTCATCAAGACATCGATGTCTGCGACTTTCGTCAACGCGTAGCCAACGTTCTCATCGCCATCTTTTTGATCCGTCGTATCTCCGATCCCTGTGTGTGCGAGTGCTACGACGACGTCTGCGCCAGCATCTTTTAATTTTTTCGCTGTTGCTTTAGCAGTCGGGATGATATCTTCAGCCGTGACTTTCCCCGTCAGGTTCCCCGCATCCCATGCCATGATTTGTGGCGTGACGACTCCGAACACACCCACCTTGACTGTTTTCATGTCACCGTTCTGGTCCTTGACTTGACGTTCGATGATTTGATAGTCTTTTCCATCTTTGTTGTAGTCCGCGACGATCGGCTTTTTCGTGACTGCATCCAATACGTTCGAGTTGACGAACTTGATTGAACCGCTCGAAGCACTCATCGCTGACTTGAGGAAATCAAGACCGAAGTTGAATTCATGGTTTCCGAGCGTGACCGCATCATAACCGAGGTATTCCATCAATTCATACATCGGATGTTTGCCTTTGTTTCCTTTGTCATACTGATTCTTGACGTAATCACCGAATGGCGTTCCTTGAAGTGTATCTCCGTTATCGAACAAGAAGCTATTCGTAACGCCCACTTCAGCTTGTTGCTTTTTGATGACTGTAGCCGCTTTGACGAGACCAATCGTTTCGTCCTGCGCATCCTTGAAGTAATCGTAGTTCATTGAGTTCGTATGTAAATCCGTTGTTTCTAAGAAGCGTAACTTGACGACACTGTTGTCGGCAGCAAGTGTCTTGACTTGAACGACTGGTACGAGCATCGGTGCGATCAATGTCGACGCGATGACGAGTTTCGTTGCTTTTTTCATATGGATTTCCCCCCAGGATGTTTTGACTGCTTCATTAATTTAGCATGGTTCGATTATAGCTAATAGTCCTTTCAAATAGGTCGGACATCCGTCTTATTTAACCTACTTAACCAATTCCAAATACTGGCTTAACATTGTTGATTTTCCCTTTACAAATCAAGTTTAAATGGTAAAAAAAGGTGTTTTACATCGTTGTATGATTCATACAAAAAAAACGATACTTTATCAAGATTTAGTCCTGAAAAAGTATCGTTTCAATTAATGTAAAACGTATCTGTTCATTCTCGACTCCTATAGGAAAAGAAAGCACGCGCTTCGCTTTCGTCAGGGTCAGGTTCGGCCCGTGAAATGAAGCTTAAGATTCCATGGCTTATCTCTCGACTGTAGAAAGCAAGAATGAGTTACAGCAACGTTCGTCGTCTGGATTCATGGTGCATGAGCTTCATCACTCCACGTCCCTTAAACCGTTTTCTCTGGTTTCCGTCGGACGACATAACCAAGAATTCCGACAAGTAACGCAAGACCTGCAGCGTAGAGTACCGTCCAGCCTGCCGTCTGTTGAGCGAACTCGAATAAGACGTCACTGCGCCATTTCATCGCGAACTGAACGTATGAAGCTTGACTGACGATGAAGCTGATGACACCGATCGCGATCGCAAAGACGAACGGATCGATGATCGACTTGAAGCTTCGGATACTACAGACAAAGTAGATCGCGAACGTTACGAGCAACAGCACCCAGTACGCACTCTCACTCGAGACATTCGGTGGCGTCGCTCCTGCCGATTCCGCATCAATTACTTGGATCGTCTGCCGTGCGACACCGTAATCAACCGGATCGAGCTTCAATTGTGTTGCTGACAAATCCGGACGTTCTCCACCGAGTAACGTCAACAATTGTTCTGTCACCCGGTCCGTGTCGATTCCATCGACGACTTTTTGGATCGAGTCATTGAGCTGATCCGTTGAGGTCTCCCCGTTCAACATCGAGACCGGGATTTCCGCATTCGCTCCAAGGACGTCTGCTTGATACACGACCTGACCGCCGTGGATCCAGTCGTACATCCCGCCACTTCCGGCGTTCAGACTCGCGACGGTGAGTGCCGTCCGTAGTGAGGAATCGCCGTCATATTCCGCTTCGTCCTGTACCGTAAAGACGAGTTGAAGTGTACTTGCGAGCATCAAAATCAGCAAGCTGGCACGACCGGCAGCTGTCAGACCAGATAACTTTTGCGGGAAGAACGCCATCCAACCAAGCAAACTGACGACGAGAAGCGGTAGGATCCCACTCATCGCATAGCCGTCTTGTAACGAGAGGAACGGCACGTCGTTTCCGCGTCCGGCAAGGACGAACCAGATGATTCCGACCGTTAAGAAGAAACTGATCGATCGAATCGTCCACCCGAGACGACTTGCCTTAATCCGTAACACCAAAAATAACAGGACGATCAAACCGATGCCAAAAACGGAATAGAGTAACGTGCCGTAAGAGACATCAAACGTAAGTGGTGCAAGGACTTGCTTTAAGTCAATCCCAAACAACGATAAGACATCGCCGGCAGAACTCGCATCGAGCACCTGATTGATGATTCCTTCCCGGACCGCGCTCGGCATCGTGATCGATAGCCCACCGACGAACAGTAGCATCAATGACACCGTGATGTCTGCATCTTTCCAGGAGACGTCCGCCTGTTGCATCTGCGTCACGAGATCCTGATAGTCTGAGGATGAGGTGATTTGTGAAGTCAAAAATGCCATCACACCATAGATGACACCGAAAAAGATGAGACCGATGAGGACGCCAAACAGGACATCCCAGACGGAAAACCGTCGTTGTTTCCTTTCTTGCCTTGACTCCATCCCATTTCCTCCTTTTTATGTCTGATGTTTGAATATTCCTGCTACAGCGAAACCAAAAACATCAAATTCATTCAACAGCCATTATATCCCACTTTTTCTCTGACTGTCTCCACTGATTCCCAAAACAAAAACCGGCTTCTCACAGTGAGAAGCCGGTTGAACGATCAGGTGCCATGGTATTTTTCTCTATTTAGATGCCTTCGTATGCTTGTTCCATGATCGTCCGTAACTCAGCGACAAGCGGCATCTTCGGATTCGCTGTCGTACATTGATCCTCGAAAGCATCGACTGCCATCTTGTCGAGTTTTGCCTCGAAGTCTGCTTTTTGAATGCCTTGCGCCTTGAATGACATCTTGATGTTGAGACGTTGTCCAAGATCAGCAACGGCTTGGATGAGGGATTCGACCCCTTGCTCCGTCGTTGCTGCCGGAAGACCGAGGTAGCGTGCGATGTCGGCATACCGCTCATCCGCAACGAATGATTCATATTTCGGGAATGCTGCTAGTTTTGTTGGACGTGACGCGTTATAGCGAATGACGTGTGGCATCAGGATCGCATTCGTCCGTCCGTGTGGCGTGTGGAACTCGCCACCGATTTTGTGTGCGATCGAGTGGTTGATGCCGAGGAAGGCGTTCGCGAATGCCATCCCTGCCATTGTTGACGCATTGTGCACTTTTTCGCGTGCTTCGGCGTCTGATCCGTTAGCATATGCTCGTGGCAAGTAGTCGAAGATCATCTTGATTGCTTTGAGTGCCAGTCCATCCGTGTAGTCGTTCGCAAGCACCGAGACGTATGCTTCTGTCGCATGCGTCAAGACATCCATTCCGGTATCAGCAGTGATTGAAGCTGGGACGGTCATGACGAATTCTGGATCAACGATTGCGACGTCTGGTGTCAACGCATAGTCAGCAATCGGGTATTTGACGTTTTTCTCTTTATCCGTGATGACGGTGAACGGTGTTACTTCTGAACCCGTACCAGAAGTCGTTGGAATCGCGACGAACTTCGCTTGACGACCGAGTGTCGGGAATTGATACGCCCGTTTGCGGATATCGAGGAATTTTTGACGTAAGTTTGAGAACGTTTCGTTCGGTTGTTCATAGAAGAGCCACATTCCTTTTGCAGCATCCATCGCTGAACCACCACCGAGAGCGATGATCAAGTCAGGTTTGAAGTCACGCATCGCTTGAGCACCCGTCTGAACAGTCGTCACCGATGGATCTGGTTCGACTTGGTCAAAGATCCGGTAACTGACGGACTGTGGCAAGTTTTGAATCACTTTATCGGCATACCCGAACTGTACCATCGTTGGATCCGTGACTATCATGACGCGTGAGACGTCAGTCATCGACCGCAAGTACTGAACAGAGTTCTTTTCGAAGTAGATTTTTTCAGGAACCTTGAACCATTGCATGTTCACGCGTCGTCTCGCCACCTTCTTGACGTTGAGTAAGTGCTTCGCTGTCACGTTTTCAGATACAGAGTTTTTCCCGTATGATCCGCAACCGAGTGTCAATGATGGTGTCAACTCGTTGTACAGATCACCGATCCCACCGTGAGCAGATGGACTGTTGACAAGGATCCGGCAGGCTTTCATGCGGAGTCCGAACGCTGTCATCAAATCATCGTTCGTCGTATGAATGACAGCTGTATGACCGAGACCACCAATTTCAAGCATCTGTTCGGCAATCGTGAACGCTTCTTCAGTTGATGCAACGCGGTACGCACCGAGGACCGGACTGAGTTTTTCATGAGACAATGGTTCTGCTGCTCCGACGTGCTCGAGTTCCGCGACGAGCATGACCGTTGTTTCCGGAACGTCGATGCCGGCTTTCTCCGCGATCCATGTCGCTGGTTTCCCGACGATGTCCGCATTGACGGCACATGTATCGGTTTTGATGACGAGTGATTCGAGACGTTGTTTTTCTTCCGGTGTACAGAAGTAACAACCGAGTGCTTCCATTTCCGCACGAACCGTCGCATAAATCTCTTGGTCGACGATGACAGCTTGCTCAGACGCACAAATCATTCCGTTATCAAACGTTTTTGAGAGAACGAGATCGCTGACTGCCCGTTTGACTTTCGCTGACTGTTCGATGTAACACGGAACGTTCCCTGGTCCAACACCGAGTGCCGGTTTACCTGTTGAATACGCTGATTTGACCATTCCTGCTCCACCTGTCGCAAGGACCATGGCGATTTTTTCATGGTTCATCAAGACTTTCGTTGCTTCAAGTGATGGTTCTTCCACCCATTGAATACAGTCTTTTGGTGCCCCGGCTTTGATGGCTGCGTCGCGGAGTGTTTTCGCTGCTTCAACGGAACAACGTTGTGCCGATGGGTGGAACGCGAAGACGATCGGGTTGCGTGTCTTGATCGCAATCAATGCTTTGAACATCGTCGTTGATGTCGGGTTCGTGACCGGTGTGACACCACAGACGACACCAACCGGTTCAGCGATATAGGTGATGCCGTTTTGGACATCTTCTTCGAGAATCCCGACCGTTTTTTCATGACGTAGACTATTGTAGATGTATTCTGTCGCAAAAATGTTTTTAATCATCTTATCTTCAAAGACACCGCGTCCCGTCTCTTCTGCTGCGAGACGAGCGAGTTCGACGTGCCGTTCAAGTCCGGCAAGTGCCATATCCCGGACGATCGTGTCGATTTTTTCTTGATCGAATGTCAGTAATTCTTGTAATGCACGTTGCCCTTTTTCAACGATTTGCCCAACTGCTTGTTCGACCGGCGTTGCCGTCGATTTTGTTTTTTCTTTCACAGCCATGAGTGGTTTCCTCCCTGTCGTGGAACGAATCTGAGTTTGATTTGCCAACCATTATGTCAGGAATGCCAAGCTGTTTTTCAATAGTTTGTGCTTTCCTTCACAAATCAATCATAACCCCTTTTTCTTGTTTTGTGCATGACCATCCTGTGAATTCCCTCACACCTTTGATAGCGTTTACAACTGTTTTAAATTCTTCTTTTTTATCGTTTTGCTTCATGTACATGGATGTGTGCGATTTGTCACACCTTGCATTTTCGTGACTTGATAGCCGTTTCATCATCTTGTATTCTGATATGGGGTACATATTAAGAGCTACCACTAAAGGAGGACACTTGAATGTCAGTTGTACAGGAAATGCTAGCCTTCAACGAGCGATTCGTCGCCGAAAAACAGTATGAACAGTTCGTCTCGGATAAGTTCCCAGACAAAAAGGTCGTCATCCTGACGTGTATGGATGCCCGCTTGACGGAGCTCCTCCCACACGCACTTGGTCTTAAGAACGGGGATGCGAAGATCATCAAAAATGCCGGTGCTATCCTATCGCACCCATTCGGCTCCGTTATGCGCTCGATTCTCGTTGCGTTGTATGCTCTTGGCGCTGAAGAAGTCGTCGTCATCGGTCACCACGACTGTGGCATGAGCACGATTGATCCTAACCACATGATCAACGAGATGAAGGATCGGGGAATCGACCAACAGATTCTTCATACACTCGAAGTATCCGGGGTTGATTTGAATCAATGGTTGCGTGGCTTCACGTCAGTTCAAGAAAGCGTCGCTCACTCAGTCAGCCTCGTGAAGAACCACCCATTACTGCCACCTGGGACGAACGTCCACGGACTCGTCATCGATCCAGGTACTGGTAAGCTTGACGTCGTCGATTGCTGATCACTCTCTATAGAAGAAACGCAAATAGAATTGGATGATTTACTCCGCTTTAAACTAAAGATAACGTGCCATTTTCTCTTACCGGAGAAGGATGGCACGTTTTTTCGTATGAGTCATTTTCAGTGATCAAAACGCTTCTCACTTCATGCTTCGGGGTATAACAGAATGTATCATCTTGTGGAGAGCTAATAAGCGTATCATTCATCTTTTGATTACGAGGTCAGACTTTTACTCTTGACAGCATTCCAACATGGCTGTAAGATACTTTAGTATAGTACAGTGATAACAAAAGAAAGTGTGGTTTTACTGAATGATAAACGCCGTATTGTTTGCCGTCTTTTTACTATTTATATTAGCGATCTTTCGCGTCCACATCGTGGTCGCGATGGTCATCAGTGCGTTTGCCGGTGGTCTCGTCGGTGGTCTTGATTTAACGAAAACAACCGAAGCGTTTGCCGGTGGTCTTGGTGACGGGGCAGAAATCGCCCTGAGCTACGCGTTGCTCGGTGCATTTGCCGTTGCCCTCTCGAAAACGGGCTTACCGGATGCACTCGCTCACTCTTTGATTGCACGCTCGCGTGGTAACGCAAGTGCCGCTTCCGTCAAAAAATTAAAAGGATTCATCTTGTTTGCGATTCTCTTGCTTGCGATCAGTTCACAAAACGTGTTGCCGATCCACATCGCGTTCATTCCAATCATCATTCCGCCGCTTCTTGGTCTCTTCAATCAATTGAAGATGGATCGACGCCGGATTGCGATCATCATGACGTTTGGTCTTGTGACACCATACATGTTCCTACCAGTTGGTTTCGGAGACATTTACCTCAACCAGATTCTATTAAAGAACTTGAAGGCAAATGGTCTCGATACAGCAGGAGCATCCGTCATCGAAGCGATGGCGATTCCAGCACTCGGGATGGTCGTCGGTCTCTTGATCGGTCTATACTCATATCGTAAAGAACGGACATATGAGATGCGTGACATCGCACCGGACGATTATGAAATCCCAGTCATCACGAAAACGAAGCTTGCCTTAAGCGGTATCGTCGTCATTGCGACTTTGATCGTTCAACTGCAGACCGGATCAATGATTCTCGCTGCAACAACTGGTTTAATCCTCTTCT
Source organism: Exiguobacterium sp. s168 (assembly GCF_018619035.1). Lineage (NCBI taxonomy): Bacteria > Bacillati > Bacillota > Bacilli > Caryophanales > Exiguobacterium > Exiguobacterium sp. s168. The sequence continues at coordinate 5,435 of NZ_JACSNE010000027.1, read as the reverse complement.
TGTTGCTTCGTCTTGTTCGCTTCAGCGAAGCAGATGACGTCATTACACGCGGTATGCGCATGATGTCATTCATCGGTTTCGTCATGATTTCAGCGAACGGATTCTCGAACGTCTTGCGTAAGACGGGCGATATCGAGCCACTCGTCGAGAACTCAAAAGCATTGATGGGCGATTCCCAACTCGTTGCCGCCTTCGTCATGCTCTTGATCGGTCTTCTCGTCACGATGGGGATTGGTTCAAGTTTCTCAACCGTTCCAATCATTGCTGCCATCTTCGTTCCACTCTGTATCCAGTACGGATTCAGCTTAGAAGCGACGATTGCGATCATCGGTACAGCCGGTGCGCTCGGTGACGCGGGTAGTCCCGCATCAGACTCGACACTCGGACCAACAAGTGGTCTAAATGCGGATGGTCAGCACGATCACATGCGTGAAACGGTCATTCCGACGTTCTTGCACTACAACATTCCATTACTCATCTTCGGTACGATCGCCGCGGTCGTATTATAAAAAGAAGACGGATTCGCCGTAATCGCGAATCCGTTTTTTGAATTGTCTCCGTTTTTTTCCTTTTCATTTCGCCGCTTGTTCTCTAAAATAAAGAAATGAACTGATACAAAGGAGTTGTCTAACGTGTTATCTCAAGTCGTCAACCAGATTTTACTTTCGCTTGCCGATCTCGGATATTTCGGCATCGCCCTCGGGTTGATGATTGAAATCATACCGAGTGAAATCGTCCTCTCTTATGGAGGATTCATGATTTCTCAAGGAACGATCGGCTGGCCGCTCGCCATCGTCGCTGCCGTCATCGGTGGATTATTCTCGCAATTATTCTTATATTGGTTCGCTCGCTACGGCGGTCGTCCCCTTATCCTGAAATACGGAAAGTATGTTTTAATCTCAGAGCATCACCTGGATTTAGCTGAGCGTTGGTTCTTGAAATATGGACAAGGTGTCATCTTTGGCGCTCGTTTTATTCCTGTCGTTCGTCATGCCATCTCGATTCCGGCTGGTCTTGCGAAGATGGACCAAACGAAGTTCTCTCTCTATACGGTGCTTGCCATCATCCCATGGTCGATCTTGTTCCTGTATCTTGGTGAAACGCTCGGAACGAACTGGCGCTCGATCAAAGAAGTAGCAGCACCTTATACGAACGGTGTTCTGATTGCTGCCGTTGTCTTGATCATCTTCTACGTCATCTACAAACGCCGTCAACGAACGGTTTGAACAACTAGCAGTCTGTCTGACGACGGACTGCTTTTTTAAACAAACAGGAGGTCCTGCCATGCTAACATCCCCGCTTGCTCATTTTACATTACGTCGTTTGACTGCATCCTATCGGACGGGTCGTCCTGTCGCGACTGGGATCACCGTCGATGGACGTATTTTAATCGTCGAAGAAACCCTCGATGAATCTCGGAATGAACACGTTCTCTCCATTCATCAATTGAAAGATGACTGGCGAAAAACGACAATGATTAAAAGAAGCGAGGTGGACTTTTCACTCATCGACCGCTTTCCGGACGGTCGTCTGTTACTCGTCGCTTCCCGTTGTGACGACGATGTAGATGGAACGTGGTTACCAAATGCCTTTGTCTATGATCCTCAAGGGAATTTACTAGACAGCTTTTGTTTAGACGATGGGATTCAGAATATGCAAATCGATGAAAAAGGATGGATTTGGGTCAGTTATTTCGACGAAGGAATCTACGCTGATGCTGCAACTAGTTCGAATGGCGCATTTGGTCTCGTCGCTTTTGACGATACAGGTGTAGTCCAGTATAAGAATCGTCAATATCCAATCGATGATTGCTACGCCTTAAATGTCTGTTCGTCGAAGGAAGTCTGGTTTTTCTATTATTCCGATTTTCGCTTCATTCGTATCAATCAAGAGGACGATCTCGTTTGTGAGGCACCTACGATTGCCTTTTCTCAGTTCGCTCGGTACGACGATTTTCTGCTTGCTGCAAATTCTGATGAAGCACATTTACTTGAACGTAAAGGAACGCTTTTTGAGAGTATTCGTTCGATTCGATTCATGACAGAACAGGGAAATACCCTGTCAGGTGACCTTACAATGCGTAACGACTTGATCGTCTTAGCGACTTCAGAACACCTGTATTTCGGGAGACTCGGTCAGCGACTCGTCTCTCTCATAGCAGGCAAATGAAAACAGTTACAAAGTTGTTTCATAATCTTTTCACTTTTGAAAACCTTCAACCCAAATTTTCAAAAAGACTAGCCGAGTTCTATCTGAGGATAGTATACTCAGCGTTATAGTTATTTGGACAAGTTGTCTGAACATTATGACGTCACAGAATTTTTTTGGGGGAAATGATGAGTTCGAATTTGAAACGAGATTTAACAGCACGACAGGTACAAATGATTGCACTCGGAGGAACGATCGGGGTCGGTCTTTTCCTTGGAGCATCGAGTACGATTGCTTGGACGGGACCATCTGTCTTACTCGCGTACATGCTAGCAGGAGTCTTTATCTTTTTTATCATGCGGGCACTTGGTGAGATGGTCTACACCCATCCTCACAGTGGTTCGTACGCAAAGTTCGCAAACGACTATATCCATCCAGCAGCTGGCTTCTTGACAGCAAGCAGTAATATCTTCAACTGGGTCGTCGTCGGGATGAGTGAAGTCATCGCTGTCGGAACTTATTTACGCTTCTGGTGGCCGGAACTACCGACTTGGATTCCAGGCGTCGTCGTCATCATTCTCTTGACGCTTGCGAACCTTGCTTCCGTCAAGATGTTCGGCGAACTCGAGTTTTGGTTCGCCTCAATCAAGGTAATAACGATTCTTCTCATGATCGTCGCTGGACTTGGAATCATCTTCTTTGGTCTAGGAAATGACGGAAATCCGGTCGGCTTCTCGAATCTTTGGGCGAATGGTGGATTCTTCACGAATGGTTTCACCGGCTTCTTCTTTGCGCTCTCGATCGTCTTCGCCTCTTATATCGGTGTTGAGTTGATCGGCGTGACAGCTGGAGAAACGAAAGATCCAGAGAAGAACATTACAAAGGCGATCAATGGTGTCGTCTGGCGAATCTTGATTTTCTACGTCGGCTCTATCTTCATCATCGTCACGGTGTATCCGTGGAATGAGTTGTCGGATCTCGGCAGTCCGTTCGTTGCGACATTCGCTAAGGTCGGTGTCACGATTGCTGCCGGTATCATCAACTTCGTCGTCATCACGGCCGCTTTATCCGGTTGTAACTCCGGGATCTTCAGTGCAAGCCGGATGATCTATGCATTGGCTGAAAAAGGACAAGTACCGTCCTTCTTCTTGAAAGTCAATAAACGTGGCATTCCATTCTACACGGTCTTCGCGATTTCAATCGGGATTTTCTTCGGAGTCATTCTCGATATCACCTTGCCACTCGTTCTCGGGAAGGATACGAATATCTTCGTGTATGTCTACAGTGCTTCGGTACTGCCAGGGATGGTGCCATGGTTCGCGATTTTAATCAGTCATATTCGGTATCGTAAACTTGAAAGCGAACGGACAGCCTCACATCCGTTCAAGATGCCAGGTGCGCCGTTGACGAACTATCTGTCGATCGTCGCGCTGGTGACAGTGCTCGTCGGGATGTTGTTCAACGATGAGACACGCGTCTCGATCTTAATCGGAGTCGCTTTCTTGATTTTAAGTACGGTCTATTACATCGTAAAAGTACCGAAGATCGAAAAATAATGATATTTTATCTTCCTCTCATGACATCATGGGAGGATTTTTCGTGTTTTCCATTTTTATATTGACATTACACTTTTCCCATGATAGATAATCAAATGCGAACTAATATGCCTTAGAACGCTAAATCATTCATAATTTTTTAATAAATATCGTATTTCATCTACTATTTTTCTAATAAACAGACTAATTTTCAGAATAAATAGTCTTTTTATTTTAAGTGTATTTTCATGTTTTGAGTTCGTTTGAACAGGAATATTCTCACCATACACATAATATTTCATGTGTAGAACAATCACGTTAAAACATTTTAACGACAGAAAGGAGAGGTGTAACATGAACGGATTCAATCGTTTCCTACTCGTCCTGATCGGCATTCTCGGTTTAGTCAGCGTCGGTCTTCTAGTACTCGGCGTCTATGATGTTCCACGACTCAGTCCTTTGATTGAACAGTGGCAAGATCAACAATGGTATAGCTACACGATTTTATCACTTGGTGGCTTCCTAGCATTCGTATTTGTCATTCTATTATTCACTGGACTATTCAGTCGTTCAAAAGGACAACGTCTCCTGATTCAAACCGGTGACGGGAATATCACAATCTCTAAGCAAACGATCGAACGAACGGCACTCGAGTCAATTCGCGGTATCAACGGCGTACGTTCGCCACGCGTCAACGCGGACATTCACTCGAAAAAAGAAACGGTCGCGCTTGAAGTCGACTGTTCTGTCTTCGGTCAAGAAGGTTTGCCGACAATCGGAAAAGACATTCAAGAACGTGCCAAACATGCGGTCGAATCGTTGCTTGAATTACCTGTCACAAAAATACGTGTCCGGATCAGTGACACGAAAACAAAAACGTCTGAACGTGTCGTTTAAGGCACGAGAGGAGGAAGATCATGAAAACGAGCGAAGCACTTCGTCCGTATCGCTACCGTCTACTCGGCGGGCTAGTCGGACTGATCCTCGCCATCTTGTTCTTGACGATCGGTTTTGGACCGACGTTGTTGATCATCGTATTCGCAACAATCGGTTACTTGATTGGTCAGTGGCGGGATAATGCGCTTGATGTCGAAGGATGGATTCAGTTCTTTAAACGGGATTGAGCATACAAAAAATAAAAAATCATTCAACTCACACTAACATTAAAAGGAGAGATTTCTCATGGCTAACGAAATCAACACGAAACAAAACGAAAACGAAGTAGTACGCGAAAACAAACTCACATTCGAAGATCAAGTCATTAAAAAAATCGCTGGTATCGCATCAAATGATGTCAAAGGCATCCTCTCAATGAGCGGTGGCTTCATGAGTGGTTTGACAGATCGTTTCCGGAGCACGGAAGATATCACAAAAGGCATCAACGCGGAAGTCGGCGAACGACAAGTCGCACTCGACTTAAAAGTCATCGTCGAGTATGGCAAAAACATCCCGTCGATCTTCCAAGATGCTGTAACGAAAATCAAAAAATCAGTCCATGATATGACAGGACTCGATGTCATTGAAATCAATATGCATGTCGAAGATGTCATGACACGTTCTGAGTTCGACGCAAAAAGTAAATCGTCGAAAGAAGAGGAAGAAAAACGCGATTTGAAATAAGACAATCAACTAGATAACCGCATGAAATGGACCCGTCTAAAAACGAGGCCACTGAAAAACCTCTAGATAAAGTGGTCTAAAACAGAAAAGGTGCTCCATCCACATATATTTTTGTGGATGGAGCACCTTTTC
>NZ_JACSNE010000026.1:0-48524 GCF_018619035.1 Exiguobacterium sp. s168 | reverse complement strand
GTGGTCACACCCGTTCCCATGCCGAACACGGAAGTTAAGCACTTGAACGCCGAAAGTAGTTGGGGGCTTCCCCCTGTGAGGATAGGACGCTGCCAGGCGATCGTTCCGCAATAGCTCAGCGGTAGAGCAACCGGCTGTTAACCGGTAGGTCGTAGGTTCAAATCCTACTTGCGGAGCCATTTATTACTTCTTCACCACGTACAATGGAGAGCTGTCCGAGTGGCCGAAGGAGCACGATTGGAAATCGTGTAGGCGTCAAAAGCGTCTCAAGGGTTCGAATCCCTTGCTCTCCGCCATCATCACTTTCAATTCATAATGGCCCGTTGGTCAAGCGGTTAAGACACCGCCCTTTCACGGCGGTAACACGGGTTCGAATCCCGTACGGGTCACCATTTATAGCGTCGCGGGGTGGAGCAGTCTGGTAGCTCGTTGGGCTCATAACCCAAAGGTCGTCGGTTCAAATCCGGCCCCCGCAATTACATACGGTCCTGTGGTGTAGCGGTTAACATGCCTGCCTGTCACGCAGGAGATCGCGGGTTCGAATCCCGTCAGGACCGCCATTGTTAAGGCTTTGTAGCTCAGTTGGTAGAGCAAAGGACTGAAAATCCTTGTGTCGGCGGTTCGATTCCGTCCAAAGCCACCATCTTTAAAAAAAACATGATTTTCCCAATTGTGGGGGGGTAGCGAAGTGGCTAAACGCGGCGGACTGTAAATCCGCTCCCTCGGGTTCGGCGGTTCGAATCCGCCCCCCCCCACCACCATAGGGGCATAGTTTAGCGGTAGAACTACGGTCTCCAAAACCGTCAGCGCGGGTTCGATTCCTGCTGCCCCTGTTTACCATGGCGATTGTGGCGAAGTGGTTAACGCACCGGATTGTGATTCCGGCATTCGTGGGTTCAATTCCCATCAGTCGCCCTCTTATTATTGGGCTGTAGCCAAGTGGTAAGGCACTGGATTTTGATTCCAGCACGCGAAGGTTCGATCCCTTCCAGCCCAGCTTTTCAAGCGGAAGTAGTTCAGTGGTAGAATACGACCTTGCCAAGGTCGGGGTCGCGGGTTCGAATCCCGTCTTCCGCTCCAATGAGTGGCGCCATAGCCAAGTGGTAAGGCAGAGGACTGCAACTCCTTTATCGTCAGTTCGATTCTGACTGGCGCCTCCAACTATTTCTCAATTAAATAGTTTTGCAAGAGATTGTGCCGGTGTGGCGGAACTGGTAGACGCGCACGACTCAAAATCGTGTTCCTTTGGAGTGTCGGTTCGATTCCGACCACCGGTATCTTGCGGGTGTAGTTTAATGGTAAAACCTCAGCCTTCCAAGCTGATGACGAGGGTTCGATTCCCTTCACCCGCTTTATACTTTTTACACAATCTGATGTTTCACCTGATCATGCGGGTGTAGTTTAATGGTAAAACCTCAGCCTTCCAAGCTGATGACGAGGGTTCGATTCCCTTCACCCGCTTACCAAAAAAGAGCAATGTGTCGTTTTCGCTGACACCTTGCTCTTTTTGTTTAGGAAGGAATCTTAACAGGAAAGGAGTGAGTCGTGATGGATGGTGTACAATTGAAACTGGCTTTACAAGAGTACGCAACAGAGATCGGAATCGATGAGCTGAAGGTGACGACGGCTGATCCGTTTCTTGTTTTAAAACGTAGACTCCAAGCACAACAGGAGAAAGGCTTTGCTTCTGGTTTCGAAGAGCCGGATCTCGATTTACGAACGACTCCTTCATTACTCGTAGAAGATGCCGCTTCGATCATTGCGATTGCGGTCGCGTATCCAAGTACCCTTAAAAATGCGCCGCGTGGCAAAGAAGGAGAGCGGCGCGGTATCTTTTGTCGATCGTCTTGGGGGCTCGATTATCATCAGGCGTTGCGCCAACGTTTGACGTTACTTGAAGAAAAAATCCAAGAATTAAATCCAGGTGCAAGGACGCGCTCAATGGTCGATACGGGAGAACTCGTCGATCGTGCTGTGGCGGAACGAGCAGGTATCGGATTCAGTGGGAAAAACTGCTCGATCATTAGTGAGAAGCACGGATCCTATCTCTATCTTGGTGAACTAATTACAGATATCGTCCTACCGCCTGATCAGCCAGTCGAAGAATTGTGTGGAACATGTAATAAGTGTATCGACGCTTGTCCGACGGATGCGCTTGTTGAACCTGGCGTCATCGACGCTAAACGGTGTATCTCGTTTTTGACACAGACGAAAACGCTGCTTCCAGAACCATTTCGAATGGCGCTTGGGAACCGTCTATACGGTTGTGATACGTGTCAGCAAGTCTGTCCATATAACCGGAAGAGGAATGCGACACATCACGCTGAACTACAGCCGGATCCAGAACAAGTCAAACCGCTCTTAGTCCCACTCTTATCCATGAGTAACCGTGAGTTCAAGAGTCGGTTCGGAACATTATCCGGCGCATGGCGTGGAAAGAAACCGATTCAGCGTAATGCGATTTGTGCGCTCGTTCATTATCGAGACAAGAGCGCGATTGAGGCGCTACGGTTAATGACGGAAAACGATGCCCGCGAAGACATGCGGGCGCTTGCACTCTGGGCAGTTGGTCGAATTGGTGGAGTCGATGAGAAGTCGTACATCAAATCACGTCTTTTAGCGGATACTGCAGTGGATGTTCAAACAGAAGGACAACGGTTACTTGAGGAGTGGGGGGAATCAGATGCCATTTCAACAGCTCACTTATGAGTTTGGTACATTGCTCGTCGCATGGGAAAAAGAGCAAATCGTGTATCTCGATTTTGGATTGAATGAAGAGCGTGCTCGGACCTATTTAAAAGAAGAAACCGACGAAGGTGAGTTACCGAAAGCTTGGCGCATGGCATTTGATCGTTACGCACAAGGAGACATACAAGCGCTTGACGCGCTTCCTTGTCAGTTACGTGTCACACCATTTGCAGAGCAAGTATTGCATGCTTTACGAACCGTTCCGTTTGGTCAGACGATCAGTTACGGTGAACTGGCTCGAATGATTGGCAAACCAAAGGCAGCACGAGCCGTCGGCGGTGCCTTGAATCGGAATCCGATCGCATTGATTTATCCATGTCACCGCGTCATAGGGGCGACGGGTAAACTGACGGGTTTTGTAAGTGGGATTGCCCATAAAGAAGCGCTTTTAGCGCATGAGATAGGAGAGAATTGAATCATGGCTATTCATGTCGTTATGTATCAACCGGAGATTCCTCAAAATACAGGAAATATTTCACGTACCTGTGCAGCGACGCATTCCGTCCTTCACTTGATTCGACCGCTCGGCTTCTCGACGGACGATAAGCAACTTAAACGTGCGGGTCTTGATTACTGGGAATTCGTCGATGTTCGTTATCATGATTCGTTAGAAGAACTGTGGGAGAAACATCCGGAAGGTATTTTCTACTATATTACGAAATATGGGGAACAGTACCCGAGTCAGATTGACTTATCGGACATCGAACAGGACTATTTCTTCGTCTTTGGTCGGGAAACAAAAGGATTGCCGCTTGAAGTCATCGATGCGAACGCAGAACGGTGTATCCGTCTACCTCAATCGAACCTCGTTCGTTCACTGAACGTCTCAAACACGGCAGCGATCATCGTCTATGAAGCATTACGTCAACAAGGATACGCAGGTCTTCTGTAAAGCAAAAGCTCCATCCTGAATCAGGATGGAGCTTTTATGAATTATTCGTTACCTTCAGGTTTTTTGTTGTAGCCTGCAGTGAAGATTGCTGTCAAAAACGCAAGACTTACGCCGACCATTAAGATAAATGCCATTTTTGTTTCCCCCTTCAGTCTCTTGAACCGATATAATCTATTATAGTATACCTGTAAGTGAAATTGTGTGCTACATATGAATTTTCTATGAATGGAGACTCCACATGCGTACGAACGTTTACCTATTAAGTTATGCCCCGCTGATCAGCATTTTGTTATTTAGTACGTCCCTTGCGATTGCAACGACGGAACTCGCATTACATTGGCTCGATCAAGTCGGCGTGTACGATGAACTACTTCAACTCTTGACGGCACGCGATACGAAGCTCGTCGTTTGGCTTGGCTTTTTGATCGTCTACTTTATGATCTTTAGTTCGCTTAAACTATTATCGGATACGATCAATCAGCTCGGTTTTGCCTTTTTCATCAAGGAACAAGAGGGAACGACACTCGGTATGTTACGTCCGGGAAGTATTCTGCTACTTATCGGAGGTTGTGTCAGCTTCGCCTTCATGACGTCCTTCTTGCATGTCGGCATCGTGTTGCTTGTGTCCTTTTTCATCTATTTTATCTTTTACACGGTTCAAATCAGTAAAATGACGAGTGCAGCAGGAGCCGTCGGTTTGATCATCTTTTCTTTCTTAGCCTGGGGTGTTCTGCTTGCTGGTCTATCATGGGTCGGTCTAACTTTATTCAATTCCTTCGGGGAAGCGATTTTATTTCCGAGTTGACTTAAGGACGTAAAATCTTCGCCCATGTCTGGACCTGTAACGTTGCATTCGCCTCAACAGGGAAGGGACGCGGGCGATCTGCCCCTAGCCAAATCCCTCCGATATGTTGATTCTTAATACCGACGAACCACATGTCCTTGTTATCGTTCGTTGTTCCTGTTTTTCCTCCGATATAGCGCGCAGAGGAATCATATCCTTTGCGTCCCGTTCCATATGTCATGACATTTTTTAAACCAGCCCGTAATTCCCGATTCGTCTGACTGGACCAAATGCGTTGTTCCTTTTCTTGTGGTCGTTCGACCGTTCCATTCTTAAGCGTAATACTTTTAATCATCGATGCCGGTCGATAGAGCCCATCATTAACGAATACGGTATAAGCGTTCGTCAGTTCATATGGACTGATTCCGTACTGTAAACCACCTAGAGCACTCGTAAAGGTGTCATCCTCACGTGTCCATTGGCTGAACTGGAACGGACGGATGGACTTCAATCCTTCCCGGAAAGACACCGCGAATGCTCGAATGGCTGGTGTGTTATAGGAGTAAGCGATCGCATCAGCAATCGTTACTTGTCCGAGAATTCGATTTCCGCTATTTGACGGACAGTATCCATCGATACAGACGGGACTACCGTCTAACGTGCTCGACAAGCGGGCTTTCGTTTTTTCAAGGTAAGGACCATAGACAAGTAACGGTTTGATAGCTGAACCAGGTTGGCGGTACGACTGCACTGCTCGGTTGAACTGACCTGTCAAATTCGATTTGTAGCCGACAAGAGCCGTGACCCCGTGTGTTTGTCCGTCGATGCCAACATAAGCACCCTCAATCGGGTCGGGTAGATTGCGAAGAGCTTCTTTAGCTCGTCGTTGTTCTGCTGAGTCGAGGTATGTCGAGATGACCGCACCTTGTTGATGCAGATATTCTGCAGCATGCTTCTCACTCCAACCATTTTTTTGAGCCGTCATCCGAACGGCAGCTTGAACGGTCGCATCGATATAGTCCGGATAAGGAACACTCGGTTTGTAGGATCGAGGCGACACACGAGAAATAGCAAAATCTTTTGTCAGGACACGATCGCGTATTAACGCTTGAACGATTCGTTGCTGACGTTTTTTTGTGTTTTCAGGAAAGCGTAGCGGGTCATAAAGAGAAGGATTGTTCGGAATTGCTGTCAGAAAACTGATTTCAGACCAACTCAACTCGCGTGCTGGCTTATTGAAATAGGATTTCGCAGCAAGTTCGATGCCATAAATATTATTCGCAAAATAGGCTTGATTGACATACGCTGTCATCAGTTCTTTTTTCGAATATTTTTGCTCCAACGACACAGCAATTAACAGCTCTTTTATTTTTCTAGTATATGTTTTTTCGTTTGACAGATACGTCATTCTTGCCAGTTGTTGTGTGATCGTACTGCCACCTTGAGATTTAGAATCAGACTGATTTTTTGTAAACGCGCGTAAGATTCCTGTGATGTCATATCCGTCATGTTGATAGAAACGCTGATCTTCAATGGCAACAAACGCTTGCTCAACTTTTTGCGGCAATGTTCGAGGAGTTAGGTCATCCCGTCGTAATCCGTCATAGAGCTCGACTCGTTTGTTTTCATAGGTTACAGTGATTGGTTGGTAGGAGGTCAGTGGATGTCGCGTCGTCTGTTCATCGGCCCAGAAAAAAAGTGTACGTGCTGTTTTCAGCTCATCTTTGATTGAAAATAAGGAAAATAGAAGCATCGTCGCAAGACCAAGTAAGACAAGATATCCTGTAGTAATTCGCATGAGAACTCCTTTCAAAAAGCCATTTCATTCCTATTATCGGTCTTTTATGGAGAAATCAATAGATTTTTTTTCGGTTTTTGTATTTTAATAAACCTATTTTGCAGGAATGTTATATTAAAAAGAGAAAAGATTGGGTATATAAAAGTATCTGTGGATTTTACAACGCGAATTGTCTGAAAAAAAGAGCATAAATGGAGGGGACGAAATGGCTAAAAAGAATGTCGTTGCGATGTTACTTGCAGGCGGAGAAGGGAAACGTCTGGGAGCTTTAACGAAACATACTGCAAAACCAGCTGTTGCATTTGGAGGAAAGTACCGGATCATTGATTTCCCGCTATCGAACTGTACGAACTCAGGAATCGATACAGTTGGTGTATTGACGCAATATGAACCACTTGAATTAAACCGTTATCTCGGAATCGGGAGTCCATGGGATCTGGATCGCCGTAATGGCGGATTAACGATTCTTCCACCATACCAAGCACAGAACGGCAAAAACTGGTATGAGGGCACAGCAAATGCTATTTATCGAAACATGAGTTATATCAATCAATTTGACCCTGAATATGTTCTTGTTCTATCAGGTGACCATATCTATAAAATGGACTATGAAAAGATGATTGAGGAACACCGTGTGACAGGTTCTGATGTCACGATTTCCGTACGTGAAGTACCATGGGACGAGGCACCGCGATTTGGTATCCTCAATACGGACGATGACTTACGAATCAATGAATTCGAAGAAAAACCAAAAAATCCGAAATCAAATCTTGCATCGATGGGGATTTATGTCTTTAACTGGGATATCTTAAAACGCCACTTGATTCAAGATGCCGGCGATGCGGAATCAAGCTTTGACTTCGGTAAAAATATCATCCCGAACATGCTTTTTGAAAATCTCAATATCCGTGCGTATAAATTCAAAGGGTACTGGAAAGACGTCGGAACGATTCAATCTCTTTGGGAAGCGAACATGGACCTATTGACGGCAGAGCCTGAGTTCGATTTGTATGAACCGTCATGGAAAGTACATTCGGTCAACCCGAATCAGCAACCACAATACATCGGGAATGCTGCGACAGTCGAGACATCGATCATCAACGAAGGATGCCACATCGAAGGAGAAATCAATCATTCGGTTCTCTTCTATGGTGTCGATGTAGCAGAAGGATCACTCGTCAAGGACTCGGTCATTTTCCCGAACGTCAAAATCGGACGAGACGTCACGATTCACCGGGCAATCTTAGCAGATGGCGTGATTGTTGAAGATGGTGCGACGATTGGGTCTCCGGACGGAGAAGTCTTCGTCATTGAAGCAGACAGTATCGTCAAAAAGAACGAAGTCATCAAAGAAGCGATTCAATAAGGGGGATATACGAAATGAAGGTCGATCTATTAGGCGTCATCAATCTGAGTGGTGAAGAAGGATTTTTTAAAGAATTGACAGAACATCGCAACTTGGCAGCAGTGCCATTTGCCGGTCGTTATCGGTTGATCGATTTTACATTGACGAACATGGTACAAAACGATATCGCGAACATCGGGATTTTTACGCTCGAGAAATATCGTGGAATGATGGATCACCTTGGATCAGGTAAGGAATGGGATCTTGACCGTTCAAACGGCGGACTTTACATCTTCCCACCCGCATTATCACAAGATGCGAATGAGTTCCGCGGGGATCTATCGAACTTCCATCTGCACCGTGATTTTTTCCTTCGCAGTAAAGAAAATTACGTCGTTGTCTCTGGTTCAAACATCTTATCTGCAGTAGATTATCGTGATGTGTTACGCGAACATAAAGAATCGAATGCGGATATCACGGTTGTTTATACGAAGCGTGAACTACCTTGTAAATACTGCCGTCCGATCCGTTTTGGCGAACAGAATCGCGTAACGGCAATCGGATCACGGGGTTTCCAGCCGACGGATGAGACATTCTACATGGAAACGGTCGTTCTGTCGAAAAATCTCTTTGTTCGTTTAATTGATGAAGCGATTGCTCGTGGTGAGTACGACTTACTTCAGAGTATCATTCGTTCGCAGTTGAACCGTCTACACGTGCATGGTTATGAGTACAGTGGTACATCACAAGTCATTCACTCGCTTCGTTCATACTATCGTGAGAGCATGCTGTTGCTTGAACAATGGGGAGCAATCAATGACTTCCAGCATGTCTATACGAAAATCAAGCATGAGCCACCGACACGTTATCTACCGGGTTCTGACATCAAGAACTCACTTGTCGCGAACGGCTGTAAATTAGAAGGAACGACGACGGACAGCATCTTGTTCCGGGGTGTCAAAGTCGGAAAACACGCTCGTGTCAAGAACTCGATCATCATGCAAAAATCAGTCATTGAAGAAGGCGCGGTCGTTGAGTACGCGATTCTCGATAAAGAAGTCACCGTCAAACGCGGTCAAGTCATCCGCGGAACGGCAGAAGAACCAATCGTCATCAAAAAACAAACAATCGTTTAAAGGAGATGTCATTCATGAAGGTATGGTTTGCTGCCACGGAAGCGACACCCTTCATCAAGACAGGGGGGCTAGCTGACGTCGTCGGCTCGCTCCCCTTAGCGCTTGCTGAGGAAGGGGCGGACGTTTCGGTCGTCTTACCCAATTACGGTCAAATCAAGGAGCAATATAAATCAGAGATGGAGTTCTTGTTCGACTTCATCGTGCCAGTCGGTTGGCGCCAGCAATTTGGTGCTGTCCTCCGATTAAAACAAGATGGTGTGACGTTCTATTTCATCGATAATGAGTACTACTTTAAACGAGATGGCGTCATTTATGGACATTACGATGATGCGGAACGGTTTGCGTATTTCTCACGTGCTGTCCTTGAGATGATTCAACATCTGGATCGGAAAGAAGTACCGGACGTCATCCATTGTCACGATTGGCAAACAGGTGTGATTCCAGCGTTCCTGCGAATCCATTATCAACACCTAGAGCGCTATCAAGACATTAAAACGGTCTTTACGATTCACAATCTACAATACCAAGGTGTCTTCCCAGAGGAAGTGCTCGGTGACTTACTTGGTTTGAGTCATGAACATTTCACAGCAGATGGGATCGCTCATAACGGTCTCGTCAATTACATGAAGGCAGGACTCGTCCACTCCAATCAAATCACGACAGTCAGTCCGTCGTATCGTGATGAGATCATGGATCCGTATTACGGTGAGACGCTTGAGCCGGTCTTACAACATCGTGCTGTCGACGTGCGTGGCATCTTGAACGGGATCGACTATCGTCAATTTGATCCTGCGCATGATACGCATCTCGTTGAGACGTATTCCGTTGATACCGTCACGGAAGGAAAAGCAAAAAACAAGGCTGCCTTACAAGAGGAACTAGGTCTCCCGATCAATCCGGACGTACCACTGTTCGGTTTCGTTTCTCGTCTTGTCGACCAAAAGGGAATCGATTTACTCGCGCATATCTTGCCAGACTTGTTCGAACTCGATGCGCAGTTCATCATTCTCGGATCGGGTGAAGCGGAATATGAAGGGTTGTTCCATCATGCGACATCGATTCGTCCAGACAAAATCGCTTCTTATATCGGATTTGACGTTGGTCTCGCACAACGAATCTATGCAGGAAGTGATGCCTTCTTAATGCCTTCGCGTTTTGAACCGTGTGGTCTCAGTCAGTTGATTTCGATGAAGTATGGCTGTTTACCGGTCGTTCGGGAAACAGGCGGGCTCCGTGATACGGTCAAACCGTTCAATCAATTCACGTTAGAAGGAAATGGATTCTCGTTCGCGAATTATAATGCACATGAGTTTTTAGAAGCGATTAAACGTACGATCGAGGTGTATCATGATCGACCGGTCTTTGAGCACTTGATTGAGACAGCGATGAATGAAGACTTCAGTTGGTTGCGTTCAGCCGATGAATACTTGGCGTTATATCGTTTGATTGCACCGTCCGCCACTTGATCGTATCACTGGGAAAAGGGGTTACGTCATGTTCAAAGATAAAGAGAAGTTCAAGGAGAGGTTTACGGAACGATTCGTTTCGATGCATGGCAAGGCAATAACGGAAGCAACAGAAAACGATATCTATCAGACACTTGCCTATCTGGTACGCGAGACGGTCACGACTGATTGGTTACGGACAAAGGAAACATATATCCATAAAAAAAGTAAGCAAGTCTATTACTTTTCACTCGAGTTTTTACTCGGACGTTTCCTGCATAACAACCTATTGAGTCTTGATGTCTTAAAGGATGTGGAACGGGGACTTGACGAACTCGGATATCAGCTCAGTGATTTGACAGAAGAAGAGCCGGAACCAGGACTTGGAAACGGCGGTCTCGGTCGTCTCGCGGCGTGTTTCCTCGATTCTCTGGCTGCGCTTGGTCTTCCTGGACACGGGAACGGGATCCGGTATCAGTATGGTCTGTTTAAGCAAAAAATCATCGACGGCTATCAAGTCGAGTTACCGGATAACTGGCTGAAGAACGGGAACATGTGGGAAATCAGACGTTCTGATAAAGCGGTCGATGTTCCATTTGGTGGTCATGTCTGGCTTGAAGAAGTCGGTGATGGATATCGTGTCCATCATGAACCGGCTGAAATCGTCCGTGCTGTTCCGTACGATATGCCGATCGTCGGCTATCAAAACAAGGTCGTCAATAACCTGCGACTCTGGAGTGCTGAGTCTCCACTTGATGATGATGAATTACTTAGCCAATACCGTGGGAACTATAAAGATTTACTGGCACATAAACAATCGATTCAGACGATTTCCGAGTTCCTGTATCCGGATGATACGACGTACGAAGGAAAAGAGTTGCGTCTGAAGCAACAATACTTCTTCGTTTCTGCCGGATTACGGAGTATCTTGACGTCCTTTAAAAAGCGAAATCATTCATTGAAGCAACTCGGGAACCATATCGCGATCCATATCAACGATACGCATCCGGTCGTCGCGATTCCAGAGTTGATGCGGATTCTAATCGATGAAGAAGGATTTGGATGGGAAGAAGCATGGCGCATCACGAAGAGTGTCATGTCGTTTACGAATCACACGTTACTATCAGAAGCACTCGAACGCTGGCCGATTGATTTGTTCCGTCGCTTGTTACCGCGTATCTACCTCATCATCGAAGAAATCAACCGACGTTTCTGTAAGGATGTCCTTGCGAACTATCCACATATGGAAGCGCATATGCGAGATATCGCCATCATCGCGGATGACCGAATCAACATGGCGAATCTTGCTGTCGTCGGCACGCATTCGACGAATGGTGTCGCGCAGATTCATACTGAGATTTTGAAGCAACGCGAGATGCGACTATTTTATGAGATGTTTCCGCTTCGCTTCAATAATAAGACGAACGGGATTACACATCGTCGCTGGTTCCTCTCATCAAATCCAGCACTGGCAAATCGTGTGACAGAAGCAATCGGGGATAGTTGGATTCAGCATCCGTCCGATTTGCAAAAGTTGACGAAATGGGCAGAGGATTCAGCATTACAGAAGGACATCGCCGAAATCAAACTTCAGCGTAAAGAAGAATTAGCGTTGCTCATTGAAAAAGAAACCGGTATCGTCGTGGACCCGACCTCGATATTTGATGTTCAAGTCAAGCGATTGCATGCGTACAAACGTCAACTGTTGAATGCGTTACACATTCATTCGCTCTACTATCGTCTGAAGGAAGACCGTTCCTTCACGATGACACCGCGGACATTCATCTTTGGTGCAAAGGCGGCACCAGGCTATCATTATGCAAAAGAAGTCATTCGTTATATCAATGCGTTAGCTCGCTTGATTAATCAGGATCCAGACGTCAGTCCGTACTTGAAAGTCGTCTTCCTAGAAAACTACCGTGTATCGCTTGCTGAAAAGATTTTCCCGGCAAGTGATGTCAGCGAGCAGATTTCGACTGCCAGTTATGAAGCCTCCGGAACCGGCAACATGAAGTTCATGATGAATGGTGCACTGACAATTGGAACGCTCGACGGAGCGAACATCGAAATTCGAGACGAAGTTGGGGATGCGAATATCTTCATCTTCGGCTTAACACCACAGGAAGTCATGAATTATAAACAATACGGTGGTTACAGTGCGTACGATCAATACAGTGCCCAACCCGAGTTGCGACGGATCATCGATAGTCTCGTCGACGGAACATTATTTGCTCCAGGTGAATTCCAAGCGATTTACGATTCATTATTAACGTATAATGATGAGTATCTGATCCTGAAAGACTTCATGTCGTATCAACAAGCGCAGGAACGAATCGATCGGATGTATCAGCAACCAGAAGAATGGTATAAACGCGTCATTCTTAATATTGCACGGTCAGGTGTGTTCTCAAGTGACCGCACGATTAAAGAGTATGCGAATGCGATCTGGAACATCAAACCGATTCAACTCTGAACAAAAAGACACCGACAGATGTTTCTGTCAGTGTCTGATGCTTACGAACGGGAGACATCTTCACCACGGCTGACCCAATCACTATAAGAGCCGGCGTAAAGTCGGACATCAGTTTTCCCAAGTGAATGGAGAGCGATGACATTGACACACGCTGTCACACCACTTCCACAATAGAGGATAGGTGCTGTGACTGGTAGGATGTCGGCGTACAATTCTTTCAAATCTTCTGCGTCCCGTAAGCGACCCTCTGGTGAGAGCGCTTGTTCAAAGAAGCAATTCACGGCACCTGGAATGTGACCGGCGACGTGATCGAGTGGTTCGATTTCTCCACGGTATCGATCGGGCGCACGGGAATCAATGACCATCGTTTCTGTCAGCTGATCCTTCAGTTCTTCGAACGAGACAAGCATCTCATCTTGAAAACGAGGCGCGTACTGAGAAGGTTCATAAGTAGGAACGTCTTCCGTGACCGGAAGATCGAACGCTAGGTAAGAGGAGAATCCGCCCTCAAGGACGACGACACGCTCATGCCCGATCCATTTAAATAACCACCACGCACGAGCGGCATACGGAAAGCCATCGTCATACAAGACGACGAAGTCTTCTGGTGTCACACCATGCTGTTCGAGTGTGTGTTGCCACGCTTCTTTTGAAGGAAGCGGATGCCGACCGCCGACCTCATCGATTGGACCGGAAAGTTCAGTCGTTAAATTCAAGTGCTGTGCACCTTCGACGTGTTGTTCCAAGAAAACATTTCGTCCATATTCAGGTTGTTGCAAGTCATATCGGCAGTCAAACCAGCGAATCTGATCCGTTCGGACGAGCTGTTGAAGATCTGCCATTTGAATCGTAGGAAACATGCCTCATCACCTTACCCTTTCTAGTGTTAATCATATGAAAGGTATCGCATCATCGCAAGTCTTACCCTCATTTAAAAAAGGAGTCGATTTACCATGTCATGGAAAGAAACCTATCAAAAATGGGATCAGTTCGCTGATTTAGACAGTACATTAAAAGAAGAATTAGTCACGCTAGCAACGGATGAAAAAGCAGCCGAAGAAGCATTCTATAAAGAACTCGAGTTCGGAACAGGTGGTATGCGTGGGGAAATCGGTGTCGGGACGAACCGGATGAACGTATATACGGTCCGAAAAGCATCACAAGGGTTCGCGGCATTCATTAAGGCGTCGGGGGAAGAAGCGGCAGCAAAAGGAATCGTCATCGCACACGATTCACGCCATTTCTCACCAGAATTTGCGCTGGAGGCGGCACGGACGCTCGCAAGTAACGGCATCAAAGCGTATCTGTTCGACGGTCTACGTCCGACACCAGAACTTTCGTTTGCAGTTCGGTCTTTACAAGCAGCGGGGGGGATCGTCATCACGGCGAGTCACAACCCACCAGAGTACAATGGCTACAAAGTATATGGGGATGACGGTGGACAACTTCCGCCAAAAGAGGCGGATGAACTCGTTTCATACGTCAGCCAAATCGAAGATGAGCTGTCGATTGAACTTGAGAAAGAAGAAGTCCTTCGTGCGAACGGATTGATCGTCCGTGTCGGAGAAGAACTCGACGAAGCGTACCAAGACAAATTACAAACGATTCGTGTCTTACCTTCGATTCAATCGGAATTAGCGGATCCGCTTAAAATCGTCTTCACACCACTTCATGGAACAGGTCTTGTGCCGGTAACAGAAGGCTTGAAACGTTACGGTTTCGAACACGTGACAGTCGTCAAGGAGCAAGCAGAGCCAGACGGTGCATTCCCGACCGTGACGTCACCGAACCCGGAAGAACATGCTGCCTTTAAACTGGCAATCGAATATGGTGACCGGGCAGATGCCGACATCTTGATTGCGACGGATCCCGATGCTGACCGTGTCGGAGTCGCGACACGTGATGCAGACGGAGAATGGACAGTCCTGACAGGGAATCAGACGGGCGCTTTATTGCTCGACTACATCCTTTCGCAAAAAGCGGCGCAGGGAACACTTCCAGCGAACGGATTCGTCGCGAAGACGATCGTTACGTCAGAACTGGGGGCATTGATTGCGCGTCACTATGATCTTCATGTCGAGAATACATTGACAGGATTTAAGTTCATTGGTGAGAAAATCAAACAATATAACGCATCGGGTCAATACGAGTATCTCTTTGGCTATGAGGAGAGCTATGGTTACCTCATCGGTGACTTCTGCCGCGACAAGGATGCCGTCCAAGCGTGCTTATTAGCTGCTGAGATGGCTGCGTACCACAAGAAAGAAGGACGGACGCTCTATGAGGCATTACAGGCGATTTACGAGCAGTTCGGGTACTTTGAAGAGTCACTCCGCTCTCTGACGCTCAAAGGGAAGGATGGCGTGGCACAGATTGGTCGTATCATGGATACGTTCCGTGAGAATCCGCCAAAACAAGTGGCGGGAGAACAGGTCGTCTTGTTCGAGGACTATGATGCGAGCATCGCCCACGATTTGAAGACGCATCAACCTTCACCGATCAACCTGCCAAAATCCAACGTTCTGAAGTTTACGCTCAGCGATGGATCGTGGTTCTGCCTTCGTCCATCGGGCACGGAACCAAAAATCAAATTCTACTTCAGCGTCACGTCACCAGATGCTGCTGAGACGACACGCAAACGTCAGCAGATCGAAGATGAAGTCATGCAAGAAGTCGAACAAATTCAATAAGTCCCATGCAGGATCACGTCATCGACGGGGTCCTGTTTTTTGTCTGAGAGCATTGAAAAGTGAAATTCGTGCAACCGGTTCCATTTTGAGGTACAGTAAACGAGATAGAGTTTATACGACAGAGGAGTTGGAAGACAGATGGAACGGATTCAACTAACAGAAGATTTATCATTCTCACGCATCATTCATGGCTTATGGCGATTGAATGAATGGGAGATGACGAAAGAAGAGCGTCTCGAATTGATCGAAGCATGCCTTGCTTTAGGGATTACGACGTTTGATCACGCGGATATCTATGGCGATTATACGAATGAACGCTTATTCGGAGAAGCTCTTGCTTTAAAACCGGAGTTACGTGACCGGATGGAGATCGTTACGAAGACGGGCATCAAGATGAAAGGGGATCATTTCTCGGATCAGTCCTTATCATTCTACGATACGACGAAAGAGCACATCATCAAACAAGTCAACCGTTCTCTTCAAGAACTCGGTGTCGAGTACGTGGATACGTTGTTGATTCACCGTCCAGATCCGTTGATGGACCCGAACGAGATTGCTGAAGCGTTCGTAGAGTTGAAGGACGCAGGAAAGGTACGGACATTCGGTCTCTCGAACCATACACCTGCCCAACAAAGTCTCATTCAGTCTCGCTTACCATTCATGCTCGTGACGAACCAACTCGAGTTGTCGGTATCAGAATTGAAACATTTCGAGGATGGATCCGTTGATCTCTGTCATGAAAATGAGATGCCGTTGATGGCATGGAGTCCGCTTGCGGGGGGGCGTCTCTTCAAGGACGAGCAATATGCACCGTTACGCGAAAAATTAGCTGAGATCGCAGAGACGATCGGGGCAGAAGAAATCGATGAGGTCGCATATGCATGGTTGCTCAAACATCCAGCACGTATCATGCCAATCGTTGGTTCTGGTAAGATTGAACGCATTGAATCTGCGGTTCGTTCGACGAAAGTATCGTTGACACGCGAGCAATGGTTTGAGATTTTGAAGGCATCACGTGGTCGTGACGTCGATTAATTGGTTTTGAGATAGACGCTCAATGCGCACGTTGTCCGTTAGCGAAATAAAGTGAGAGGATCGTTTCCAATATATCATTCGGAAGCAATCCTCTCTTTCGCTTACACATAGAATGTACGTCAAAAAGTAGACAAAAAAAAGCCCCATCTCAAGGGGGAGGAGAGATGGGGGATCTATGAGGTTAAGCTTCTAAACGAAGCATCTCCTGACGGTATTTATCTAGACGATCTTTACTTGCTGAAACGGCAGCTTGGTCATTGGCTTGAATCGCATCGAAGAGCGTACTGAGCTCATAATCGATTTCGAGACGTAGCACTGGAATTCGCTGCTCTGCATCTTGTCTACGGAAAGCTTCAATTACTTGTTTCATCTCGGCCACGCTCCTTTGTAAGTTGTCAGATAATTCTGATTTTTATTAGTATACTTGATTATTCCCGGATTGCCTAGTGCTAAACCTAAAAAAATCTAAAAAAACACACTTGAAATCCATACGGTTCCAAGTGTGGGAAAAATCATTCTGGAATACTGAAGCGTGCTTCTAAGCGATGTTGAACACTTTGAATGATTGTCGACATGATCCAGTAAATCGCAGCCGAGAACAAGAGTAACGGCATGACGAGGTAAGTTGTCGCTGAAATCTGGTCAGAGACATACGTCAATTCTTCAACAGCAACGATCGTACCGAGTGATGTCGATTTGATGATATCGATGACAGAGTTCGAAAGCGGTGGAATCGCTCGAGATAGCGCTTGCGGTAAGATGACATCCTTGAATGTCTTACGACGCGGAATACCGAGCGAGTCAGCTGCTTCCCATTGTCCACGATCGACAGAGGAGATGGCAGCGCGGAACGATTCTGAGATATACGCAGAAAAGTGAAGCGATAAGCCGAAGGCGAGGGCTTGGAATCCAGTCAACTGAAGGACAACGAGACCATTGTATAAAATCAGGATTTGTAGCAGTAATGGTGTTCCTCGGAAGAACGAGACATATAAACGTGCAAAACCGCTAAAGACGGCAAGACGGCTATCACGCATGACGGCAAGAATCAACCCAAGAATAAGCGCAAAGACGATGGCGAGACCACTTGCAAGAAGGGTCGTACCAATCGCCTTTGCGTAGACGTCCGAGTTATCCCGGACGATCGTCAGTAATTCACTCACTTACTGATATCCTCGTTGAAGTACTTCTCACCGATTTTTGCAAGAGTGCCGTCTTCTTGCATCTCAGCGAGTGCTTTATTGAAGTCTTCTGTATACTTGCTGTTTTTCGCCATCATGAAGCCTGATTCGTTCTTGTCGAACGTTTCACCGACCGCTTTAACTTTGTAGCCTGCTTTCTTCAGCTCCGTCAAGACGAAGAGACGATCGTTCATGGCAGCATCAACACGACCTGCTTCAAGATCTTTCAAGACTTGGTTCGCACCTTTGTAGTATTTCACTTTCGCGCCAGCTTCTTCAGCTGTTTTGGCATAGAGTGAACCTTGTGTCGAACCGACTGTCTTTCCTTTTAAGTCGTCGAGTGTTTTGATGTCGTTCGTTTTATTGTTGACGATGATTGTTGAACCAGAGACCGTATACGCATCAGAGAAAGCGTATTTTTCTTGGCGCTCAGGCGTGATTCCCATTTGGTTCGCGATGACATCGATCCGTTTTGAATCAAGTGCTGGGATGAGTCCTTTGAAGTCCATCGCTTTGTAATCGACTTTATAGCCGGCGCGTTTTGCGACTTCGTTCATGACGTCTACGTCATAACCTGTCAATTTTCCTTTTTCTTTATACGTGAAAGGTGGGTACGTTGCTTCTGTACCGACTGTAATGACTTTTGACTCTTTATCAGAACCTGCGTTGTCGTTCGAAGCGCCGCATGCTGCAAGCACCCCCGCTGTCGATAATGCTGCTACAGCTAATTTCAAACCGTGTTTCATAGCGCTCTCTCCTTTATAAATAAATGATTTCAATTCCTAGTTTTCGAATAGGATTAATTTTAAGCTACAAGCAGTATCATACAAAGTTACAGGAACGTCTGTCAATAAAAAAGACTGCCCTTAATAGGACAGTCTGAAACATCGTAACTGATCGATGATGCGATTAACGGATCGTTGCTTCTGTTGAAGCATCGAAGAAGTGTGCTTTTGTCATATCGAAGAAGAGATCAAGCTGCGATCCCATCTCGACGTGTGAACGTGAATCAACACGTGCCGTGAACGCTTGTTGTCCGACTTTTGAGTAGAGGTAAGACTCTGCACCCATCAATTCAGATACTTCGATATGTGCTGGGAAGCGGTGTGCTGTTTTCGTGTCTTGGTAAATCAATTCCGCATGGATATCCTCTGGACGAATTCCGAGGACAAGATCCTTGTTCGTGTAACCACGGTCGCGGAGAACTTTCATTTTTCCTTCTGGTACTTCGAATTTCTCTTCTGTTCCTGAAACATGGAAGAGACCGTCTTCCGCTAATTTACCTGTCAAGAAGTTCATCGATGGTGAACCGATGAATCCAGCGACGAACATGTTATCCGGGTGATCATAGACTTCTTTCGGCGTACCGACTTGTTGAATGATTCCCGCTTTCATGATGACGATCCGTGTCGCAAGCGTCATTGCTTCCGTCTGATCGTGCGTGACGTAAATTGTCGTCGTCTCAAGACGTTTGTGTAACTGAATGATTTCCTTACGCATTTGTACACGCAATTTAGCATCTAAGTTCGAGAGCGGCTCATCCATCAAGAAGACTTTAGCATCACGAACGATGGCGCGACCAATCGCTACCCGTTGGCGCTGACCACCAGAGAGTGCTTTTGGTTTCCGCTCGAGGTATTCTTCAAGACCAAGGATACGAGCTGCGTTATCAACGCGTTGCTTGATTTCATCTTTAGGGAACTTCCGAAGCTTTAATCCGAATGCCATGTTATCGAAGACGTTCATATGCGGATACAATGCATAGTTTTGGAAGACCATCGCGATATCGCGATCTTTTGGTGCTACATCGTTCATGCGTTTGCCATCGATGATGAAATCCCCACCTGAGATTTCTTCAAGTCCAGCGATCATCCGAAGTGTCGTTGATTTCCCGCAACCTGATGGTCCGACGAAGACGATGAATTCTTTATCTTTAATGTGAAGGTTGAAGTCATCAACCGCTTTTGCATCACCTGAGTAGATTTTATCGATATGTTCAAGACGAATTTCAGCCATGTGTAGTTCCCCCTAATGTAAATGATGAAATAATAACGCTTACAAGATTTAGTATAAAAGAAGTCAGGGAGTCTGACTATGGACAACCTGACTAAATGCAAACGTTTTCAATTAGGCATCATGCTACAAGAAGTAAGGTATAGAGAAAAGTAGCGCCTTCAAATGAGCGAACATCGATTCCAGTCTGCTCCGTCAACCGGTCGAGTCGATACTGGAGGCTGTTTCGATGTAAGAATAGATGTTTTGCTGTCAGGGAGACGTTCAAATTAGCTCGACAAAAAGCAAGGATCGTCTCACGAGACTCTGGCTCGAGGGAACGGATGAACTGATCGACGAGTGTCGCGCGATGCCGGTCATCTAGACTTGCAAGGCGGAGCATGGCAGGCAAGAAACGTTCGATGTGCATCGAAGGAACGAAAGCAAGCGCTGCTTGTTCAAGTTGGAACTGAACGGCGATATCACCTGCAGCACGTTGTTGACCAAGCAATACCTTACCGTCGAGTACAAAATCAGATTGTAATGCTAAAAATAAATCGGATAGTTCTGACTCGATGACAAACTCTTCGCGTTCAACGACCGTGAAGCGATGTGCGCTAAAAGGAATAAGGATGCTCGTCTGCGAAAAGAAAGAGGAGAGCAATTGTTGAATTTCTTCACTTGTCCGTTCATCGGTTGGATTGAACAAAAAATGGACAAGTCGGAACGACTGATCTTCCAAGGCATGAGCAGATTGGATACGCTCTCGCCATAGATCGATATCAGACCGTGACGTCGTGATGATGCGTTCAGCGAATACATCAAGCAGTTGTTGTTCACGGTCAGAGATGGCAGTCGCCTTGATTCCAAAACAAAGTCCATCTTCAAGGCGATATACGCTATACTGTTCCTGGCAATAAACATTCGGATCGGTCGTAAGCTGGTCATTGAATACAGTCATCAGTTGTCGTAACACACGGCATCACTCCTAAATCGTACATAACTATCTCGACTTTACCATAAGTCGAAAATCGGAAGGAATGATAACTTATGTCAGATACGTTTTTACTCGTATTGAAACTTGTCGGAATCATTGTCATTGGGGCCCTGATTGGGGCAGTCACGAATCATTTAGCGATTCGGATGTTATTTCGACCACTTGAACCGAAATACATCGGAAAATTTCGCGTACCATTTACACCTGGTCTGATTCCTAAACGGCGGGATGAACTGGCAGCGAATCTCGGACGGACGGTCGTCAAGCATCTCTTGACGCCAGAAGGAATCGGGAAACGTCTCGCATCACCAGCTGTTCGTGGAGCCGTCACGCGGCTCGTCGAACAAGAAGTCATGAAATGGACGCGCTCGGAAGAGACGACGGAAGCGTGGATCGGTCGATTCATCGACGAACCAAAACAACGGATCCAAGGGAAAATCAGTTATCACTTGGAGCAGGAGTTTTCGCTCCTCATGGGCAAATGGCGTGAGCAGTCTGTGCGCGAGTTGATCGGGGAAGCCGGAGAACAAAAAATCGAGGAAGTCATGCCAAGACTCATCACATCCGTATTACACCAAGCAGAGGAATATTTTGATGGACCAGAAGGACGTTTACAACTTGAGGAAACGGTTGCTCGCTTCATCCAACAGCGTCTCGGAGGTGGGATGTTCGGGATGTTGCTCGCGAACGTCAACGTCGTTGATATGATTCAGCCGGAGCTGAAACGGGTACTTCAATCAGAGTCGACGTCTCAGTTCATCCTTGCCTTATTACGTCAGGAATGGCAAAAGGGACTGGATCGTCCACTCTCATCCTATATGACGGAAGAGACGGAGTCACGGATTCGACAGACCGTCAAAGAACAAGTCTTGGCGCGTTTACCGATTGAATCGATGCTTGCTACACCATTACGCGTCTGGTTGAATCCACTCGAGTCACAATTGCTCGAGCAACATGTCCCTGTTGTCATCGATCATCTATTCGAACGGACGACGAATCAAATCGGACAAATTCTACAAACGCTCGATCTCGAAACGATCGTTCGAGAAGAGGTCGGTTTGCTGGATACTGCGTATCTCGAGGAAATCGTCTTATCGATTTCTAAGCGAGAATTCCGGGCTATCACTTGGCTTGGAGGGTTGTTAGGTGGTTTAATTGGATTGATACAGGCGGGGCTTTATCTCGTCTAAACAAATTGGAGGTTTTACTCATGGCAGAAACAAACTTATACGATCACGCGTACACTCTGGAGCGTGCATTACGTGAAACTTCGGAGTACACGACATTAAAAGATTTGTACACGCAAGTGAATGCGGATCCGGAATCAAACGAATTGTTCGCATCGTTCCGTAACATCCAACTTGAATTACAACAAAAACAGATGCAAGGTGAAGAAATCACACCAGACGATATGGCGTCTGCCCAAACTAAGATGCTTGAAGTACAAAACAACCCATTAATCAGTCAGCTGATGCAAGAAGAGCAACGGATGCACACGATGTTGACGGAAGTCACACAAATCATCATGAAGCCGTTAGAAGAACTCTACGCGCCAATGATGGAGCAACAAGACGACGTCCAATAAGTAATCAAAAAGGAAGACGGCCATAATGGCACGTCTTCCTTTTTTGTATGGCTCAAGATGAAGCAGGGACGATCCGTGGCAAGTAAGCGCGCTCGAAATGAATCAAACGACCTGAACGTGTGACGCGAGCTGCATGATGGGCGTATCCACTCTCATTGAGACGTCGAATCCCTTCTTCTCGTGCCTGTCCATCTGTTTCTGCTTCAAAAACGTCATCGAGTAACGTTTCACCACGATCTGAAAAGACTGTCATCGTATACTGCATATTTGTTCCTCCCTTGTCTGATCGGTCTTGTATTCAGTATAATGAATCGCTATTCATTTTACAAGCGCAAGTCTAAGTCTTGCCACGTCAGTTGTCTCGCAGCAGGAGGAGTAGTAAGGTGACTGACCGTCATACCAATCAAGCGGATTGGTCCGTCGAAGGTGATGCCATTGAAGAGTTTCGTTGTTTCCTCAAGTAATCGTTCTTCGTCCGCCGTCTCTTCTGAAAATGTATGCCGTTTCGAACGTGACTGGAATGTATCAGTCTTCCACTTGATCGTGATCGTTCGGCAAACGAGTTCTTTTTTTTGAAGACTCGCAATGACGGATTTTGATTCTCGAATCAACGTCTCAAATATCGTATCGATATCCTCCGTATCTTCTTCGAAGGTCGTCTCAGAACCGATTGATTTTCGCTCGCGTTCCGGACGAACCGGACGCTCGTCGATCCCATGCGCCATCGCATGTAGTTCCGTTCCCCGATCGCGTCCAAGCAATGCTCGTAATTGTTCGACCGGCATTGCTTGAACATCTGCGACGGTTTCTATCCCTTGTTTGCGTAACGCTTGTTCCGTGACTTTTCCGACGCCATGTAAGTCTCCAATTTTTAATGGAGATAAGAAACTCAGGACGTCCTCTGGAGGAACGACCGTCAATCCGTTCGGTTTCTCGTATCCGGAAGCGACCTTCGCGACGAGTTTAGAGTTAGAAACACCAGCAGAGGCAGTCAGACCTGTCCGTTCTTTAATTTGTTGTAGAACATATTGCGCAATATAGGTCGCACTTTTTTGATCAAAGTAATTTTCGGTGACGTCGAGGTACGCCTCATCCAGTGAGAGGGGCTCGACGAGCGGTGTCACTTCTCGAAAAAGTGCCATGATTTGCGCACTGACAGCCCGGTAGACGTCAAAGCGAGGACGAATGAAGACGGCACGAGGGCAAAGCTGGAAGGCACGTCTTGACGGCATCGCGCTATGGATGCCGTATTTCCGTGCTTCATAGGAACAGGTCGCTACGACACCGCGTGCATGAGGCGGTCCACCGACGACGACGGGAACACCTTTTAATCGAGGACGATCGCGTTGCTCGACGGAAGCGTAAAAGGCGTCCATATCAATATGAATGATTTTTCGTTCCATCGTACAAGCGTCTCCTTTCAGTAGATATGATACAATTAGTATAACGAACTTATGTTCCGATATCTATTTTTTTGGTCGACTGTTCTTTGGCATCCGAACAAGAGCGCCCAACCATCCACGCCAGCGCATCCAGTAGAAGATGCCACCGGTCGAGAGAAAGATTAGACCTAGGGATAGGGCGTAACCGTATTTCCATTCTAATTCCGGCATGATTTTAAAGTTCATCCCCCAAATTGCACCGAGGGCCATCGTTGGTGTCGCGACGGCAGTAAAGATCGTTAACGCCTTCATGATTTCGTTTCCACGGAAGTTCGAGACGGTCGTCGATAAGTCGAGCAGGACCTCAATGTCTTTTTGATAATGTTCGATGAGCATTAACAGACGGCGAACACGTTTCGTAGCTAGCTTCAACGAGAGATCCTCGAGATACGCGTCCTCGTCGAGAAATGATTCTTCACCAGCCATGACGAGCTCTTGAAACGGAACGATCAAATCGGACCAGTTCTCGATCGTGTCGCGTAGCGCGAAGATGCTATCAAGCGAATTTTCACTAATGCTGCCACGCAGTTCATCTTGTCTTGAGAACAGTTCCGTCTCAAACTGATCGATACCGGCAAAATATGTGTTCAGCTGTAAAGCAAGAATCGTATAAAAAGCAGCGAACGGATGCGCGGGCGAGTAGGGGGCAACGAGTGTCACGATCGATTCCGACAATCCGATCGTGATCAGTTTTTCTTTCGTCACATAAAAACAAATCGAGCGACGGTCACTTTTGTCGACAGGATTTTGCCAGGTGACGACAGCACCATAAAGAACCCCTTTTTCCGAGCGGGTAAAGTTCATATCTTTTGATCGTAGCTGCGTGAGCCAGTCCATTTCGGATTGGTCGACGGTAGCCGCCGGAAATGTTTGTTCATAGTCAGCTAAATCGAGATAGCGGGACCAATTAAATTGAGGTTCCAGTTCCATGTTCATGACTCCCATATAGTAGAATGAAATAGTATATGCCTTAAGTGTAGTCAATGGAATATAAAAAAGACACCTATTTTACAGATAAAGGACGTGTTTCAAGTATGAAAGGAATCGGTAAGTTAGCAGTTGGAGAAACGCTCGATCAACGAGCGATGATCAAGCAGGCGGTCAAAGGAATTGCGGCAAACGGGAAACCGTATTTAACGCTCATCTTGACGGACAAGACAGGCGAAATCGAGACGAAGATGTGGGATACGAGTGATCTTGAAAAATATGCGCCGAAGTCGATCGTCCATGCTGCTGGAGAAGTCATGGACTATCGAGGACGGACACAGCTGAAGCTTAAACAAATCACAGTACTAGAAGAGATGAATGTCGAGGATTATGTTCAATCGGCACCAATTCCGCGAGAGCAGATCGAGACGGAAGTCCTCGCGTTCGTAGAATCGATTCAAAACAGTGACATGAAAAAGCTCGTTAAACATTTGATTACTTCACGATTTGACGCCTACTTCACGCACCCGGCAGCGGTCAAGAACCATCATGCCTTTTACTCGGGGCTGTCGTACCACGTCCTTTCGATGTTGCGTTTAGCGGATCAAATCGCTCAACTCTATCCGACGTTAAACCGTGACGTGCTAATCAGTGGCATCATTCTACACGATTATGCGAAAATCAAGGAGTTATCCGATCCGGTTGCACCGGAATATACGTTGCCTGGTAAACTCGTCGGTCATATTACGATGATGGTAGCGGAACTTGAAAAAGTCGGAGCAGAATTACAAATTGACGCAGAAGTACTGACGGTCTTGCAACATCTCGTCTTAAGTCATCACGGACGACCAGAATGGGGTTCTGCCGTCGCACCACAGATGCGAGAAGCAGAAGTTTTGTTCTTGATCGATAACCTTGATGCACGGATGACGATGATGGATCGCCTTCTGGAATATGTCGAGCCAGGACAGTTCTCGGAACGATCATTTGCACTGGATAATCGTGCTTTTTACCGTCCGAAGCTATAAGGGGGAAGAAAGATGAAGACGAAGTTGTTTGATACGGTTCAACTCGGAACGTTGACATTCCGAAATCGGGTCATCATGGCGCCGATGTGCATGTACAGTGCAAAAGAAGATGGACTAGTGACAGATTGGCATGTCACACACTATGCAACACGTGCAATGGGTGGTGTCGGTGGTGTCATCTTAGAGGCGAGTGCCGTCACGCCAGACGGTCGCATTTCAGCCGGTGACCTTGGAATTTGGTCAGATGCGCATATTGAAGGCTTACAACGGATTGCCGACCAAGTCAAAGCAGCGGGTGCAAAAGCAGGCATTCAACTGGCCCATGCCGGGCGCAAAAGCACGACGGCAGAACCACCCGTCGCACCGAGCGCTTTACCGTTTGATGATACGTATACGGATCCACGCGCATTAACGCTTGAGGAAATCGCGACGATCAAACAACAGTTCATCGATGCAGCATTACGAGCAGAACGAGCAGGATATGATTTCATTGAAATTCATGGAGCTCATGGTTATTTATTGAATACGTTCCTCTCTCCGTTATCAAACGTTCGTGAGGACCAATACGGTGGATCGATTGAAAATCGGATGCGCTTGTTGCTAGAGATCATTGATGGGATTCAGGAAGTCTCGAAGCTCTCGATTTGGGTCCGGATTTCAGCAGCCGATCATGCAACGGGGGGAATGACAGCAACGGATTATATTCCACTTGCGAAGGAACTAGCAGCACGTAACATCGATTTACTCGATTGTAGTTCTGGTGCTGTCGTCGCTAATGCCGTACCTGAAGTGTATCCGGGCTATCAAGTGAGCTACGCAGAAGAGTTGAAGCGAGAGGCGGGTATTGCAACAGGCGCGGTTGGATTGATTACGACAGCTGCTCATGCAGAGGAAATCGTCCGTAACGGTCGAGCAGATATCGTCCTGCTCGCACGTGAACTACTTCGCCAACCGTACTGGGTCTATCATGCGGCAGCCGAACTTGGGGATACGGTCGCCTTGCCGAAACAATACGAACGAGCTCCGATTCGGACGGTTCGTTAACTATTCAAGATATGAAAAAAGGAAGCCTTCGCGGCTTCCTTTTTTGATTACTGCTGTTGTTGTTGCATCATTTGTTGTTGCATTTGTTGTTGTTCTTGTTTATCTAAATCAAAAGCATCCTTGAAGTCTTTGTTTTCGATTTTGACATCGTATTCTTTCATGAGTGAACGGTAGATATCGTTCGGGTTGACTTGTGCTGCTTTTTCTTCAGCAAGTGCTTTTTTGATGCGTGATTTTTCTTTATCAAGTGTAAAGTCTTTCTTTTCTTTACGATCGACTACTTTAATGATGTGGTAACCGAACTGTGTTTTAATTGGATCGGAGATTTTACCTTCAACGCCATCCTTGAACGCATAATCTTCGAATTCCTGGACCATCTTACCTTTTGTGAAGTATCCGAGGTCTCCACCTTTTGTGCCGCTACCTGTATCTGTTGATTTCTCTTTTGCAAGTTTCGCGAAGTCCGCGCCGTCATCCAATTGCTTTTTGATGTCTTTTGCTTCTGACTCTTTCGCGACGAGGATATGGCTTGCTTTAACTTCGACTTTTTCTTGGTCGAAACGCTCTTGGATTTCTTTATCTGTTACTTTTGATTTTGCAGATTTTGCTTCCGTTAAGAGCATTTGTGTGCGAAGAACTTTCTCGAATTCTTTTTCGTTCTTGATTCCAGCAGATTTCAATGTCGTACTGAACTGCTCTTTATCCGGGAACTGGTCTTTTGTCTTTTTGACTTCTGCTTCGACTTCTTTATCCGTGACTTCCTTGCCGTATTTCTTCTCGAGCAATTTGTTCATCGTTTGCTGGAAGGCGATTTGAGCACCAGCTTTTTCGTATGCTTCTTCTTGGACGTCAGCCTTGTTGACTTCGCCACCTTTGTAATTGATGACGGCTTCGTCATTTGATCCACATGCTGCTAACGTAAATACACTTGCGACTGCTGCTGCGCCTAACAATTTCTTTTTCATACATACACCCCTAATTTACCATTTATTTCAACCGTTTTATCATATCATATTCTCGTCTGGTTGACAGCTGTATCTTGTCATGCCAAGAGATACTTGCTCTTTTCCATGCTATCACATCCAAGTAGTTGGTTGAGGATAATTTTTATGGGAAATTGTGAGGGAAATAACGCTCTTGAGACATAGTAGTAATGTCCTTGTCATGAGGAAAAAAGATCTAAGAAAAAGCATTCTAGCTAGAGGCTAAAACGCTTTTGGTAAGGTTATGCTTTTTTGATTGAGTCCATGACTGGATCTTGAGGGCGACGATCTGCTTCTTCTGTGATCATCTTCGATGTCTCAGCGAATATGTCCATGAAACTGTCGCCATACAAGCGACGTACGATCGCAGAAATGTCCGTTAATTCCGGGAACTTCCCGTACAGTTCCTGAAGAGGAAGTGATGCACGGAAGACACCGTTTTCTTCAGGGCGGAACGCTTGAATCGTCTCAAGTAAGAGTGATTCGCCCTCTGGTGTCAACTGGACGTAGGTATTTCGTTTATCTGTTTCCTTTTTTGAGAACGTCAACAGTCCGCGGTCTTCTAACTTCTTCGAGAAGTTAAATGCCGTTGAGACGTGCATGACACCATACTTCGCGATTTCTGAAATTGAGGCGCCACCTAGCGCGTGCGAAATCCACAAGATATGATGTTCATTGATGTTCAGATCAAAGGGCTTGATCCAATTTTGCCAATCTTTTTCTACCGTTTTCCATAGTGCTTTGCTTAACTGGACAATCTTGTGGCTATACAATAAAGCCTCTTGTCCAGGATATAACTTTTCGTGTTCCATATCTGACTCATCCTTTCGAAAGGTGACAATGGCTCAAACGCGCAAAATGCAAACTATACAAAAACAAATCGAAGCAACGGATCTTACTTTTGTGGAGAAAGCTGGTCTGCTTCCTGTTTCGCTTCATCAGCGAGAGACTGGATCTTCGTGAGCGATGCTTGGACTTCCGTTTGGTATTCCGAGACGCTCTGCATGACTTCTTCTTTGAAGTGCATACCAGACGCTTTTGCTGTCTCTACTAAGTTCTTGCCCTCCTGGGTCAAATCCTGCACATTCGTTACGATTGTAGAATAAGAATTTCGACGTTGATGACCGTTCGAAGAGTCGCTTTTCGTACCTTGGCGAAGCGCCTTCAGACCGTAAAAAGTCACAAGTGTTAGCGTAGCACCAAAAGCGACCCAGTTACGGGCGGGACGCTTCGACATATTGAACCTCCTTTTTAATATTAAAATATTTGTTTCATATTATTTTACCGAAAATCGAATGAAAGAAACCTATTTCGGCAATATTTTTCTAAGAATAGAAGAAAAAGAACAGACTTAGATGCGTGAAGCGATCGAGTTAGCGAGTTCAGCCAATTCCTCTGCCGTGTAATCGTCATTATGAACTTCCCATTTCGCGCCGAAACCATCTTGTTTATCGTGACGCGGAATGAGATGCAGGTGGAAGTGGGAGACCGATTGACCCGCTACTTTTCCTGTATTCGATAAGAGATTCATGCCAGCTGCCTCTGTCTCTTGTTGAAGTGCACGACTGATTTGCGGGATCGTCGCAAATACGTCTTGTGCTTGTTCAGGAGAGAGATCATACAAATTATCGGCATGTTGTTTTGGGATGACGAGTGTATGTCCTTTTGTCACTTGTGACAAGTCTAGGAAAGCGAGAACTTGTTCGTTCTCAAATACGATATGACCAGGGACTTCTTTGCGAGCAATTTTACAGAAAATACATGACTCTTTTTGCATGGAACGTTCACTCCTTTGGGTAAGATAATATTAGTATACGGAAAGTTTCCGACTTCCGCACGATTGACAGTCAAATTGAACCCGATACACTTAGAAACATACAGCTACTGAAGGGAAGGAGCGAACTGCATGGCATCACGAGTAGCCTCAACGGCTCAAAAAAAACGAAAAAAGCGTCTGCTCGTCGGTAGCGTTATCGTCGTTGGTCTTTTCTTATTAGTTGCCTTTTGGTTTGGGCGTAACATACAAGAAGCGGCGAAAATGGAGAAAACAGACGAGCGTCTTGCTGTTTTATTAAAGGAAAAGGATCAGCGTGGGTTCCAAAAGCTAGTCACGACGAGCGGTAAGTCACTATCGATGAGTGAAGCGACGCGACTCGTTAGTTGGTTGACGGCTGATGCAGAGCGGACGGACCGGGTCATTGCACAAGTCAAACAGGATCAAGACGCAGGTAAGCAAGTGAAAACACATCTGTTTTCGTTACAAGAAGAAGATGGATGGCTTTGGTATGATCGGTACTCTCTTGATGTGAATCCTCAGCGGTTAACCGTTTCGAGTGATCTACCGGGAACAAAGGTTTCGTTAGATGGAGAAGAAGTCGGAACGATTGATCAGAAATCCCTTGAAATCAAGCGTTCTCCTGGAGAGTATGATGTTCAGGTAAGCGCGGAACAATCAGGACAGACCATCGAGGAATCAAAGACTATACAACTCGGAGATGAACCGAACGCGACAGCCGACTTTAAATTGGCTGATCGGTTCAATACGACCGTTTCGAACGAATATGCGGTCGATATCAAAACGTTACTTGAGACGGAAGTAAAAGCTCGGACTGGAAAAAGTATCGATACGATGACTAGTTATCTTGGACGTTCGCGTGATTCGTTTGAGAATACATTCGGAACGCCTGATTCAACGGTTGCCAATCGAGCGCGATACGATGGATATGAAGTGACCTATCAGTCGGGGCAGGTGGAAGAGTTGTTAATTCGATTGAATAAGACTCCGGATGAACTTGAAGCCATCGCTGGAAAACCAGAAGGAAAGAAGCAAGAACAAGTCGGTACGATTTGGGAATATCCGTCTAGTTTTCTTGAGGGTGTGTTCGAATGGCTGAATTTACGGACGGAAAAGCGGGTCGTCGAGCGAGAGGACGGCATGTGGTTACAATTAAAAGACTAAACCATAAAAAAATCCTCGGACATTCATGTCCGAGGGATTTTTGTTTATCGTTTATTCACCGCACGGAGAATGAACGATACGATAAGGATAAGAATGATAGCTCCGAGTAAAGCAGGAACGATTGCGAATCCAGCAACCATTGGACCCCAATTTCCGAATAATGCTTGACCGATCAATGCACCAACAAAACCAGCGATGATGTTACCGATGATACCACCCGGTACGTCTTTACCTAAAATCAAGCTTGCTAACCAACCAATAATACCACCAACGATTAATGCCCATAAGAATCCCATTTAAAACACTCCTTTTCAATTTAAAATATATGATTACTTGCGTACTGCCCGGAGAATAAGTGAGACGATGAAGATCAAGATGACTGCTCCGAGAATAGCCGGAATGACTGCAAATCCACCAACTGTTGGTCCCATTGAACCAAAGATAGCTTGACCAATCATCGAACCGATGAAACCAGCGATGATGTTACCGATGATGCCACCCGGTACATCCTTCCCAATGATTAAACTTGCAATCCAACCGATGAGACCACCAACGATTAATGCCCATAAGAATCCCATTTTTAAACAACTCCTCTACATATTAGTTTTACCTGTTTTCAGGCAGTTATAAACACGTGTGAAAGTGAAAAAATCTGAAATCGTTCGTTCATTAAAAAAAGGACTAGAAGATTAGACCACTTGATAGAGAATAAATGAACGATTCATCGATTTCACTTTCGATTTGCATGTAAATCGTTTTCATATATTGATGTAACGATTACACTTAGAGTAATTACCGAAAAAACAAGTATTAAAACATTATATTTTAAAAAACTACTCGTTACGCTAGAAAAACGAAGCGAGTCTACTTTACGATGAGTCTAAAGGGAGTGGCAAATATGTTATTAGACATTAAAGGTTTGTCAGGAGGATACGGGTCAAAAACGGTTCTGCATGACATCAATATCGAAGTCGATCAGGGGGAACTTGTTGGTTTAATTGGTTTGAACGGTGCCGGAAAATCGACGACAATCAAGCACATACTAGGTCTTTTACCAGTCAAGACGGGATCCGTTCGAATCAATGGATTGGATTTAGCGACGAATGAAACCGAGTATCGTCGTCAAGTCGCGTATATTCCGGAACAGCCGATGTTATATGAACAACTGACGTTACGTGAGCATCTTCGTCTGATGGCGCAAGGATATGACGTCGAAGAGACGATTGCGACAGAACGCGCGCAACATTACGCTGAACGACTCCGAATGACGAAGCAACTAGAATGGTTTCCAAGTGTCTTCTCAAAAGGGATGAAGCAAAAAGCAATGATTTTATGTGCACTCGTCACAGGCAGTGAGCTGTTAATCGTCGATGAACCATTCGTTGGATTAGATCCGCTCGCGATTCGTGAATTACTTCAGATTTTTAGTGAACTCAAGCAGGACGGTAAAGGGATTTTAATGTCGACGCATATCCTTGAGACAGCCGAGCGTCACTGTAATCGATTCGTGCTCTTACATGAGGGGCATATTGCAGCGGAAGGAACGACAGCTGCTTTACGAGCCCGATATGGACTGCAAGATGGAACGCTGGATGATCTCTACGTTGCCGCGATCGAGGAGGCGGAACGATGAACAGCCAGTCCTTATGGAAGGAACGATATCAGGCGGCGATGACGGAGACCGTGAAATATACAAGGTACATGGCGAATGGCGGACTGTTATTCACCGTTTACTTCGTTATTTTGTACGGTTTAGTCGTCTACGGTCGTTTCCTCGATCAACTCGATCCATCGTTTCCTGGTCGATATCTCATGGCAGCCTTATTTCTGATTTTACCGCTCTACCGGACAAGTCGGACGTTTCTCGTCGAAGCGGATCAAGTGTTTCTATTACCGGTATTAGCGAAGTTATCAAGTTTCATGCAACAAGTACGAGCGTACAATGCGGTCTTTGGGATCATTCGTGTCATAATTCCGTTTTTAGCAGTCGTTGTCCTTTATGTCCGAACGGAACAGACGACACCACTTGAACTTGTTTTACTTGGAGCAGCGCTTGCTTTGTTCGGAGCGGCTGCGAATTTATCAAAGCTTGAAGGTATCGCACATCGGACGGTGTTACTGTATGCGTTTGGAGCGGCGCTACTCGTCATCATCGATATGGCGTGGATGACGATCGTCGTCGCAATTCTCTTAATGGTCGTACTCCATTTGAAGCGTCAGGACCATCTTCCTCTACGCGAATGGATTGCACTTGAGCAGGAATCGCGCGATCGATTTTATCGATTAGCGAATTGGTTCGTCGATGTTCCCCATTTGACAGCAACGTATAAACGGCGTCGTCTCTTAAGTAGCATGGTCGAGCGGATTCCACATCGAGCGCAAACGACATTCGATTACTTGTATGTCAAACAGTTCATCCGGAGTGGAGACGGGATCGGATTGATTGTTCGTTTGACATTAATCGGGGCTGTGTTCATGTGGTTAGCAAATGGCAACGAGTTGTTCGTTGCGCTTGCAATCCCTGCGTTTGCAGGACTGACAAGCTTTCAGTTAGCACCGTTCACGAAGGCAGTAGACCAACATCTATTGACTCGTCTATTACCGTTTGGAAATGCTGTACAGGCGAAACGGAAAATCATTCGTTTCGCAGCAATCAGTCAATGTATCGTCTTGACGCTACTCGGATTCTTTTTAAGTGGATCCCTCTATGTCGTTGGTGGTGCAGCCTTGGCGCTTGTAATTGGTGAATACTACGCTCGAAAATAATAAACAAGAAAGAGCCTACGCGATGAATCCATCGCGTAGGCTCTTGTTCGTTATCAATCATTAATTGACACGTTCGTTTGAGAGATCTTCTTCTTCGACCATACGTAATTCTTTGCTGACAGGAGCAGGGAGATCGTAAGAAGCTTGACCATGTTCTGCGACGTCAAGTCCACGTAGTTCATCTTCGCGTGTGATCCGAAGACCAATCGTAAGGTCGAGAACTTTTAAGAATGCGTAACTTAAGACGCTGACGATGACGACGGCAAAGACGACACCAAGTGCTTGAACACCGAGTTGCGTAAAACCGCCACCATAGAAGAGACCAGCTTGTCCGATTCCTGTGATTTCAACGAGTCGTGGTGAAGCGAAGAATCCAGTTGCGAGTGTACCCCAGATACCAGCGACGCCATGAACGGAGAAGGCACATAGTGGATCATCTACACGGCTAGCGAGAAGAATACTCGTCCCATACGTGATCACACCAGCGAGGAAGCCGATGACGACAGCTGCCCACGGTTCAACGAAGGCACAGGCTGCTGTGATGGCAACGAGTGCAGCTAATACACCGTTGATGATCGACGGGATATCTGCGACACGACGGTGCCAGAATGAGATGGCAAGAGCACCGAGGGCACCTGCTGCAGTCGCCAGTAACGTCGTCAAGGCAACGTAACTAAAGAATCCATCTGCAATCGTTAGTGTCGAACCAGCGTTGAAGCCGAACCAACATAACCAGAGGATGAAGGCACCGACGACAGAATAGATGACGTTGTGTCCGAGTAACGGTGTTTTTTCAGCACCGATTCGTTTCTTAAGCAGTAAAGCAGCAACAAGTGCAGCGATCCCACCTTGTAAGTGGACGACCGTTGACCCAGCAAAGTCTTGCATCCCGAGCGAACCAAGGAATCCACCTGCCCAAACGGAACGTGCGATGATCGGATAAATGATAGCAACGAAAAACGTTCCGAACAACAGGTAGACGGATAATTTAGCACGTTCTGCGAATCCGCCCCAAGCGATCGCGAGGGAGACAGCGACGAATGAGAGTTGGAAGAGGAACTTCACATCAATCGTGATGTTTGACCAATCAAGACTGCTGAATCCTCCTTGTAATAAAAATCCTTCCGTTCCGATGATGGAATTGCCATCACCGAACGTCAATCCGAATCCGATTGCCCAAAAGGCGAGAGCGGCAACTGAGAAGCTGATGATTTGTTTGACGGCGACGTGACCCGCGTTCTTCGCTCGTAACATCCCTGTTTCTAGAAGTAAGAATCCGATTTGCATCGTAAAGACTAGTAGTGCTGCGAATAAGACATAAAACGTATCGACTGAGATAGCGAGTTGTTCCAGTTTCATTGTCGTTCCTCCTTTATCCATTTAAAGTATGTGTTTACTTTAGACGGAAATACTTTCGAAGAAACGTGTTGTGTCAGAAAATCTAACATGGTATTTTTGTGGAAAGGAGTGACGAAGATGAACTACCGTGAGAAAAAGGTGATGTCGATCGGAATCGTCTGTGAATTGACCGGCTTGTCAGAACGTCAGATTCGTTACTATGAGGAACGGAAGTTAATCTTTCCAGAACGGACAAATGGAAAGACACGAAAATATTCGTTTACGGATGTCGAGCGACTCGTCGAAGTCGCGGAAAAAATCGAGGATGGCTGGCGCACGCACGAAATTCGAGAAAAAGAACGCAAGGTAACGGAACAACAACGTTCTGACTTGATTCGTGGTCAGTTGAATGCTGCATTCGGTCTTTACAAGAAACAGTGAACATTTCATGAACTGGTAACAGAACTGTCATTTTGTAAACGATTTATTGGCACAGACTTCTTAATTTCAGATATAATGTTTCTGTGTTCACAAACTTATCGTACGTTTTTTTGGGGCGTTAGAACGAGTATAAAGGGGTAGTTATGATGAAGAAATTCAATGATACGTTTTTGCGGGCGATCCGTGGCGAGCAGATTGATCACGTTCCCGTCTGGTACATGCGACAAGCAGGTCGTTATCAAGCGGAATATCGTGAAATCAAGAAGACGCGGACGCTTTTCGAGATCACACATGACTCGGAACTAGGCGCATATGTGACAGAACTACCTGTAAAACAATTAGGGGTCGATGCAGCGATTCTGTACAAAGACATCATGACGCCACTTCCATCGATGGGTGTTGACGTCGAAATCAAGAGTGGCATCGGGCCAGTCATTGCGAATCCGATTCGCACGATGGCAGATGTAGAAGCACTGCAACCTTTCAACCGTGAAGATATTCCGTATATCTATGAAACAATTCGTTTGTTACGGGAGCGACTCGAAGTACCGTTGATTGGTTTTTCCGGGGCACCATTCACGCTCGCGAGCTATATGATTGAAGGTGGTCCTTCGAAGGGATACCATAAGACGAAAGCATTGATGTATGGACAACCTGAGGTATGGCATGCCTTAATGGAGAAACTAGGTGACATGGTCATCGATTACATCAAATCACAAGTAGATGCAGGAATCCAAGCGTTCCAAATCTTTGATTCATGGGTCGGAACGACAAGCCGGAAAGATTATGTCCGTTACATCAAGCCGACGATGGAACGCATTTTCACGGAATTAAAAGACACAGGCGTGCCGATGATCATGTTCGGTGTAGGAGCGAGTCACTTGGCGGAGGAATGGCACAGTTTACCGTTAGACGTCGTCGGACTTGATTGGCGTTTGTCGATCGACGAAGCGCGTGAGCATGGACTGACGAAACCTGTCCAAGGAAACCTCGACCCATCTTATCTGTTAGCGCCATGGGATATCCTTGAAGCAAAAACGAAGGAGATTCTCGACATGGGAATGAAGCAACCAGGCTTCATCTTTAATCTCGGTCACGGCATCTTCCCGGAAGTCGATCCAGAAGTATTGAAACGTTTGACTGCATTTATCCATGATTATTCGAAAGAAAAAATGGAGGTAGGAAAATGAAGACGTTAGGACTACTTGTTATGGCGTACGGTACGCCATATAAACCAGAAGATATCGAGCGTTATTATACGCACATCCGTCGCGGACGCAAACCGTCTCCAGAAGCATTGGCAGAGTTGACGGAACGTTACGAAGCCATCGGTGGTGTCTCACCACTCGCACAAGTCACGATTGATCAGGCTGAAGAGCTACACCGTCAATTGTCTGAGAAATATGCTGGTGAAATTGAGTTCAAGCTCTATCTTGGTCTGAAACACATCGAGCCGTTCGTTGAGGATGCTGTCGAGCAAATGGCAAAAGACGGCATCACGGAGGCGGTCACGGTCGTTTTAGCACCGCACTATTCGACGTTCAGTATCCGTTCATACAATGGTCGTGCGAAGGAAGTCGCGGACAAGCACGGTATTCATTTAGCATCTGTTGAATCGTGGTACAAAGAAGAAGCGTTCCTCGATTGGTGGGGTAAAGAAATCCGCAAGACGTTCGACGCTTTACCAGTACCTGAAGAGAAAGCTGTCCTTGTCGTTTCAGCACACAGTCTGCCTGAGAAAATCATCGCAAACGGTGATCCATACCCAGAGCAATTGAAAGAAACAGCCGAATTGATCGCACAACGTGCAGGTGTACCGCACATGATCACAGGCTGGCAATCGGCTGGACAAACGCCAGAACCATGGCTTGGACCAGATGTTCAGGATTTGACGCGTGATGTCTACGAAGAAAAAGGATACGAAGCATTCGTCTACGTACCCGTTGGTTTCGTTGCCGATCACTTAGAAGTACTGTTTGATAATGATTACGAGTGTAAAGTCGTCTGTGACGAACTCGGAATCCATTATGCGCGACCTGTCATGCCAAATGCGAATCCAGCTTTCATGAAGGCTGTCACGGAAGCCGTAGCGAAACAGGTGGGTAGTTATGTCCAGTAAACGTCTCGTCATCGTGGGCGGTGGTATATCAGGACTTGCAGCCGCCTATTATGCAGAGAAACAGTTTCCGGAAATGAATATCACGTTACTCGAGGCAGAAGGTCGTCTCGGTGGTAAGGTGGCGACATATCGGGACGAAGGATTGACGATCGAGCGTGGACCGGATTCATACGTCGCTCGGAAACACGTGCTGACGGATCTCATCGAAGAGATCGGATTAGGGGAACAACTCGTTCGCAATAACACGTCGCAAGCGTATATCTTGGATGTGCGCGGTCTCCACCCGATTCCAAAAGGTGCCGTCATGGGTATCCCGACCGATTTAGAGTTATTCGCAGAGACATCTCTATTGACGGAAGAAGAAAAAGCAGAGGTGTCAGAACGCTTGCTTCATCCTGCTCCTGATTTGACGATTCCGGAAACGGACATTCCATTAGG
This sequence comes from Exiguobacterium sp. s168, assembly GCF_018619035.1. Classification (NCBI taxonomy): domain Bacteria; kingdom Bacillati; phylum Bacillota; class Bacilli; order Caryophanales; genus Exiguobacterium; species Exiguobacterium sp. s168. Next base: position 10,938 of record NZ_JACSNE010000026.1, on the reverse strand, counting down.
GGAATACCTGCGTCCGCGTCTTGGAGATGCGCTCGTTGAGAAGTTGATCGAACCGCTTCTTTCAGGCATCTATGCGGGTGATATCGACCGGATGAGTACGTTTGCAACCTATCCGCAATTTGTTGCCAATGAACAAAAAGCAGGAAGTTTGTTCGAAGGAATGCGTCTCATGCGTCCGCTTGACCAACAACAAGGTCCGACGCTCAAAGCGACAGGTCAATTCTTGTCACTTGCTACTGGACTTGAATCCCTTGTCGAGCGGCTAGAAGAGGTGCTTGAACGGACAGAAATTCGTCTTGAGACACCACTTCGCTCCATTGAACGGGAAGAAGATGGGCGGTATCGTCTCGAAACGGATCATGGTCCAGAGTATGCCGATGATATTTTGTTGACGATTCCGCATCACCAAGTCGTGTCCCTGTTACCAGAAGCGACGCTTCCAGGGCTTGCGAACCTTTCGACACACTCAACGGCGACGGTTACGTTGATTTTCGATAAAGAAACTGCGTTACCGATTGATGGAACAGGATTCATCGTCAACCGTCGGGCACCGTATTCGATTACAGCATGCACGGCGATTGATCAAAAGTGGAATCATGCGGCGCCAAATCATACCGTGCTCCGTGCCTTCATCGGACGCCCCGGAAAAGATGCACTCGTTCGTGAATCAGATGAAGTGATTGAACGCGTCGTCTTAGAAGACCTTGAAAACATCTGTGGTCGTCCATTGCAACCGGAACGTGTCGTCATCAGTCGTCTATTAGACGGCTTACCGGCCTACACGGTAGGACATGCACAGCGGATTCAAGAAGTGCGAGAAATCGTCTCTTCTCACTATCCACACATTCATTTAGCCGGACTTGCTTATGATGGTGTTGGATTGCCAGACTGTGTGGCAGGTGTCAAAGCGACGCTTGAACAAATGGCGTTACAACAACCAGAACCATGTCCAGAATCATGACACACCTAAACCTTTTTGAAGCTAGCAGTGCTTCAAAAAGGTTTTTTTGTCTTCAGAAGAATGATGAGGAAAGAAACGGGAATAAGAGACAGAGGAATCAAAATCGAAGAATACCGTTAAAACGGGAGGGAATCGTATGGTGGAAGTATGGAGTACATTCACGATCATCATCGTCTACGGATTGCTCATCATGAATATCTTGGCTGTTCTGACAGTTATTTTTCTCGAACGGCGCGATATTGGTGCGACGTGGGCATGGGTATTCATCTTGTATTTCGTTCCGCTCGTAGGATTTCTCGTCTATCTGTTTTTCGGAAGACTGTTGAAAAAAACGAATTTTTATCGTGTCACGGATGAAGAACAACTGGAACAGGATAGACGGATTGCCTTACAGAAAAAAGAACTTGTAACGATGGGACGGCACCCGATGATTCAAAAGCACCGGGATATGATTCGGATGAACCTGATGTCGAACGGTTCGTTACTCAGTCTCTCCAATCAACTGCAGATTCTTTCGGATGGCGAGCAGAAGTTCAATCGGATGATTCAAGATATCCGCCAGGCTGAGCATGAAGTGAATATCCAGTACTACATCATTCAGAAAGACCGCCTCGGGTTAGCGTTGATCGATACATTAACCGATTGTGCCCGTCGAGGAATCAAAGTCCGTCTCTTGTATGATGCTGTCGGATCACGCAGTCTCAAACGGACGGATTTCAAGGATTTACTCGCACACGGCGGAGAAGTGTTTGCCTTTTTCCCATCGACGATCGGATTCGTTAATTTTCGATTGAACAACCGCAATCACCGTAAATCTTGTATCATCGATGGTCGAATCGGTTACATTGGTGGGTTCAACGTCGGTACGGAATATCTCGGGATCGATGAAAAGTTTGGCTACTGGCGAGATACACATTTTCGCTTGGAAGGTGACGTCGTTCACGATCAGCTTGATCGCTTTATTCTCGACTGGAACCAAGCAAGTGACGTCTATACGGAAAAATCTTTGTTTTACTATGGAACGCACAGGATTCAGGATATATTACCGATGCAAATCGTCACGTCGGGTCCGGATTCCCGTTCAGAATATTTGAAGCTTGCCTTGATTAAGATGATTAACGAAGCAAAACGGACGATTTACATTCAATCGCCTTATTTCATTCCAGACACGAGTTATTTAGATGCGTGTAAGGCAGCTCTTCTGTCCGGAGTGGAAGTGCGAATTATGATCCCGAACAAACCGGACCATCCATTTGTTTACTGGGCAACGACTGCTGCTGTAGGGGAACTACTATCTTACGGAGCTAAAATCTACACGTATGAACCTGGATTTTTACATGCGAAGACGATCGTCGTCGATGGCGAGGTTGCTTCGGTTGGAACGACGAATATCGATGCACGAAGTTTTCGGTTGAATTTTGAAATGAATACGATTGTCTATGATCAGGAAGTAACGATTGAACTAGAACGGCTCTTCCTCGCCGATTGTGAGGTATCAAAGCTCATGACGGTCGATTCGTATGCCGCGCGTTCAAGAATGATTAAATTCAAGGAAAGTATTTCGCGTTTGTTGTCCCCGATCTTGTAAAACGCGTTTACGACCAGTCAAAATGTGAAAAATGGTATAGTGGTATGGAAATAGAAAAAGAGGAGAGTGAAGACGATGGCAAATCCAATCAAACTACTCGTATCAGACATGGATGGAACCGTTCTTTCGGGTAAACAACGAATTGAACCGGAAACGATTCAGGCAATTGAAGCAGCACGCGAACAAGGTGTCGAGTTTGCAATCGCGACAGGACGTAACTACTTAAATGCAAAAGAATTAACAGATGCAGCAGGAATCCACTGTCCGATCATCGCGTCAAACGGGGCACGTGTGATGACCGTCGATGGAGAAGAGTTGAGTGCGACGACGTTAACGACGGAGCAAGCGCAACAAATTTACGGCATCATCAGTCAATATGAAGTCTTCTTCGAGATGTTCTGTGATCAAGGACTCGTGACAGCACAAGGGGCGACAATCGATGCAGCCTACGATTCGTTGAAAGAGTTGAGTGAAGAGAGTGATCGGGCAAAACAAGTGCTCGATTTCTTCCACGATCGCTATTATGTCCAAGAAGACGTCAAGATGATTGATGGATTCCGATCGTACATTCGCAACCAAGCAGGACAAGTGTTCAAGTTCATCTCGTTCTCGTTTGATCAAGAATTAATGAAAAAGATTTGGCAGGAAATCGAGCAGAAGGTCGACGGTGTCTATGTCACGTCGTCAGGACACGATAATATCGAAGTCATGGCAGCTGGGGCCGATAAAGGAACGGCAGTTAAAATTCTTGCCGACCACCTTGGTGTTCCGATTGAACAAGTCGCTGTCATCGGTGATAACTTGAACGATATCCCGATGTTCAAGGTTGCCGGCAAGGCGATTGCGATGGGGAATGGTCATGATGAAGCAAAAGCGATTGCCCATCACGTGACGAAAACAAACAATGAGCACGGCGTCGGATATGCGATTCAGCAGTTGGCGTCCCGCGCTTGGTAAGGGGGACGTTTCATGTTTAAGGCATTCAAGGAGTTCGCCTTTCGCGGAAATGTGATTGACTTAGCGGTCGGGGTCATTCTCGGTGCTGCCTTTAGCGGGATCATCAAGTCGCTTGTCGACAGTGTCTTCATGCCGTTGATCGGAATCATCATCGGTGGCATTGATGTCAAAGGCTTGTCAGTCATGGTCGGAAACGCGGAGTTACAGTATGGTCAGTTTCTTCAAGCAAGTATTGAATTCTTGTTGATCGCATTTGCTCTGTTCCTCTTCGTCAAGGGCATCACTTCGTTCCGAAAGAAAGAAGAAGTCGTCGAAGAAGAGGCAGCGCCAACGACAGAAGAAAAATTACTGACAGAAATTCGGGACGCCTTGGTTCGTCAGAATGAGTCATCGACGAAAAATTAACGGATACAACAAAGGCTGACTCAAAAGTCAGCCTCTACAAAGATAAAGGTGGCAGAATAAAAATCTGCCACCTTTATCTCGTAACAAAAAGAATGACGCGTCACACGTCACTCCTACAGGAAAAAGCGCATTATGCGCTGTCAGAGACAAACAAGACCCGCTTTCCTGCTTGAATGAAGCAGGAAAACTGGCTTGTGTCTCGCCTGAGGAAAGAGCGTGAAAAGACGCGTCATTCTTTTTTTGAGTCAGGTCCATTTTAAATCATAAAATTTCGAGTAATGCATTTTCAGAGCAGACTTGTAACGAAAGCTGTTTTTTCATTCCTTGATCAAATGAAATTTCTAGCACGTCGTCAACCAGGTGCAAGACGGTTCCAGGACCAAATGCTGTATGCGAGACACGCATGTTCTCAGTGATCGGTAGTGGAGGAATGCTAGCTCGCGCTGTAACAGCAGGGCGATGGTGCTCTACTTTTCGTTTTGCAGCGTCAGGCGTGACAAGACGATGGACGTCTTCGACGAATGGCGAGACATCAAATGATTTTGATTTAAAACGATAGGACAGGAGATGTAGTTCATGTCTTGCCCTTGTCATGCCGACGTAAAACAAGCGCGCTGCTTCTTCCATATCATCGAGTTGCCCATTCTTATAAGCTTTAATCGTATCAGCTGACGGTAGAATCCCTGCGACGAGATCGATCATGAAGACACGATCGAATTCGAGTCCTTTCGCACTGTGGAAGGTCGAGAGGGTGACCGCATTTTGATTTTTATTTTGTTTCGCATCACGCATTAACTGTTCAAGATGCGATATTCGTTCGCGAAAGGCAAGTAACGTCGGTACATCGCTTGCAATATTATCGATCGTATTCAATGTTTCGAGCAGATGATCGAGGCTAAAACCAAGACTCTCACTCATTTTCCGTAAATTCTTTTCGTATCCTAATTCATGACGAATGAGGGAAAGCGCAGCAGACGGACGAACGGTCTGAATGGAAGCAAACGTCCGTTTCATTTGCTGGAGTTGTTTCTTTTGATAGAACTTCATCTCGATTTTATTTATAAGCAGATCAAACAAAGACTCACCCGTACCGAACTGCTGCAATTGAGCCAGTTGCGCTTTTGAGATATACCCGACGAATTTCGTATGGATGGTTGCTAGAATCTCGATATCTGTTGGATCTTGTGCGAATGTCATGAAATTTAAAATATCCTTCAAAATCCAATGACTGAAGAATTTATGATCAACATCCTTAATGTAGAAAGGGATATTTGCTTGATCTAACGCATTCATGACGTTAATTGAAGAAGCGTTGTTGCGATATAAGATGGCTACTTCACGATAATTTGTCTCTGTCCGTAACTGATTCAACAGATAGCGGGTCTGATCTTCATAAGTCGGTAGCGTCTCTAAGATGATTGGACGAACAGCAGCGTTCTCCGTGAACATCTGTTTCGGATAGCGTGCTTTATTGCGCTGAATGAATTGGTTCGCGACGGATACGATGTCTTGAGACGAACGATAATTTTGCTCCATATAAAGAATCGTCGCATTCGGATACGTATCCTTGAAATGAAGGATTTTCGAAGCATCTGCACCACGCCAACTGTACAGTGTTTGGTCATCATCCGCGACGACACATAGACGGTTGTGTGGTAAGGCTAACTTCTCGACCAATTGATGCTGGACGAGTGACGTATCCTGACTCTCATCCGTTAAAATATAGTCAAAGCGTCGCTGATAATGTTGCAACAGACGACGGTCTTGCTCCAAAATCGTATTTGCATACGTCAACATATCGTCAAAGTCGAGTAACGGATGTAAGGGATCACGCGACTTAAATTGTTCATATGCCACATAGATATCAGGAAAATGTTTAATCGTCGTCGGTACTGCCTTGATTTCCTTTAAAGACAGGAGACGGTTCTTGACGAAGGAAATCATCCGTAATAACTCATCCATCTGATCATCAGTAATGACACTCCGATTCATTTCCTGGAAAATACGCCGGAGTAACATGCGTTTATGTGGCGCATTCGGATGTTGTTGATCCATCGGTCCTTCGATGATCGTATAGGAGAGACGTTGCTGGGATGTATGATCCCGAACGACTTGAAAAGCAAAACTATGGATCGTTGAAAAAGCTGCCGTTGTTCCGATTAGCTCATGGAATAAGTGATAAAATCGATCCGCCATCTCACGCGCTGCCGCTTTACTGAAGGTCAGCCCTAGAATACGATGTGGTTCGATCTTTTTTTGTAAAATCAAATAGGCAATTTTAAAATTAAGCGTCGTTGTTTTTCCAGAGCCGGGTGAGGCGAGTAACAGCAACGGACCATGGTCATGTTCGATTGCCTGTTGTTGAACAGGATTCAGTTGAATGCCGGTCAATCGCTCCATCTGTTCGAAAAAATCTTCATGCATGATACAGTTCACCTCGAGCGTATTAATTTCGCGTCCAATAATCGAACTTTCCCTAGTGTATCATTTTTAGTGTCAGGAGTGGATTACGGAAAGAAGAACCGTGGAATAAAGAGACAAGAACCTATTGGATGTTATGTAAGACGAGTACCCTAAAAGACTAGGCAAATGGACACAAAAACATTAAAATGGGAATAGATGTAAGAGAGTACTCTCTTGTCCTGTACAAAGAGGGAAGGCGGAATGAGAATGTCTGTAGTGAAATTACACATGTATACGAATGAACATTATGAACAATGTGAGGCGTTCATTCTTCCAGAAGAACAAGTCCAGTTTACTTCTTTTCCGACGGATGTCGTCACAGATGCAGTTGCCCATCCAGATAAATTCCCGGTCGTCATCAAAAAAGACGATCTCGTCGTCGGATTTTTTATTCTCCATCTCAATCCCCCTAAAACACATCGAACACATGAACAAAGTGTCCTGTTACGTGCCTTTTCCATTGATGTACGCCATCAACACCAAGGATACGCGAAAGAGGCAATGATGCAGTTGCCAGAGTTTGTCCATCATCATTTTCCAGAAGTCACAGCGATCACACTGGCAGTCAATAAGAAGAATATTGCTGCAAAATCATTGTATTTCAAGACGGGATACGTCGATACGTTACAGTCCGTCATGGGTCCGATTGGGGAGCAACACATCCTTGCATTTGATTTAGAAAAAGAACTGCGATTGAAGCATTGAATTAAAAAAGCATTTTCCTGATTCTATTCAGGAAAATGCTTTTTGTTCATTTAAGATAAATCAAAAATGGATAGATGGGCAGTCGCTTCACCAGAGAAGGCGATCCCACGACTGGATGCTTTCGGGAAGATGCGTCCAGATGCAACGGCTTCTCCATCGTTCAGGAAAAGTTCAAATGAAGAACGATCTACGAACAAACGTAATGTATGCAAGTCTTTTGTAAGGACAGTCGACCGCGATGTACCAAATGTTTCAGCAGGGACTTCCGCGCCTGAACGGCTTCGATCGATCGTAAATTGACGTGATACAGCATCGTAGTGGAATACCGTCTCTTCTGTAGCGTCTTGACGAATCGAGAAGCGGAACGAGTCGGACGACAGCTTCAAGTCTGTCATCATGAGTTCGAAAATCTCGGCTTCCGCAATCGTCACATCTTGCTCGAAAAGAATCGTTTCGTCAAACAGTGTCTCTTTTCGTAGCTGTGTCAGTTCACGGACAGGTCGTTGACGAAGTTGTCCCTGTTCGATCGTTAATTCACGTGGCAATGTCAAAGCATGTGCCCAGTTATAGATGTCAGAAGGATAACTAATATCCGGTAACCCCATCCAACCAACAAGAATCCGTCGACCATCTGCCGCTTCAGTTGTTTGTGGCGCGTAGAAGTCAAATCCGAAATCGAGTTCTTGGAACGATTCGTGTGTGAATGTTAAGTCGGGTAAAGCTAACGGTTCACCGATGAAATAACCGGACTGGAAGATATTTTGATAGTTCGTACCATCCGGTTCAATCCCTTGAGGACTAAAGAGGAAAACACCTTTTCCATCGAGTTCAAAATAATCAGGACATTCCCACATATAACCGAATGTTGGATTGTTCGTCTGTAATTCACCGAGGAATGTCCAGTGCTCTGCATCTTGAGACTGATAGATGACAGTACAACCCGTCAAGTCAATGCGCTGTGCACCAATGATGCAGTACCAGGTACCCGATGCATCTTGGAAGACTTTCGGATCACGGAAATGTTCCGTATATCCTGCAGGAACGTTTGGGATAGCAGGTGGTAAATGTTTTTCGATTCGTCCGTCGGAGCGGAGATGACCGACGATCTGGCTCGTATGGCGATTCCAATCCGCATCCCGTTTATTGCCGGTATACATGATGTGCACTTGATCATCTTTAATGAAGCCACTACCGGAATAAGCACCGTGCGAATCAGGATCGTCATTCGGGATCAAGGCGGCTCCTTCATCGAACCAATGTACAAGGTCTTTTGATGTCATGTGATACCAGTACTTCAGCCCGTGTACGGGTCCGAGTGGAAACCATTGATAAAACAAATGATAGAGACCATCATGATAGACGAAGCCGTTCGGATCATTCAAAAGTCCGGTCGGAGGTTGGATATGGTAAGAAAATCGCCAAGGAGATGTGCGAACTTCTTCCTTCATCGCTTGGTAGACGCTCGGATCGACATCCGAGAGGGGACGGTATCGTGCTTCACGTGTCCATTGATTCATGTTGACAGCTCCTCGTTGAAAAATTATACGCTTCTCGTTCACCTTACGGAGGAGAGCAGCGCTTGTCAATCCTCCGTCCTGAATGGTCAATGAACGGACATACATCCTCTACCGTTTTGCTTCGAACGATAGAGCGCTAAATCAGCATGATGCATGACTTGTTCGAGTGATTCTCCTGTCACCTGTTCGGCGACTCCGATACTCATCCCGATGTGGACGGTTTGTTCTTCTAAGTGATACGGCATCGAGACGTGAGCGATCCATTGTTCACCTAAGTATCGTGCTTCTGTTAAGGATTGAGTCGTCAAGACGATGATGAACTCATCGCCGCCCAGACGAGCCACGAATCCACCCGGTGGAAGCAATTGTTCGAGACGTTGACTGACTTCGATCAGCAGGAGATCACCTAGCGCGTGACCATACGTATCATTGACTGCTTTAAAGCCGTCTAAATCAAGGAAAAGATAGATAGAATGCGTTTCTGCAGGCAATTGTTCGATGTATTGAGCGAGACCGTTGCGGTTCGCGAGACCAGTCAGGCTATCGCGTTGTGACAAGCGTTCAAACGTCAATTTCTCTTGTTCGGTATGTAGCAAGCGATGAATCAGTCGTTGTAAGGCATCCGTCAGTGTCTCGATTTCTCGGATTCCACGATGATTCGGGAGTGATTTTGATGGATCATCCTGCATCTGTTGTGCGGCATGTGTGATTTTTAATAATGGTCGTGTCAATAGCTTCGCTAACATCCAGCCAAGTACGGCTGTAACGAAAGAGGCAATCAAACCAGCGATGAAAATCGTTTGACGTAAAGCATCGGCATCAGCGAACGCAATCGAAGTCGGTTGACGTACGAGAACCGTCCAACCTAAGCCATCGTAATCCTTGTAACCTCGGCTTGTGCTTTGACCAGAGACAAATTCTTTCCCTTGCCAGGAAGCGGTCGCAGAAGCATTCGAAGTCAGCGTTACGCTATCAGGTAATGTTTTACCGCTCCATCCGCTTGGTCCAAGTAAAATCGTTTTTCGATCTTGACTAATGATGAAGACATCGACTTGTTGGAGAGAGGAAGTAGCACTCTGAAAGCTTTGTTCAATCGCTTTTGCCCATTCGAAACTGAGATGTGTTGCGAGGACACCAGAAAATCGACCCTGATCATATAAAGGTGTACTAATATCGACGAATTGGAGTGGCTCACCGCTTGGGTTCGGCAATAATTTTGCGAGTAGGACAGCTTCATGGACATCCCCGATGAATGGTTGTGATAAGGCTTGTTGGAAGACAGGGCGTTCCTTGATCGACGTTCCTTCAAGAATCTGGTTCGTTGACGCAACGACGTTACCTTCCGTATCTAATCGACCAATCCAAGAAAAGTCAGGAATCTGCCGTTGTAACTCTTCGAGTGTCCGTCGCGTTTCTGTTTTTTGTTCTGTTTGTTGAATCGTTGATAAGGAACCCAGCAATTTTACTTCGGCATAACGTGACCACATGTAATGATCAAGCTTATCAGATAGTTGGTGAGCGGTCGTTGACAGATTCATCCCGACTTCCGATTGGAGTCGGTTTGTTGCATGTTGACTAATGAAAAAAGTTAATCCGAGCGTCATGCTAAAAAATAGCAGGGAAATCAATCCCGCTAACAAAACATCAAAGCGAAGTGAGGGTTTGGACATTGTGTGATACTCCATTCATACGTTTTCATTTGTTTTTACTTACATCATACACGTAGACGTCTACGAGTTGTTCGCGGTTCGAGAAACTCGTTCGCACATAGCGGAAATCGTGTTTTTCCCAAAAACGACGGGCTCTTAAATTATCAGGTAAGACCGCGAGATGAATGTGAGGTTCCTGACTTAGGAATCGATCACAAAAAGCGGATAGTAACCGACTGCTAATTCCCGTACCGTGTTGAGAAGCATCCATTAAGAATAAACCGATCCAAGGTGTACCGTCTTTTGGATGCTTCGGTAGGTAGTCAATCAGTAAGACGGGTTCTCCGTCCACATATCCAATCAGCGATACGGTATCGGGATTTAAAAACTCTTCCTGTAAGGTCGAATCAGAGAGCGGAAGCACTCGTTCTTCTAAGAGCGCATATTCAGGAACGCTCGCGTACAACGATTGGATGATCGGAAAGTGATCATGTGTTACTTGTTCAAAAAGAATCATCTAGCGACTCCATTCTTTATTTTTAGTATAAAATTTCTGCTGTTACGCCTTTTTAATTGGAATCGGATTACATATTTGTAAGAAATGAGGCTCATCACCATAACACGTGGTTGCTATTTTAACCACCAAGCTCGAGGCGCAATCTCAAAAAGAATCGTTCGAGGTTTCGGTAGCCA